>NZ_CM173819.1:360000-620000 GCF_057812155.1 Bacillus sp. 2175 | reverse complement strand
TAATTTCTTTTTTGTCGTTTTCTGCGTTTCCGCATCAGCGACGGTTATTAATATATCATGCAGTATATACAGGGTCAATACTTTTTATAAAAAAATTTCACATCCCGTTAAAAACTGAAAAACCGCTGTAAAAATCCTTATAGCGTCCATTCATTCTTCATGGCCCCCCTCCTATTCATTTCATATCTTATCCCTTTATCAATTTACACGAGAGTGAAAATTCTAAATTTTATGTTATATTATTAGTATAGGAGCGTGGTGAGAATGAGCATTAAGTATTCAAACAAAATCAATAAAATCCGGACCTTTGCATTAAGTTTAGTATTTATCGGCCTCTTCATTGCATACTTAGGTGTCTTTTTCCGCGAAAACATTATTATTATGACAACGTTTATGATGGTTGGCTTTTTAGCTGTTATCGCTAGCACTGTCGTTTACTTTTGGATTGGTATGTTATCTACTAAGACTATCCAAATTATTTGCCCAAGCTGTGATAAGCCAACCAAAATGCTCGGCCGTGTCGATGCATGTATGCACTGCAATCAACCTTTAACACTAGATCGAGATCTAGAAGGAAAAGAATTTGATGAAAAGTATAATAAGAAGAGTTATAAATCATAAGTATCAAGGGAAATACGAATTTGCAACACTACAAACGTTTCAACTCATTAAAAAGTTGATTTCTTAAAAAATCAACTTTTTAATTGTTTTATTAAATTTATTACACCTATTTTTTCGAAATAACAGTAAACATCCCTGTCATATTAGGCGAATAATCTTTAAAATCATATTTTTCGTAGAATGATGTTTTACCTTGCGACGCAAACAAACCAATGAATGCTTTATCTGGAGCATTCTGATTTAAGTATTCTACTAAAGTATTCATTATTTTCTTTCCAATACCATTCTTTTGATACTCTGGATGAACCACTATATCTTGAATATAGAAATAGATAGCCCCATCACCAACAATTCTCCCCATGCCGATGATTTGATTATTATCCTTGACTGTTATACAGTAAATCGAATTTTGAAGTGATATTTCCGCCACCTCAAAGTTCATATAGTTAGTCCATCCCACAGAATCACATAAATATTTATATTCTTCCAATGTTGGAATGTTATTTTTAATCTCATATTTCTTCAAAATGTCCCCTCCCAGAATTCATTTCCACCAATACAAAGTAAATTCGACAAACTTTTATCTAACCCTCCTTACTAACTTAGCACTGTAAATCCCGATTAACCTCACGCTAATCCTTATATAATAAAGAAAGAGGCTGACGTATAGCCGTCAGCCTCTTTCTTTATTATATATTACGCCTTATGACACTCTGGACAAACGCCATAAATTTCTAAGCGATGACTATTGATAACGAAGCCTGTCGTTTTCGCAGCTTCCTCTTCCAGCTTTTCCAAGCCTCCATAAGGAAAATCAACAATCTTACCACATTTTTCGCAAATCACATGATAATGTTGACTTGTAACATAATCAAATCTACTTGAAGCGTCTCCATAAGTTAATTCCTTTACAAGTCCAACCTCTTTAAACACACGTAAGTTATTATAGACAGTTGCAACACTCATATTTGGAAACTTACCTTCTAATGCTTTATAAATATCATCCGCTGTTGGGTGCGTCATTGATTCCACAAGGTACTCTAAAATAGCATGACGCTGTGGAGTAATGCGTACACCCGTATTTTTCAGCATTTCTAGCGCTTCTTTTAATTCTTCTTTGACCACCGTCATGCACCCCGATTCTATACGGATTATTATTTTATAATTCTTATAAAGAGTGTACTCCTTTTCTTATAAATCGTCAATATTTCTACTATAAGTATGTAGTTTATTTTTATATTCAGGACTTGTTTTTATGTATCTTTCCCTTTTTTCTTCATATATTCCATAGAAAAAAGTGCGACATAATCGCACTTGGAATACTATCATCTGAGGAGGTATGCCCTACACTTCCACTTTATGTAAGGCAGTAAAATATGTATAGACATTTGCCTTGTTTCTGCATATTTTATCCCCAATGTAGATTTATTTTATATAAGAAAGAACATCCTCAATATGTCCTTTCACTTTCACTTTACGCCACTCTTTTACAAGTTCACCGTCTTTATTAATAAGGAATGTAGAACGCTCGATTCCCATATACTCTTTCCCAAAGTTCTTTTTTAACTTCCAAACATCGTATAACTCTGCTACTTTATGATCTTCATCTACTAAAAGTGTAAATGGCAATTCATGTTTCTCAATGAATTTCAAATGTCTATTCGCTGAATCAGGACTTACTCCAAGAATAACCGTATCCTTCTCTTGAAATACTCCATACGCATCACGAAAATCACATGCTTCAGTTGTACATCCTGGCGTCATATCTTTGGGATAAAAATAGAGAACTACATTTTTACCGCGGAAATCAGCTAGGCGAACTTCTTCTCCATTACTTCCCTCTAATGTGAATTCTGGTGCCATTTCTCCTACTGTAATCATAGTTATCACTCCTACTCTTTTCCTTTACTATAACAAATGCTTCCTTATTTTTCATTGTCTATTACAGACCTCATCACAAAAGCAAAAGGGAGTGTATATCCAATTAGCGCTTCTGCGATTGCAATCCATCGCCCAATTCCAATCGGAGATATGTCACCATATCCAACAGACAATAAAGTAACTGCGCTAAAATATAAACAAACTTCGACGAGTTGAAAAGAATGAGCGTTCAAACTTTCTCCGTCCTCTTTCAAAACTGCGAAACCCATTTCCTCTAATACAACGTAACTTAATCCAAATGCGATTAGTACTGTTGTATAGATTAAAAATAATGTGGCCAAATTATAGAGCGAAAAAAAACGCGTTGAATCCGAATAGGAACTCCATAATAATTGGACACTTTTCAAAATAGCGATTGCTGCAATTAATAGAATAAATCCCCATAACATGTCCTCCACCTCATTTTATATGTATGAGGTGGAGAACTGATTTATCCCTTAGAAACGAACAAGCTTCTATAATTAATTACCCGCGCCTCGATACCTTTTTACCCCTTGGTTCCAGAGGGTGATTGCAATCGTAAAACAGATAATACCAACAATTGGCGTCGCAAATGCATAACTATTCCATTCTGTTTTTCTTAAAAAGTATGCTGCTGGATATACTCCAACAAACGCAAACGGTAAAACGAACGTTAAAATGAAACGAATTACACGATTATAAATATTAACAGGATAGCGCCCGTAATTACCTATGTTATACATAAGAGGCATAATTGAACTTTTCGCATCCGACCAAAAACCAAGGCTCGCCAACGTAACAAATATCCCTCCATATACAAGTGCTCCTCCTCCTACCATCAATATAAATAAGAAGAAATCATACCAGTAAAAAGATAATTGTAACTCCACAGCTGCATATCCCATTACAACAATCCCTGTAATAGCTCCAATTAAAGATTCAAGTTCCATTCTTTCTAATATAATTTGAAATAGGCTATGGATCGGTCGCGTTAATACACGATCCATCTCCCCTTTAATAATGTATCGATCATTAAAATCCCATATATTAAAGAAAGCTGAAAAGATGGCAAATGGTACTAAAAAGAAACCATAAATAAAGATTACCTCTTCTCGACTCCATCCCTTCAATGCTTGTGTATGCCCAAATACAACGAGAATAAATATTAAATTAACTGCTTGAAGCGATAAATCAGAAAGTAAACCAACGATAAAATCGCCTCGATACTCCAATTTCGTTTTTATATATTGACTTGCATATTGTAAAAATAAGTTTATATATAGCATCTCATCATCCCCCTTGTACAATTAGACGTTTTCTCGCCGTTCTCCACATGAGTACAATTGGAATAATAAGTACAATCGCCCAAATCACTTGAAATACTAAAGCCTCATACAACTTACTCCCCTGTATACCTTCAGAAAAAATCATACTTGGAATATAACTAATAGCCTGAAACGGTAAAAACATCATTGCTTTTTGGGCCCATAACGGATAAAAACTAATTGGTAATAATAGACCTGAAAATAAATCAATAACAACGCGTTTTGCATACATAATTCCACTATTATTAAATAGGAAAAACGTAAGCATTCCCGTCATTAAATTAATTTGTGTATTAATAATAAAGCTAAATATTAAAGATAAGAAGAAATATAACCAAGTTTGAAAATTCGTTGTAATTTGCAACGAAAATAATAACGTAACGATAACCATGCCTGGAATGGAAAAGAAGGCAAAACGGAATATTCCCTCGCCAAGACCTTGCATAACTTTCATTCCCAAATAGTTATACGGACGAATTAATTCTACAGCCACACGTCCTTCTTGAATCTCCATCGCAATTTCCCTATCTATATTATTAAAATAGAAGGCACGTGCCATCCACGCGATTGCGATATACGTGGTCATTTGCGAAATAGATAAACTTTCAATATTCTCTTTTCCGCTATAAATTGCTTGCCATAAAAAATAGTAAGCACCGATATTAATCGTATAAATTAAAATCCCGCTATAGTAATTTGTACGATACGCAAGCATCATTAAAAAGCGAATTCGAATCATTTCAATATACTTACCCATGCGTAATACCTTCTTCATAAATGTTACGAATAATTTCCTCTGTAGACACTTCGTTAATTTTTAAATCTTTAATTTGAAATGCTTGTACTACTTTAGAAATAAGCATTGAAATAATAACTTCTTCATTCGGAATTTTTGCAACCCATGCATTTTCCTCTTTCGCTTTCGACCAAACGACATGATTATCTGGCATAACCATTGATAAAGCCTGATAGGAAACTGGTGCAACAAACTGAAAGTGAATTTCCTTCTCTGCTCCCCACTGCGTACGAAGATTACTTAAAGAACCGTCATACATAATATTCCCTTCATCCAGCATGATAACGCGCTCACATAAAGCTTCAATATCAGTAATATCGTGTGTTGTTAATAAAATTGTTGTTTTATAACGTTCATTCATTTCTTTTAAAAATTCACGTATTTTCAATTTCACAAGTACATCTAACCCAATTGTTGGCTCATCTAAAAATAATAACGGTGGATTATGAATTAAGGCTGCCGCTAATTCACAACGCATTCTTTGACCAAGAGATAATTTTCGAACTGGTTTATCTAATAAAGGCCCTATATCTAACGTTTCAATTACGTGCTCCATATGCTCCTTATACTGAGCGTCTGATACACCGTACACTTTCTTTAATAAACGAAACGATTCTTGTACTGCAATATCCCACCAAAGTTGCGAACGCTGTCCAAAAACAACACCAATTGTTCTTACAAATTCTTCTCTTTGTTTATGTGGGTTCATTCCATTTACTGTGATTTGCCCTGATGTCGGAGTTAAAATCCCCGTAAGCATTTTAATTGTTGTTGATTTACCAGCACCGTTCTCACCGATATAACCAACCATTTCACCTTGCTTTACAGTAAAAGATACATCATTTACTGCTGGTACTATTTTATAATTACGATTTAATAAATCGCGAAATGCACCCTTTAAGCCCGGACGACTTGAATAGGCTGTAAACTCTTTACGTAACCCTTGTACCTCAATTACCGATTTCATAATCGGACCCCCCTCCTAAATGTCACAACGAATAGTTTACCCAACTGCCTTCGCTATCACAAACAATACGTCTTTTCGAAAAACATGTTAGAATAATACATAGATTTTTGTAAGGAGATGAATTGTAGTGAAATTCACAAAGTCAGAAGCATTACATAAAGAAGCTTTAGAGCATATCGTTGGCGGTGTTAATAGTCCTTCTCGTTCTTTTAAAGCAGTTGGCGGCGGCGCTCCTGTTGCTATGGAACGTGGGAAAGGCGCTTATTTCTGGGATGTAGACGGAAATAAATATATCGATTATTTAGCAGCATACGGTCCTATTATTACTGGACATGCTCATCCGCATATAACAAAAGCAATTACAACAGCTGCTGAAAATGGGGTACTTTATGGAACACCAACAGCGCTAGAGGTAAAATTCGCAAAAATGTTAAAAGAAGCAATGCCTGCATTAGATAAAGTCCGTTTCGTAAACTCTGGTACAGAAGCAGTGATGACAACGATTCGTGTTGCTCGTGCTTATACAGGTCGCACAAAAATCATGAAATTCGCTGGTTGTTACCACGGTCATTCTGATTTAGTACTTGTGGCAGCTGGATCTGGTCCTTCTACTTTAGGAACTCCTGACTCAGCTGGCGTACCACAAAGTATTGCACAAGAAGTTATTACTGTTCCATTTAATAATGTAGAAACTTTAAAAGAGGCTTTAGATAAATGGGGTCATGAAGTAGCAGCTATCCTTGTAGAACCGATCGTTGGAAACTTCGGTATTGTAGAGCCTAAACCAGGATTCCTTGAAAAAGTGAATGAACTTGTTCACGAAGCTGGCGCATTAGTAATTTATGATGAAGTTATTACTGCTTTCCGCTTTATGTACGGTGGTGCTCAAGACTTACTTGGTGTGACACCTGACTTAACAGCGCTTGGTAAAGTTATTGGCGGCGGCTTACCAATCGGTGCTTACGGTGGTAAGAAAGAAATTATGGAACAAGTTGCTCCGCTTGGACCTGCATACCAAGCTGGTACAATGGCAGGAAACCCTGCTTCTATGGCATCAGGTATCGCTTGTCTAGAAGTGCTTCAACAAGAAGGGCTTTATGAGAAATTAGATGAACTTGGTGCAATGCTTGAAAAAGGAATTTTAGAACAAGCAGCGAAACATAATATCGACATTACATTAAACCGTCTAAAAGGGGCTTTAACTGTATACTTCACAACAAATACAATTGAAGATTACGATGCCGCACAAGATACAGACGGTGAAATGTTCGGTAAATTCTTCAAGCTTATGCTTCAAGAAGGAATTAACTTAGCACCTTCTAAATACGAGGCATGGTTCTTAACTACAGAACATACAAAAGAAGATATTGAATATACAATCGAAGCTGTCGGCAGAGCATTTGCTGCCCTAGCAGACAATAAATAATCCCGTCATTAAAAGGAAAAAAGAAAGCTCACCTTTCTTTTTTCCTTTTTTCTATTTCATAAATTCCGTATTAATAGTATAATTATTCATAATTATCTGTTTTATACTCTTTTACAGCATTACTATCTCTGTGTACAAGGTGATTCGCACCTTAAATAGTAAGATTATTCTAACTTTTACAAGAGGGGGGATTGACGGATGCTCAATAAAAAAAATACATGGACACCGTCTTTATTTCGAGATTATAGAAATGCAGAACATGATGCGTGTGGAATCGTTTCCGTTATGGAGAAACGAAAAATTGCTACAAAAGAAAACATTGACCTTTGCATACAATCACTCGTCAAAATGAATCATAGAGCTGGTTTCATTAATGGTGAGGGCGATGGCATCGGCATTCACATTGATATACCAAAAACGCTTTGGAATGAAAAACTAAAAAGTAGCGGATATAATCCAACGATTGTGGATCATCCCCACTTTATCGTTGGACATTTTTTTCTAAATAAAAAAGAAGACATTACTGCCTTAAAAGATTATATTCGTACGCAATTAAACAACAAAAACTTTACTATCATTTTCGAAAGTGATGATGTAACAAACTCAGATGCACTCGGTCCACTTGGTAAACAAGAAGAACCTTTATTTTGGCAAGTTGCCCTTATCGCAGAAAACGAAATTACAAATATTGAGCAAACATTATTTTCTGTCACAATAAAAATAGAGGAAAACGAAGCAATTCATGTTGCTTCATTAAGTCGTAATCATGTTGTATATAAAGTTCTAGGTGCTGGTGATACGCTTGTTGCCTACTATAATGATTTACAACATCCGCTTATCGCTTCAACTATGACATTAGGACATAACCGCTACTCTACTAATACATTATCTAATTTTTTTCGTGTACAACCATTTAGCATTCTCGGACATAATGGTGAAATTAACACAATTGCGAAATTACGCGATCAAGCTGAAATGATTGATGTACCACTTACTGCAGGAGGCAGTGACTCTCAAGATTTAAACCGCACCTTAGAAACCCTACTTGTTCAATACAACTACAGCTTATTTGAAGCAATGGAAATTCTATTCCCACCAATTATTAATGAAATTAAACTTTATGAAACACCTTTACAAGATTTATATACGTATATACGTGAAGCGTGGGGACATTTTGCCCAAGGACCAGCTGGCATCATTTCCCGTTTTAAAGATGAAGCTGTTTTCAGCGTTGATTCCCTTGGATTACGCCCAGTATGGAAAGTAGAGACAGAGAGCTCTTATATTTTCTCTTCTGAACCTGGAGTTGTATCACCAACTAAATATGTAGCAGAACCAAAACCACTCGCTCCTGGAGAAAAAGTCGGATTAAAATGGAATGAACAAGATGAACTTGTTCTTTATGAATATGACAAATATCAAATCCAAGTATATAACCGTTTTAAAAAGCGAATTGATACTACCAATTACCATTTAAATTTATCTATCCCTGAAACGAAAAAAATCCAAGGGCTATGTGATTCTGTTCAAGTTGAAACGAAACAATACGTCGCTTTCGGATGGGACCGAGAACATATTCAACTCCTTGAACAGATGGCAACAAAAGGCGTTGAGCCAATACGCTCACTTGGGCATGACTCACCACTTGCCGCACTTGATACTGATAGACGAAATATCGCTGACTTCATTAAAGAAAGTGTAGCTGTTGTTACAAACCCTGCAATTGACCGTGACCGTGAAATTGAACACTTCTCTACACGTACTGTACTTGGAGAGCGTCCAAGTTTATTAAGCGGCGCAAAACGGCCATTTCTAGTTGAAATGCTTTCACCAATTATTTTAGAAGGCAGCGTGGCACAACCTATTGCAGAGGAATTACACACAATTACGTACGAACAACTCATAGAGCTATTTAAAACTCATAACTCTATCGCCACAATCTCTGCTACATTCAGCTCGTCAGAAACTCTACAATGTGCATTAAGCCGCATTAGTTCTGAAGCGATAGCTGCTGTTAACAATGGTGCTTCCCTACTAGTATTAGATGACGTAAAAGCCCATCTAAATGAAAGATTGTGGATTGATCCACATTTAGTTACTGCTAAAGTACATCAAGCATTAAGTGAAAATAAATTACGCCGCAATTGTTCTCTCGTTATACGTTCTGGTGCCCTTCGCTCCTTACATGACATTGTCACGCTATATGGATTAGGAGCAGATAGTATTAATCCATATTTATTATTCGCGACTGTAAATGATGGAACAAAAACACCAATTACGAATCTGTATAATGCACTTAATAAAGGATTAGAAAAAGTCATTTCAACAATTGGAATTCATGAGTTACGTGGTTACGGACGTCTCTATTCATCTATTGGGTTACATGAAGAAATCGCAAATATATTACAGATTACAAATTTCTTCGGTTCAAATGATTTAGCTTTTTCACTTGAATCACTTGCTGAAGATGCAAAAATGCGAGCGGATGATTATAACAATCCTAAAATTAGAATGCGAAAATCATTTCATATATTCCCGCGAATTTGGAAAGCAATCGGCGATGTTGCAAAAGGAAATTCTTATGATGATTACCGTGACAAGTTAAGTGAACTAGAAGAGAATAATCCCATCGCAATCAGACACCTTGTTCAAACGAAACAAACAAAACATGTCGTTCCAACTGAAGAAGTATCTATCGGCATTAAAAATCATGATTTTCCATTTATTATTAGTTCTATGTCATTTGGTTCTCAAAACGAAATTGCCTTTCGCGCATATGCAGAAGCGGCCGATCAGCTAAATATGATTAGCTTGAACGGTGAAGGCGGCGAAATTAAAGATATGATTGGAAAATATCCACATACACGTGGACAACAAGTGGCATCTGGGCGATTTGGAGTAAATGCCGAACTACTAAACTCATCGAACTTAATTGAAATCAAAATCGGTCAAGGCGCAAAGCCTGGGGAAGGTGGGCATTTACCTGGTTCAAAAGTAACAGCCAAAATCGCTGAAGCACGTAATGCGACAATTGGCTCAGATTTAATTTCACCTTCTAATAACCATGATATTTATTCAATTGAAGATTTAGCTCAAATGATTACGGAAATTAAAACAGCTAATCAACTTGCCAAAGTAGCCGTGAAAGTCCCTGTCGTTCCTAATATCGGAACAATTGCTGTCGGTATCGCCAAAGCTGGTGCTGATTTTATTAACATTAGCGGATTCGATGGCGGAACAGGTGCTGCACGTATTCACGCCTTGCAACATGTAGGTCTTCCTGTAGAAATTGGTGTTAAAGCCGCTCACAACGCTTTATTAGAAGCGAGCATGAGACATAAAGTAGAGATTTGGGCAGATGGTGGTATTCGAAGTGTAAATGATGCCTTGAAAATCATGCTTCTCGGAGCAAACCGTATTGGATTTGGCACACTATCAATGATTGCAATCGGCTGCACTACTTGCCGTGGGTGTCATCTAGATACTTGCCATGTCGGAATTGCAACACAAATCGAGTCTGAAGCACAAGCAAAGGAACATGGGTTACGCCGCTTCGTCCCACGCGAATTAGAAAGCGCAGTTACTGGCCTGCTAAATTTATTCACCTCTTTCGGTATAGAACTAAAACGATTAACAGGACAGCTTGGGTATACAAATTCACAAGCAATTGTTGGGCGTTCTGATTTATTAGAGCAAGTTCGAGGCGAAAATTTATTAAACTTACGTAATTTATTACAAATAATAGAACATCCATCTGTTACAACAACAGATGGTGTACCAGAAAAACAATTTAAGACAGTTCATTCCGCTGACTCAAAAGAATTAGTAGGCGTTGGTGTAGAGCAACGCGTTATGGGTGGTCTAGAATCATGTTATCGCGTTCGCAGTAAACTATATGAAGCTACTCAACTTGAACCACTTACATTAAAGTATACGAATGGTTCTATTCCCGGAAATGGGTTAGGCGCTTACAATAGTGAAAATTTATTTATACACGTAAATGGCGGCGCACAAGATGGCATTGGTAAAACTTCCTTTGGTGGTGGGATTTATATAACGAAATCAAAAGGAAAAGACGGAGTATATTATAACGGTTCTGTCGGAAAAGGATTTGGATATGGTGCACAAAAAGGGGCACTATACGTGCAAGGGAACGCTGATGCTCGCGCTGGCATTCGCCTTTCTGGGGCAGACATGATAATTGGAGGTAGAATAACAAAACCACTCCGTGAAAAAGAGCAAGGAAATATAGGGTCATACTCCAATATTAAAGGTTTTGCTTTTGAATATATGACAAATGGGCGAGCGCTTGTTTTAGGTGACCCTGGTCCATGGATTTGCGCTGGCATGACTGGCGGTGTTGTTTATTTGCGTCATGATTCAAACTTAGGCCTAACAGAACAGGCCTTAAAAAGAAGAATTGCAAAAGGCGCAAATGTTACATTACAACCAATTAGTAAAAATGGTTTGAAAGATGTAACTGAATTATTGCTAGACTATATTCGTGTACTAAACGAACATGAGCAATATGAGGAAGTTGCTTTATTAACAGCATTATTAGATGATATACAGAACCAGTTTTTTGAGATTATCCCGAAAAAAGAACAGGCAGACCCATCTATCTCAACAGAGTAAAATGAGTAATTTTCATTATTAAGAAAAAATTGACGAAGTACGCTTCTCATAGTAATCTATAGTAACAATTTGAGACCTGCTGAAATTCAGCAGGTTTTTTTACTAAAAACTGATGTTTAAAAGGAATTAGGAAAAATTATAAAGTGAAACTTTAATTAGCCTACACCAATCGAGCGTTTACCGGCATCTAGCTTCTAATTTTTGAGGCAGGAATCTTACTACTCACAATTAGCGGGATAAAATGAACACTAATTTCTTTTAACGTCACTAAAATATCACTTGCTAACATATTGTAATGAATGTATAGTATCATGTTGTACATTCATTATGACAAGAGAAAGGATCTTATTAAGGGTATGAAACTTGGTGCTCGCATTTTAAAAACGGGTATTGCCATCACGTTAGCTTTATTTGCTTGTATTTTACTTCAATTACCGAGTCCGGTATTTGCGGGAATTTCAGCTATCTTTGCTGTTCAACCGTCTGTATACCGTTCTTATTTAACAGCACTTGAACAAATTCAAGCAAATGTAATTGGTGCGATATTTGCTATCGCATTTGCTACTGCTTTTGGACATAATCCTTTTATTATTGGATTAACATGTATATTAGTAATTGCTCTTACATTACAATTACGATTAGAAAACACAATATCAATTGCTTTAGTAACAGTTATCGCCATTATGGAGTATCAAGGCGAAGATTTCTTTAGTTTTGCCTTACTTCGATTTGCGACGATTATGATTGGTATTATTGCGGCTTCACTTGTAAATTTAGTATTTATGCCGCCAAAATATGAAACAAAACTTTATCATCGTATCGTTGATAATACAGAAGAAATTGTAAAATGGATTCGAATGAATAGCAGGCAGGCTTCTGATTTTACAACGCTAAAAACTGATATTGATCGTATGAAAGAAAAAATGATTAAACTAAATCATTACTATTTGCTGTATAAAGAAGAAAGAAGCTATACGAAAAAAGTAAAGTTCGCAAAAATTCGTAAGCTCGTTTTATTCAGACAAATGTTAGCGACAACAAGCCGTGCTTTAAGTACGTTAAAATCATTACACCGTACTGAAAATGAACTGCGCTATATGCCGGAAGAATTTCAGGAATCTATCCAAAATGAACTTGACTCATTAACGCATTATCATGAACAAGTTTTATTAAAATTTATTGGTAAAGCAAAAAAACAACAATCAGTTGAAATGCTTGATGAAGTTGAAACAGGTAAACAAGAATTAATTGATATCTTTATGGAATATCAAAATAAGGACGATGAAGAAGCATATAAAACATGGTTACATCTCTTCCCTCTTATTTCTTCCATCATTAACTATAGCGAAGAAGTAGAGCATTTAGATTTGCTTGTAGATAGCTTCTACACATATCATAAACCAGAAAAAGAACTCCAAATCGATGATAAAAAAGAAGACGAATAAAAAAACAGCTCCTTTTATGGTAAAGGAGCTGTTTCTGTTATATGTTGAAGTTGATATAAATTGTAATAAAATCCTCTTTTTCGCATTAACTCTTCATGAGAACCAGTCTCTTTAATCTCACCGTCTTCAATGTAAATAATCGTATCAACATGCGTAATCGTCGCTAATCGATGTGCGATTATAATCGTTGTCCGGTCAGCAGCTAACGTCTGAAGCGCCTCTTGAATATACCTTTCATTTTCTAAATCTAATGCTGAAGTTGCTTCATCTAATATAAGTACCGACGGATTCTTTAGAAACACTCGTGCAATTGCCACGCGTTGTCTTTGCCCGCCTGATAGCTTCACACCACGTTCTCCAACGACAGTATTATAACCATCTGGTAAGTCTATAATAAAATCATGAATTTGCGCAGCTTTGGCAGCTGCAATCACTTCTTTCTCTGTAGCTTTCGGATTTCCATATAAAATATTAGCTCCAATTGTATCGCTAAACAATAAATTATCCTGCAGTACAATTCCAATATGACTACGCAAATTTCTCATATTGTACTTTCTTACATCTATGCCATCTACATAAACCGCGCCTTCAGAAACATCATAGAAACGCGGGATCAAACTAGCAAGAGATGACTTTCCTCCCCCACTCGCTCCTACAAGCGCTACTTTCTCTCCAGGCTGCATAGTTAATGACAAGTTGTGTAATATCTCTTTTTCATCTGCATTATAACGAAAAGAAACATTGTCAAATACAATTTCTCCATTTAATTTTTTCGTTTGTACCGCATTTGGTACATTAACAATATCGTATTTTTCATCTAACAGTTCAAACACACGGTCCATCGATGCAAAAGATTGTGTTAATGTTGTAGATGAATTAACAAGGCGGCGAAGCGGACTATATAAACTATCCATATATCCAACAAAAGCTACCATCGTTCCTAGCGTTAACTGCCCTTGAATTACTTCATATGCTGCAAAACCAATCACAAGTAACGGACCTAAATCGGTTAACGTATTTACTGCCGAAAATGTTCTTGCCGTCCAACTTGTATGGGTTAATGCTTTCGTTAAAAATTCATTATTTCTTTTTTCAAACTGCTTCCCCTCATACTCTTCTAACGCAAAGCTACGTGTCACTTGCATTCCTTGAATACGTTCATGCAAATACCCTTGCATCGTCGCTAACGCTTGTGAACGCTCTTTCGTCAATTTCCGAAGACGTCCGAAAAAATATTTCACTGCAATTACATAAATAGGTAAAATCAATAACGCAACAAATGTTAATTTTATATTCATAGAAAACATAACAATGATAGCAATAGCAATTGTTGCAGTATCTAACCAGACGTTCATCAAACCAGTAATTACAAAATCCTTCGTTTGTTCTACATCATGGATGACACGCGAAATAATCTCCCCTGTTTTTGTATTGGAGTAATAACGTAAACTTAACTTTTGTAAGTGACCGAAAATATGCTTCCGCAAATCATACAGTATTGTATTTGCGATATGTTGGGCGAAATATTGACGATAATATTCAATCGGTGGTCTTAATACCGCAAAAATAAAAAAAGCAATTCCAATCGCTGTTATTAATTGAGATGTTTTATCTTGAAGTGAGCCCGCGCCTTGAATTACATCATCGATAATATACTTTAATAACCACGGCATAATAAGTGGGATACCGAACTTAACTAGTCCAATAATAATTGTAATAGCAATAAGCCATCGATATGGTTTAACAAATTGTAAATATCTTTTTATGCCTTGCACATAATCCCCCCTCTAATAGGACAAACCTGCCGGGAAGCCCCCTGCAGGTTTGTTTTAATTTCTGTACATTAAATATCGTTCATACCACATATCTACGAAGTCTGGTGCAAATGGACCTTTTCTTTGATGAATCCACTGTGTTAAATGTGCTACATTTCGTTTTAAAATTGTATCAATAACAGGTGGATACTGCATAATTTGACTATGTTTTTCATACTCATCTTCATCTAGAAGCGTATATGTCATATCTGGATATACTTTAATATCTAAATCATAATCAATATACTTTAATGCTTCAGGATCATACGCAAAAGGTGAGCTTAAATTACAATAATAATATACGCCATCTTCCCTAAGCATCCCAATCACATTAAACCAATAGTTGGCATGAAAATAACAAATTGCTGGTTCACGAGTAATCCATGTTCGGCCATCCGATTCTGTAACTACTGTACGATCATTCGCTCCGATTACAAGACTCTGTGTCCCTTTTAAAATTGTTGTTTCTTCCCACATTCTATGAATGGAGCCATTATGTTTATAACTATGTATTTGTACTTTTTCTCCTTCTTTGGGAAATCCCATATATGCTCCCTTCTTTCAACTGCAAATGCCCTTTGAACGGCATTCACTTTTTTTCTATTATAACTTTTTTGTCGAAATTTTAAAACTAAAGGGATAAGACTCTATTTTTCAAACTGAATATGCAGGAGGTTTATCGTTGAATACTATGCCCCAACTCTTCTTAAGAGATAGGGATTGTACTGCATTATTTATAAGCGAGGACATGTAATAGAAAAAGCCCTTCTCTATTTCCATACAAAGAAGGACTTTTCACCTGAAGATAACAATATATCTTATCCTAAATTTGAAATCATTTTTTCAGTTGTAAAAGATTGAATTACACTATTCGTTTGTTCTTCAAATTTCTCATGTAACATCTTCAACGCTACTTCTGTTCTATATATTTCCTGACGGATAAAATGCAGTTCTTTTTTATCGCACGTATCTTTTTCATTCATTTCGATTTGTTGATACTTCTCTAGATGTGCTTGTAACTTTAACAACTCATCCATCGTTTCTAATTGCTCCCCTACCAACTTATCAAAATCGTTCATTACTTACCCCCTTTTGGACTTATTCATCAGTTATTATTCCTAATTACATAATTCTAATTTTTAACTTCCTTCTCCTTTGACTACATTTGTTGACTTATTAGAAGTTATGTCGTTCGCTTCCTTTTCATTACAACGATCCACGCAAAAAGAAAACACTTCTCCCGAATTAGAGAAGTGTTTTTCTTTCATTACTGATTTGAGCTAGAAGATTGTGATTGTTTTGCAGCTGACTTAGCATTTTGTTTTTTCACAGAATGCACGTCTGTTTCAGTTGCAAATTCTGTACCATAACTAGCGTTTGCACTTTGTGCACCAGAAGCTTGTGCTTTCTTTGCTTCTGATTGTGCGTTTGCTTGTTTTACAGCTTGTACATCTGTTTCAGTTGAAAACTCTGTACCATAACTAGCATTTGTACTTTGAATGCTAGCACCAGAAGTTGCTTTGTTATAACCTTGTTGTTTTTTACTCATCTTTCTCACCTCCACAATCAATAATGTAACCAATTCACTTAGAAGCTATCCGTAATTTTCTTTTTTAAAATTTCCGCATATAACTTTTGTTACTCATTCAAACTATAGAAAATGGAGGTGTAAATATGTATATAGGACGCGATATGACTGAACTAACGATGATTTCAAAAAATGAATGGAAAGAAGATGAATTAGCTTATTTTCATCACTCACTACAACAGGTTCTGCCTTATTTAAATGTAGAAGGGCAAAGTATTTACAAAGAAATTGTAGTAGAAATCGAATCAAGAGGCGGCTTACAAGAAGGTGAAGCTAGTTGGACTCATGGGACAAAAATTTCTTACGATTAAAAAAGTGTTCCCTAGATTGGGAACACTTTTTTTGTTTATTGCATTGTAATTTTCTCCACACAATTTTCATAAATAGTACGGTGTGATTTTGAGAAAGGTAATTGCTCAAATACCTCTTTTGATACAAATTTTAATGTATCTGTATCAACAATATTACCGGTTATTTTTCCGTAAAATACAAATATATCCCAAGTACGATGTGTAAACGTATGTTGTACATTCATTGCGTATTCATCAATAGAAACCTCGAGCTCAAATTTTTCTTTCATATAATCTATAAGCTGTTCCTTCTGATTTCGAATACCTTCTCCAAGTTCCACATTCGGAAACTCCCACATGTTAGCTAACAAACCTGTACTTGGACGTTTATTAATAACATAACGACCGTCTTCAGTTTGAAGTACACCTGCAACAATAGGTACCATTTTAGGAGCTTTCGCTTTACTTTTTACTGGTAATTCTTTTTGAACACCTTCAGCATATCCTCTGCAATGTTCACGTACAGGACAAAGTAAGCATGCTGGATTTTTCGGAATACAAATTAGTGCACCTAATTCCATCAATCCCTGATTAAAATAAGATGGGTTTTCTACTGAAATAATTTCACGCACAATCTCTTCAAAAACTTTTCGAGTCTTTGGTTTTGCAATATCATCCCATACTGATAAAATACGAGATAATACACGCATAACATTTCCATCAACTGCCGGCTCTGGTATACCATATGCGATACTTAAAATAGCACCTTTTGTATATGGTCCCACTCCTTTTAACTTTTCAATTTTCTTTACATCACTTGGTACAACTCCGCCGTATACTTCTTTTACCTCTTTTACTGCCGCATGTAAATTACGTGCTCTAGAATAATATCCTAAACCTTCCCATGCTTTTAATACTTCTTCATCATCTGCGTTCGCTAACGCTTCAAGTGTAGGAAACTTCCCCATAAAATTTGCGTAATATGGTTTTACAGCTTCTACTCTTGTTTGCTGTAACATAATTTCAGAAACCCAAACGCGGTATGGATCTTTATTCTTTCTCCATGGTAAGTCGCGCTGTTCTTCTTCAAACCAACCAATTAAATCATTTTGAAACTGCTCTATATTAAAATTGTTTAGTATTTCAAGTGTCAAACTTGATCCCCCTCATTTTTTTGCATATAAGTACTATTATAAAGATTTTAGGAAAAAATTTAAGTAAGATGATACAGGAAATAGAAGGCAAAGGACTTGAGGTATCGAATAAAAAGAGTTACATTAATAAAAAACGGAGGTGGATTTCTATGGACACAGCCACTCACCTTGTTATGGGTATCACTTTAGGTAGCTTAGCAACATTAGATCCAGCCATAGCACAAAGTGATATTGGCCCCCAAGCTGTTATGCTTGCTACAATTGCTGGTTCCAACATTCCTGACATTGACACAGTTTTAAAATTGCGTAATAACGCTAAATATATAAGAAATCATCGTGGAATTACTCATTCTATTCCTGCGGTAATTCTTTGGTCATTCCTTATAAGTGGCATCTCTTTCGCCTTCTTTTCAGACGCTCCATATCTTCATCTACTGCTTTGGTCATTTATTGCTGTCTTCCTTCACGTCTTTGTAGATATTTTCAATGCCTATGGTACACAAGCATTACGGCCTTTCACAAAAAAATGGGTCGCACTCGGCGTGATTAATACATTCGATACCGTAATTTTCTTTATCCATATACTTGCAATTGCTTGCATGCTCGTCGGTTCTCATAAGGGATATACAGCTTTAGCGGCATATATATTAATGATTGTTTACTATATCGGACGGATTATGATGCACAGAAATATAAGAAGCGTTGTACACAAACGTTTCAAAAATGTCGAAAAGATTATCATTTCTCCTTCTTACCGATTTTACCATTACCATTTAGCAATCGTTACGGCTGATTATTACTACGTTGCGAGATGGCACCGTGGTAACATCATGATATATGATAAGTTCGATCGGGTACCGTTCCCAGACAATAATATTATGCGAGCAGCTAAACAAGATGAAAACATCTCGGCCTTTCTATCTTTCTCTCCTGTATATCGCTGGGATATTTTTGATCATGACCATTATTATGAAGTACGATTCATTGATTTACGATATCGAAGTAAAGATTATTATCCATTTGTTGCAATCGTTCAGCTCGACCACAATTTAAATATTATTAGTTCCTATACAGGATGGATCTTTAGTGAAGAAAAGCTTCGAAAAAAACTGGAATTACTTCCACATTAAAAAAAGCGACTTAAGTCGCTTTTTTTAATGTTTCAAATGATCTTCTTGATTAATTAAATGACTATACTTCGGATTATTTGTACGCATTTCATGAAGGCGTACACCATGATTATTAATCCATGATCGTACCACTTGTTCTGTCATTTCATCGCCTTGATAACGACCTGATTTTGCATAAGTTGTTTGAAAATCTTCCCATAGTAACTCAACCCACGCACGAGCTTGTGCGTAAGAAAGCTTGTCATTCTTGTCTAATAATTCTTTCGTTAATGTTTCATAAATATCATTCATATTATAATCTCCTTTTACCTATTTATCCCTTCATTTCTAAAGGATAGTTTCTTCAATTTTGCACATTCTATAATTGATACTTCTTAAAGAGGTATCAACCGATAATGAGGAGGGCGTTCGTAATGGGTAAACAAGCCGAATTTTGGTCTGAGTCAAAAAACAACAGCAAAATCGACGGTCAACCGAAAGCGAAATCACGCTTCGCTTCGAAACGACCTAACGGCACAATTAACACGCACCCACAAGAACGTATGCGTGCTGCAAATCAGCAGGAAGAGTAATACAAATTAAATTAACTTCCTACACGAGGTGATAAAGATGAGCTACCGTGATCGCTTAGATAGTCGTTCTGAATTATTTAACCATACGTGGACTCGTCCAAAACATGCGAAAGCGCAAGTTAACGGACAGACGCAACAAACCCAGTCTCTCATTATATTGGCAAATGAATGTAAAAAACGCCAATTTTAGAATCTCCTATCTCCTTTAACGCCTACCAAAGATGAAAACCAGAGAGATATATGCTCTCTGGTTTTTATTTTTCTTGCAATAAGGAAATTGGTATGCCAATCTCTTCATTATCATTTTGCTTATATCCCCAAGCAAATACCCCATTGAAATACGTAATTTTAAATAATACACCAGGTTCTTCTACTAATTCATATGTTTCACCAATACGGAATTTGTTTATATCCGTCATATAAGCACGAGCCATTGCCATTTTTCTCATTAATACATCAAATTCATTGACAATCCCAAGCTGCTCAGCTTTTACTGCTTGCTCCTTCAAAGCGCCAATTTCTTCCCTTAGCTCATGCGGTGTCATTTCACTGTAGCGTTTTGGCATATTCATCTTATTCTCCTCATTCCTCTTCGCGTTTCATTTGCAAAAATATCTCGATTTCATCAATAGAGAATCCTTTTCGATATAACGCTTGTTTCATCTTGTTTTCAAATGTCCATCCATCATGCTTCTTATATTTCTCATAATATTTATTCCCATGATAGTGTAACGCTTCTTGTTGCTTTTCGTCATCTTTTTCGTCTTTCAATTCTTCCAAACAAATTTGAATTACTTCTCTAGAATATCCTTTTCGAACAAGCATCTCATCTAACTTTAGTTTCATTTGTAAAAAAGAATGTTTTTGATAAGATTTTTTCTTCTTCTCTATGAGAAACAAGGCATTCTCAATTTGCTTTTCCTTCGGATATTCTTGTAAACTATGTGTAATAATTAAATCCTGAACACCTTTATTTAATAACTCTCTTTTAATAACAGTTGGACCTTTTCGATTCACATTACTTTGCGTTCGCGTATATAAAACAGCATACTCTTTATCATTAATATATCGGTCATGTAATAATTTCGAAACGACTTCAGAGATGATGGCCTGTCCCACTTCTTTTTTTCGTAAAAAATCTTCTATTTCTTGTTTTGTTCTCATTTGATAGGATAAATAGGAGATTGCTTGTAAATATGCTTTTTGCACTTCTTCATTGTACAAAATATTTCCTAACTCGATTTCATCAATTTCTAAGCCTTTTTGTAATCCATGTTTTATTAAGATTACTTGATCCACACTAAATCCGTACTCTTCGCCTTGACCTTTATCAATATAAATATTAAATCGTTCTTTCGATCGTTTTTGTACTTCTATTTTTGTAATGACAGCCATACTCTCACCTCTCTATTATTTTAACATAGTCGAGGAACATTTTTTCTTTTCAAGAATATATATAATGAGGAGGAAATACTTGTGAAAATCGCAATTTCTGGTGGTACAGGCTTTATCGGTAAATCCCTTTCTACTTTTTTTATTCAAAAAGGATATACTGTTTACATTCTCACACGAAAAAAAACTACTGAAACTTCCGATCCTAACCTTCAGTATGTTCAATGGACACCAGATTTACAAACCTTCCCCCTCTCTTCTATTGATGTAGTTATTAATCTAGCCGGAGAGTCTATTAATAGTAGATGGACAAAGCAACAAAAGAAAGCCATTTTAAACAGTAGAATTCAAACAACAAAAGGACTCATTAAACAATTGCAGGGACTCCATACAAAGCCACACACATTTATTAACGCAAGTGCTATTGGATACTATGGAACGTCTGAAATAGAGTCTTTTACAGAACAGCATGAGACTCCTGGAAATGACTTTTTAGCAAATACAGTATATTCATGGGAACAAGAAGCATCTAAAGCACGTTCTCTCGGAATACGAACAATCTACGCAAGATTTGGAGTTGTATTAGGTGCAAATGAAGGAGCTCTTCCAAAAATGCTACTTCCCTATCAATTCTATATCGGCGGCACCATTGGTTCTGGGAAGCAATGGTTATCATGGATTCATATAGACGATGTCGTTCGTATGATGGATTTCATTATACACAAAAAAGAAATTGATGGTCCTCTTAATATGACAGCACCAACACCTATAAGAATGAAGGAATTTGGAGAAACCATTGCAACTATAATGAAAAAGCCTCATTGGTTGCCTGTACCTTCTTTTATCATTCAAACTTTATTAGGTGAAATGAGCATACTTGTACTAGAAGGGCAACGTGTATTACCCATTAAAGCAATTGAACATGGATACCAATACACATTTCCAGAAATAGACCATGCATTACAAAATATACTTTCGCATACAATGTAGTACTTCTAAAACACAATTTTACATGGGCTCTTTCAAAACTTTCATTTTCTAGGATCCGAAGCATTACCATACAAATAACCTTTCAGTTACTTTCCCTTAACTTCCATTAGCATTATAAAGTAACAGAAATGAGGTACCTATGAAAATATTGCTCAAACAAGCCATTGTATACCCTATTACATCTCAAAAGTTTCAAGGAGATGTACTCGTTACAGGAGAGCGAATTACCGAGGTCAAACCTTTTATTCCACCTACTCAAGATATGACCGTTATAGATGCACGAGCACTCCATCTCTTACCTGGCTTTATTGATGTCCATACTCACCTTGGTCTCTATGATGAAGGTACTGGTTGGGCTGGAAATGATGCCAATGAAACATCTGAAGTTTCAACACCACATATTCGTTCTTTAGATGGAATCCATCCTTTCGATATTGCCTTTCAAGACGCTGTACAAAACGGAATTACAACCGTTCACGTTATGCCTGGCAGTCAAAATATTATCGGGGGTACTACTTGTGTAATAAAAACAGCTGGAACTTGTATTGATCATATGATTATTCAAGAACCTGCTGGTTTAAAGATTGCCTTTGGAGAAAATCCTAAAAAAGTCCATAGTAATGGAACAAAAGAATCCATTACACGTATGGGGATTATGGGGTTACTTCGGGAATCATTCTATGAAGCACAACACTACGGGCACGAAGCTGATTTTCGAATGCTTCCTATTTTAAAAGCATTACGTCGTGAAATACCCGTACGTATCCACGCTCACCGAGCAGATGATATTAGTTCTGCTCTACGCTTTGCAACAGAATTCAATCTCGATTTACGCATTGAACATTGCACAGAAGGACACTTTATTGTTGAAGAACTTTCAAAACACAATTTGAAGGTTTCAGTCGGTCCCACTCTGACACGCCGTTCTAAAATCGAACTAAAAAATAAAACATGGGATACTTACCATATATTATCAAAAAATGGTGTGGAAGTTTCTATCACAACAGATCATCCTTATACACCCATTCAATATTTAAATGTTTGCGCTGCTGTTGCAGTAAGAGAAGGGTTAGACGAGAAAACAGCACTAGAAGGAATCACCATATTCCCAGCACGAAATTTGCGTTTAGAGGATAGAATTGGAAGCATCGAAGTTGGAAAAGACGCCGATCTCGTGCTATGGACTCATCATCCTTTCCATTATTTAGCCAAGCCTGTACTAACTATGATTGATGGAAAAATAATTTACAAAAAAAATAAAAAAAACTAGTTTATTTTTTTGACTAGATAAAGTATTATACGATTATAAACTGAATGAAACCATAATCAATTTGTGTCGTGATTATCATTTTCAAATTGATGAATGGGGAAGGCAAATGGTGCGCCACCAGCGTTAGAAACTGGTTCTAGTGGGTTCGATTCCCACCCCGAAATTTTTTAAAGATTGATATAAAAATTTCGAGGGTGGGGTGTTTTTTCGTCATGCTACCCTCGTGTGAGGAGGAGTTAGTATGTTGAAAAAACGCGACTTACACGACAGCCACGTTCTATACGAGTTAATGGTGGATCCAGCTGTCTTCCCTTTTGTGCGTCAAAAGGCTTATTCTTATGAAGAATATTTATTCTTAACGAAACAAACGATTGAAGCTGAAGAGCGTGGTGAATTAATTTCACGCACAATTTTAGATGAATGGGGTAACCCTATCGGAACAATTACTTTATTTGATGTGCAAGAAAAAGCTGGATTTCTCGGGACATGGCTTGGCAAACCATATCATGGAAAAGGCTATAACAAATTGGCAAAAGATTCATTTTTTAGTGAACTTTTCTATGAATTAGATATTGAAACAATTTTCATGCGTATTCGTAAAATAAATATTCGTTCTATTAAAGCTGCAGAAAAACTGCAATATGTGAATCTAGCAAACGAAACAAGAAAAGCCGTATATGATGAAATTAACGCAAACGAAGAAGTGTATAACTTATATGAAATTCCAAAAGATCAATACACACTTGCTACAATGCGAGATACAACCTTCCAAGATGCTCATCAATTAAAAGAAGCGTAATCTAAATTTTCTGAAATGATAATCAATCGTTAACATTTTCCATATGCGTATATCCCCTCATGTCTTTGGAAACGATAAATAGTAACTTTAAGACACGAGGTGATTTGTAATGGATAAAAAGAAACGTGATAAAGCAAAAAACACATTATCTAGTACACAAGAAGTTCTCTATCAACGCGAATTTCAAAAAGCAGATCGTGCAGCAGGATATCGCTCGAAAAGCATTTAAAGTGAAAATGAATAATTAGAAGTTTCCCCCCTAATTATTCATTTTCATTACATAATTTTCTCGACTGATAGAAGTAAGCAAAAAAGCCCCTTATACATAAGGGACTTTTTTGCTGTGGACAACTTTATCCACAAAACCGATGAAATTGTTAGTAATTTTCAAAAACATTTAATATTTTTCTATATTAAAGCATATATCAGCTGTTTTAATTGTGGATATTTTTCTAAAAATTGTGGACAATGTGGATATAGTTGTTAATATTCCGACTTTACTGTTTAATGAAAGCGCAATCCTTTTGTGGATAACTCACTAAATTTCCTTTAAAAATAATAAAGAACCCTCTTTACATATACAAAGAGGGTTTCATATTAAGTAAAAGATTGTGCAAGAGCAGGTGATTTAATAGGTATATGACGCGGTTCTGCATGATTTTCCGCCAAAATTGCATCTACAATATGGCCAGCTGGCTCTGGAAGATAGATGCTTTTCATTGCTTCTTTCATTTGAAGAAGCTTCACATCATCTTGTAATAATGCCTCTGTTTTTGCAAAAACCTCACTATCATCGCGAATGACAACTGCTGCTCCCTTTCTTTCAAAGTACATCGCATTTTCATTTTCTTGTCCTGGAACAGGCTTATATAAAATGACAGGTACTTGCAACGCTGCTGCTTCACTTAATGTTATTCCGCCTGGCTTCGTAATCATACAAGAAGTAACACGGAATAATTCATCAATATTTTCAACATACCCAAACACTTTTAATGCATCGGAATTTTGCTTCTGTAAACTTAATAAATCCTGTTTTAAAGCTTCATTTTTCCCACAAACGACAACTACTTGTAAATTAGGCACTGACATAAATGATTGGCATAGTTCTTTTACATTTCCTAATACCCCATGAGCACCTGCTACAATTAGTAAAATCTTTTTATTCTTACATAACTGATATTTATTATATATGATTTCTGGATTTACCTTTAACTCAAAACTACTCCGAATTGGAATTCCTGTTTCAACAATTTGTTCCGCAGGTACACCGATATCAACCATCAATTCTTTCACATGATCCGTTGCAACAAAATAACGATCTACTTCTCGATGAATCCATATTTTGTGCACGCAAAAATCCGTTAATACGTTATAGACAGGAATTGAAATACCTGTTTGTTTCTTTAATTCTGGTACAGCGATAATTGGAAATGTATTAATTACAATATCTGGTTTCTCCACCTGTAAAAGTGTTTTCAAACGTTTCCTTCCAAAGTTCGCATACCAAGATGCTATTTTCTTATCATAAATTTTTTCTACCCCGTAATAAAACAAACGATATAATTCTTTTCCTATTGTATAACTTTTTAAATATAGATATTTTGTAATGTCAGTTATAAATGGATGTGATTCTCCAAACAAGTCGCATACAATAACATCTTCAATTCCTTTTTGGCGAAATGTTTGTTCTAATGTTTTTGCTACTTGCACATGACCATTACCGTAATGTGCAGTTAATATTAAAACCTTGGGGTTTTTTATCAAACAAATCCACTCCTAGCTTTTTGTTTCTCCATATTGCATATACGACAATAGGAAAAACATTTTCCTTAAAAATTACATAAACAGATTCTAATAATTCCCTTTCAGCTATGTACCTGTCGTGGATATGCAAAGCATATAAGATTGACCCCTTAATCCTATCTGTGCTCATATCTTTACATTATACTTTCCTATAAGAGCTTTCGCAATAACTTACAAATGTTCTCTATTCCATGATACTCACTCTTTTACTTCTTAATTCTTTTTACTATTTTGATTTCCCTTTACAATTATGTAAATTTCTCCATTTATTCCGTACAAAATTATGGATATTCTATTTTCAGTATACTCTTTTATCAATATATACTCTAGATTTTATTGTAAAGAAAGCAAAAAGCCTAATCCAATATTTGGATTAGACCGCTTGTAAAATATATTTAGCATGTTCTACATTTTTCTCAGTAGGTGGTTCTACATTTGCGAGTGGATACTTGTGTCCAAGCGCCTCCCATTTATATACACCAAGCTTATGATATGGTAACACTTCAACTTTTTGAACATTAGACAGACTTTGAATAAAGCTAGATAGTTTTTGTAGATCCTCTTCATTATCCGTAACACCAGGAACTAATACGTGTCGTACCCAAATCGGTTTATTCTTATCCGATAAATAACGAGCAAATTGTAAAATATGTTCATTTGGTTTCCCTGTTAATTTACGATGCTTTTTGGAATCGATATGTTTCAGATCCAATAAAACTAAATCTGTATAATCCATTAAAATATCTAGCTTATTTTGGAATTCTGGTTCCTCAGAATAACAACCACCAGAAGAGTCGATTGTTGTATGGATACCAGCCTCTTTACACTTTTTAAACAACTCAATTAAAAAGTCTAGCTGTAATAATGGCTCTCCACCGCTAACTGTTATACCGCCTCCGGAAGCTTCAATAAATGGAAGGTAACATGTCACATCCTGCATCACTTCTTCAACTGTTATTTCTTTACCTTTACCGATTTCCCACGTATCAGCATTATGACAATATTGACAACGTAATAAACACCCTTGTGTAAATATGACATAACGAATCCCTGGGCCATCAACAGTACCACAAGACTCTACAGAATGTATTCTTCCTTTTACCATGTTACTTCCTCCTTTATTGAAACAGCCTCCCTTCGCTATATATTAAGAGCGAAGGGACACTTTTTTCATTTACATGCTTTCATGCATTGTACGGTTAATTACATCAATTTGTTGTTCACGAGTTAATTTAATAAAGTTTACAGCGTAACCAGATACGCGAATTGTTAATTGTGGATATTTCTCAGGATGTTCCATTGCATCCATTAATGTTTCACGGTTAAATACGTTAATATTTAAGTGGTGGCCTTCTTTTACTGCATAGCCATCAAGCATTGATACTAAGTTACGTACTTGTACATCATCTTCTTTACCAAGTGCTTTCGGAATAATAGAGAATGTATTAGAAATACCATCTTGTGCATCTTCATATGGTAATTTAGCCACAGATAATAATGAAGCTAATGCACCTTTTGTATCACGTCCATGCATTGGGTTCGCACCTGGTGCAAATGGTTCTCCAGTACGGCGGCCATCTGGAGTATTACCAGTTTTCTTACCGTATACAACGTTAGATGTGATTGTTAAGATTGACATTGTATGAACAGAATTTCTGTATGTTTTATGTTTACGAAGTTTATTCATAAATGTTTTTACAAGATTTACAGCAATCTCATCTACACGATCATCATTGTTACCGTATTTAGGGAAATCTCCTTCAATCTCGAAGTCAACTGCAATACCATTTTCATCACGAATTGGTTTTACTTTTGCGTATTTAATTGCACTTAATGAATCTGCTACTACAGATAGACCAGCAATACCTGTTGCCATTGTACGAAGAACGTTTGTATCATGAAGTGCCATTTCAATACGTTCATAGCTATATTTATCATGCATGTAATGGATAACATTTAATGTGTTTAAATATAGACCCGCCAACCATTCCATTGTCATATCAAACTTATGCATAACTTCTTCATAATTTAATACTTCAGAAGTAATTGGTGCGTACTCAGGACCAACTTGTGCTTTAGATTTTTCATCTTTACCACCGTTAATCGCATATAATAATGCTTTCGCTAAGTTTGCACGAGCTCCGAAGAACTGCATTTGTTTACCGATTCTCATTGCAGATACGCAACATGCAATACCGTAATCATCGCCGTATTCAGGGCGCATAATGTCATCATTTTCATATTGAATTGCTGATGTTTTAATAGACATTTTCGCACAGTAGTTTTTAAAGTTCTCTGGTAATTGTTTAGACCAAAGAACAGTTAAGTTTGGTTCTGGAGCTGGTCCTAAATTATCTAATGTATGCAAGAAACGGAATGAGTTCTTTGTTACTAATGGACGACCATCTAATGCCATACCACCGATAGATTCAGTTACCCAAGTTGGGTCACCAGAGAATAATTCATTATAATCAGGTGTTCTTGCGAATTTCACAAGACGTAATTTCATAATGAAGTGATCTACAATTTCTTGTACTTCTTCTTCTGTTAAAGTACCATTTGCTAAATCTCTTTCAATGTAAATATCTAAGAATGTAGAAGTACGCCCAAGACTCATTGCAGCCCCGTTTTGCTCTTTAATCGCTGCAAGGTATGCGAAGTATAACCATTGGAATGCTTCTTGCGTGTTTGTTGCTGGCTTAGAAATATCGAAGCCATGAGAAGCGGCCATTTCTTTTAACTCTTGAAGTGCACGCATTTGCTCAGATAACTCTTCGCGTAAACGCATTGTATCTTCGCTCATTACACCGCCAGTTAAATTTAAATCAGCTTTTTTCGCTTCAATTAAATGATCAATACCATATAACGCTACTCGGCGATAGTCACCGATAATACGTCCACGTCCGTATGCATCTGGAAGACCCGTAATAACACCTGATTTACGTGCATTTCTCATTTCTGGTGTGTATGCATCAAATACACCTTGGTTATGAGTTTTTCTCCAATCTCTAAAAATACGACTAAGTTCTTTATCCATTTCGTATCCATAAGATTCACAAGCTTGTTCTGCCATACGAATACCACCATATGGTTGTAAAGAACGTTTAAATGGTTTATCAGTTTGGAAACCGACTACTTTTTCAATATCTTTATTTAAGTATCCAGGGGCATGTGATGTAATAGAAGAAACAATTTTTGTATCCATATCAAGAACGCCACCGTTTTCACGTTCTTTCGTTGTTAAATCCATTACTTGATCCCAAAGTTGTTTCGTTGCTTCAGTTGCTTCTGCTAAGAAAGATTCGTCTCCTTCGAAAACGTTTACATTATTTAAAATGAAATCGCGAACATCAATCTCTGCTTTCCATTTTTCACCTTTAAAGTTTTCCCATGCGTTTTTAACATTTTCTAATACTTGAGTCATCCTAATCTCCTCCATTTTTGATTAGTACAGGACTAAGATTTTTTATATAACAGCTTACACACTTAGAATACTACTTTTTTACGAAAGTGAACGAAATAGTTGTGACATGTTTGTGAAATATTGAGCAAACTACTATATATATAGTGTTAACTTCATTTAAAAGTCTTTAAAATTAACCCTTTCCTTAATTGTATTTTTTTGGTATCCTTATATACGAGTCCTATTTTGTAATATAAGAACAATACCCATTGTAGAGCTGTAATACTCTTATCTCCTAATCTGTTATAGTTTTTATAACAGAACAAAAAAGTGTACACATGTTGTACACTTTTTTGTTACTTCTATAAAACATCTCTTTTTCTATTGCCATCATAGAATCCGCCACGATTGTCTGTTAATGAAATTATTTGCTCTAGTCCCTCTATATGATCACCTATAATTCGAAGTACAGCTGGAGGGTGACCTATTTTTGCGAAATGTTCACTGGGACGAATACGGTTCATCTTATCAACCTCAACACGATATACACATGCAATTTCAAATCCAGACAGAAGAGCCTTCACTTGTGCTACACAAGGTGACAATAAAGATTTATACCCAATTGCTTTCAAACACTTTTGGCTAAATGCATTAGGTACCGCAATAAGTGAGCCTACCCCTAAATCCTTTCTATCACAAGCTAAATTTAGTGCATACTTAAATGCAGTTACAAGATGAAGTGGTACTCTTAAATCTAAATAGTGATTTAAATCATTTAATGCGACGTCCTTTCCATCTGCTATAGCTTTTGCAAAAGGATATAGCTCACTCGCTGGAATAATAAAATCGCCGTCTATAAATAACACAATTTCTCCTTTGGCAAAATAAGTTCCAAGTGAGCGCCCTACATCATTTCCGAGTGCTTCTTTATATACAATTGTCGTTGCCCCTTTGTCTTTTGCAATTTTTTTCGTTTTATCTGACGAACCATTTACGACAACGATAATTTCGAAGGGTTCAATTTTGCGAAGCTCTTCTATAACGTTTCCAATTGTTTTCTCTTCATCTTGTACGGGAATAACAACAGATAGTTGCTTTCCTTTATACAAATTAGATGTGACGCCCCATCCTTGATAAAACTCTTCAAAACTTAAAGTATGATAGACACTATCCCTTTTCCTATTTCCATCATAATATCCTCCGCGCTCATCACTGCTTAATATCCGTGCCGCTACTGCTTCTATATGATCACCTATCATTCTTTTTTCAGATTGGGAAAGATTTGTTCCATATGCAGCATGCTGGAATGGACGAAATTTATTTGGCGTAATAACGTCAATGGCGCAATGACGACTAATTCTCCATTTACTTTGAAGTAGGCGTAAATGAGCCACAATAGGATTAACAAAACATTCATATCCGATGCTTTGAACGACTTCTTTCGTCAGCGCATGAGGTACATCTAATAAAGAATTAATTTTTAATTCTTCACGCTCTAACATTGCATTTAATATTTGGCGCCATACTGTAATAGAAGTAGGTTTTTGCCTTTTTAAAAATAATGCATCCAAATTATTTAAAACTACATCTGCCTGATCGTATAAAATCGGATTAAGGAATAATTTTAATTTTGAAGTTTGAATAGCAAAATCACCATCTATAAATAGTAATACATCACCTATCGCATGTTTTGCGCCGACTGCACGTCCAACATCGTTCCCTAGTAGCTCTGTATGTTTGATTACTTTACACCCTAAACGATCTGCAACATCTTCTGTTCCATCATTACAACCGTTTGCTACTACAATAATTTCTACTGGATTTAATAGTCTTACCGATTGAATAACGTCTGAAATCGTATCGACCTCATTACATGCAGGAATAATAACAGATAATGACTTAGCCATTGTTTTGTTCACGAAACCACTTAATTGTTTCCTTCAATCCGTTTTCCCACGTTACTTTCGCCTGAAATTGAACAAGCTTTTTTAATTTTGTTACATCTGGTCTTCTATTTGGAATTTCTTCAAAACCATGAGGATATACTTCTTCAAAAGGCACTTGTACAATCTTCGAAGAAGAATTCGTTAATTTTTTAATTACTTCTGCTACTTCTTTTATACTCTGTTCATTCTCAGAACCTATATTAATAATCTCACCATTTACCTTCTCATCCATTGCCCGAATTGTTGCTTCTACCGCATCACTCACATACGTAAAACAACGTGTCTGCTTTCCATCTCCATATACGAGAATGTCTTCTCCTTGCAAAGCCGCACTAATAAATCGCGGGATTACCCCTGCATACGGACCATCTTTCGCTCTTGGACCATAAATATTAAAATATCGAACAATCGTTACCGGTAAACCTTCTAATGCGTATCCTAAACATAATGTCTCTTCCAACGTTTTACAAACTGCATAACTCCAACGAATTTTAGAAGTTGCCCCGTATAATCGATCTCCCTCTTCAGAGAAAGGCGGCTTGGCCTTACCATATACTTCTGAAGTAGAAGCAAAAACTACTTTCTTCTTTCCTTTTAACGCTGCTTGTAAAATATTTCTCGTCCCATCAAAATTCGTTTCTATGAGCTCTATACTTTTTTCCATTGTTGTTTTCACACCTAAAATTGCTGCTAAATGAAACACGACATCATGCTGATCTACTAATTCATAAATAGAATTTTTATCTAAAACACTTATTGGAATAACACGGATTTTTTTCATTAACTCTTTATGGTACTTATTTTTACCTTTATAAAAGTTATCCACAACAGTGACCTCATAACCTCTTCTCATCAACTCTTCAGCTAAATGCGACCCGATAAATCCGGCCCCACCTGTAATTAAACATTTCTTACTCATTTACTCACCTTCTTTACAATCCCGCGTGTATCTATTACTCGGTCCATTCCTTTAAAAAGCTTCCAATCAATATTAGAATGATCCGTTAAAATTAAAATACAATCCGCTTTTTTAACTTTTTCTTCATCTAAAGAAACAGATTGATACACCTTATCTCCAATTTCCGCGAAAGAAATATAAGGATCATGATATTCTATCTCGTATCCTTGATTTCTTAATAATTGAATAATCGGTAACGCTGGTGATTCTCTCAAATCATTTACATCTTTTTTATACGCAATCCCTACAATTAACACCGTTGCAGGTGATTGCACCACACTTTTTACTTTCCGGACCATTTTCTCTGGCATTTCTTCATTAATTATATGTGCTGCCTCAATTAATTGACTAATTGCCCCATTCTTTTTTATTCTCCATTGAAAATATAAAGGGTCTACTGGAATACAGTGTCCCCCTATCCCTGGCCCTGGCCAATATGGAGTAAACCCAAATGGTTTTGTAGATGCCGCTTCAATGGCCTCATAAAAATCAATGCCTAAACTTTCACATAGTGTGTTTAGTTCATTTACTAAAGAAATGTTAACTAAGCGCTGAATATTTTCAAATAGCTTGCACATCTCTGCTACTTTCGGAGAGCTAACAGGTACAACTTCGTCAAAAATGGTACTATATAAATCCTGTACCTTTTGTCTACACTTTTCTGTTTGTCCACTAATAACTTTTGGAATAGCTTGAACTGAATATTGACTATTTGCTGGATCAATTCTCTCAGGGGAATATCCGATATAGAAATCTTCCCCTACCTTGTTACTATTTTGAGAAATAATAGGTATGATGACTTCTTCAAGTGTGCCTGGATATGTGGAGCTTTCAAAAATGAAGGTTTGTCCTTTTTGAAGGTTTTGTTGTATATAATGCGAAGCTGAAATGAGGGCACTTAAATCTGGTTCTCTTTGTTCATTAATTGGAGTCGGGACAGTGACAATAACATAATCACTACTTTGAAAATCAGCAATGCCTTGATCCGGTGTGTTTACTGTTAATTTTTTTTTCGTCAATAAACTTTGTAACTCTTTAGAAGAAACATCTGGAATATAACTTTCTCCTTTTATAATTGAGTCTATTTTTCTAATATCTTTATCTAATCCAAGTACTGTATGCCCTCTTTCTGCAAAATGTACCGCTAAAGGAAGGCCAACATACCCTAACCCAATAATAGCTACTTTACTACTATTCATTTGTATTCTCTTCTTCCCTTCTCAATTGTTGAATGATATCTCTATCTCTATCTCCATCAGTAAAGCCACCACGTTCATCCGTACGTTGTAATAAATACGTAACCGCCTCAAGTTGATCACCGAAAATACGATCAAACGCTGAAATACGCCCATTTACAAATTCGTGTTGCTCTGGACGTACTCGATTTGTTTTTATAACATCTACTAACTCTACTGTTGTAATAGAGAATCCTTCTAAAATAGCTTTCACTTGTGCTAATGGCGGAATGATAAGGGCGTCATATCCTATTTTCTCTATTACCTTCTTATGCATGGCATGTGGTACAGCAGTTAGTGAGTTATTCCATAAATCTGGTCTTTTCGCTACCAAATTCAAAAAGTATTTTCCCATACTAATTGGATCTGCTGGATGAAACATATCTAATAAGCATTGTAAATCATTTAACACCACGTCATTTCCATCTTCAACAGCATGTAAAAATGGAGTGAGTTTTTTTGCTGGAATAACAAAATCACCATCAACGAATAAACAAATATCTGCCGTAGCATGCATAGCCCCTATTGCTCGTGCTACATTATGTCCAAGCGCCTTCGTAAATTCAACTACAATAACATTCTCTAGCTTTGCCTGTTTAACAGTCTCAACATCTGCTCCATTCGCGACAACTATAATTTCATCTACACCTGCTTCTTTCACTTCTTGTATAACAGACCTTATAGTTATTTTTTCTTCTGATACCGGGATAATGGCACTATATTTCGCTTTTTTCTTTTGTAATAAAACTGGTTTATACTTTCCTACAAACGCTCTATCTCTATTGTCCTCTGAAAAACCACCGCGATTACCGTATGTTTCGATTACGTATTGTAAAGCACGCAAATGATCACCCATAATACGACTAGTCGCTTTCGGATAAGGAGAGCCAGGTGATGCGCCCGTATGGACAGGACGAACTTTATTTGTGTAAATGACATCAACTGAAGCCATATCAGAAATATCTACTCCTCTAGACATCGCCATCGCTTGAAATAATGCTGGATCTGCTAAATTCCACCACCCCAGTTTTTCAATCACTTTACGACTTATCGCATGTGGTATTGCAATTAAAGATCCTACAACAAACTCCTTCTTGTTCAAATAACGATTTAACATATATTTTCCAACCGTCGTATAATGCGGTCTCATCTTCAAATAAACGGACCATGTTAAATTATTTAAAACAATCTCATGTCCTTGCTGTATTCCTTTAATAAAATTGTATAATTCTTCACTTTTCATGACGATATCACCATCTAAAAATAAAACAATTTCACCTTTTGCTTCTCTAGCACCAATTGCCCGTCCCACATCATTACCAAGGGAATATCTATAATAAATTACACGGCAATTATGCTGTAGCGCTATTTCTTTCGTACCATCTGTCGATCCATTATCTACTATGATAATTTCATATGGTTCGAGCTTTCTTACTTCTACTAAAACTTTTGATAAAGTACTTGCTTCATTATGCACTGGAATAACAACTGACACTCTCATACTTGTATCACTCTTACCCTTCCAAGCGAACATATGAAATAATAGGAATACGTACAACTACATCTTCCGGTGGTCCATAAGAAGGAGAAGTACGAACACTTACTGCTCCATCTGTCACAGATAACAGAATACCTGCAACAATTTCGGCCGCTGTCACAACTTGCACTAACTCACCAACATGGTTACGTAATTCTTCAGTAAATAACATATATAAGTCTCCTTTCTTACGCTTCTTTAATTGATATAATACTTGTAAATGGTAATAAAACTTCTGTTCCTATTCCTTCTTGCAATGTTAAGAAGTCATCACCAACTGCTACAATAACGCCTGTTAACTGTCCCACTGTCACAGTAATTTCTACGTTTTTACCTAAATACTGCTCTGCAATTTCTTTAAAAGGTGATGTATTACATTCTTTTAAAATGTTACAAATAATCGATTGAAATTGACTTGATTTAATAAATTCTTCTGTAGCTTGCTTGGAATTTCTTTGAATAAACCTCGCGAAGTTTTGCGAAAATAAAAGTCTTTCCACAGCAGGCAATAACTTATTATCTAAAAAATAATCTAATTGTCTATTAAACAATCTTGATAACTTTTTCCAATAATTACTGAACAGACACATATACTTCTCCTCCTATTATTTTTAAATTATAAAAATACATCCATACATCTTAATGTATACAAAATAGATATTTTTGTGATAGGTAAGACATACATTTTCTAAAAGAAATATTTGTTTCAGGGCATAAAAAAAACTATCCAAAAGGATAGTTTCTTACACTTCAATATTTCTTAACATCGTATATATATCGTTATTCACTTTACCAAATGATTTAATATTGTTTTGAATGTTAGATAATAAAACAACGTACACACTACCGTTTTTACTAAATCCATTTAAACAATTCCAACCTGGCATTACACCATGATTCGAATAGCTTCCTGGGTCTACGTACCAGCCAAATCCGTAATCCTTTTTCACGGCTGTAAACATTTGATCGTAACTTGCTTTTGAAATTAACTTTCCAGAGTATAACGCTTCGTTAAATAAATATAAATCATGTGCACTCGTATATATATCACCACAACCATATAGTTGTGACATGCTCGGAATATTAGGTGTTGTCATATTATTATTTACTATTTTATAACCCGTTGATGGGAATCTTGTTTGTTCTAACGCTGTGCCAAAACCAGAATGTTTCATACCCGCAGTAGCAAAAATATGTTGTTTAATATATTCTTCGAGCGACTGTCCACTTACCTTCTCGGCAATGTATGCAAGTACGGAGTAGTTCGAATCGGAATACTTCCATTTCTCTCCTGGACCACCAATACGCTTTTGATTTCCTATCCGCTTTATCAGTTCTTCATGAGAAATATCTTCTTTTCCCTGCTCATATTCGGGAATCCCTGATGTATGTGTTAATAGATGTTTTAGCTGAATACTATTACCTTGTGGGAAATTTGGAATATACTTTGCAACAGTATCTTCTACTTGTAATTTATTCTGATCTTTCAACTGCATAATAGCAGTTGCTACAAACGCCTTTGAAATAGAACCAATATAAAAAGTCGTCTCTGAATTATTCGGTACTTGCTGCTCTTTATTTGCCATACCGTATCCTTTATTCAAAAGAACTTTTCCATTCTTCACAATAACAGCTGTCCCGCTAAAGCCTGCGTTTTTTAAATACTGGTCCAATTGAGCGTTTTCATTAATTTCTTGAGTTGGTCCTTCAGCAGGCTGTTCCGCAACTTGCGCTTGCTTCACTTGTTCTTCCTGCTCTTTTTGTTTTTGCTTCTGTACTTCTTGTTTCTTTTTTTCTTCTTTCTTTTTTAGCTCTTCTTGTTTCTTCATTTCTGCTGCCGCTTTTAAAGTTTCTTCTTTCTTATTATGCGCAACAATTTTTGTATACATGAAATATACAAGTGATAATAGTAAGACGAGAATGATTGTTCTTTTGATGTATACAATCGGCCGACGTACTTTCCCATTCGCATTATTTTTTTCCTGATCCATAATTGCTTTTTTCCCCTTACTCACCAATAATTTAATTCCTCTATTAAAGATTTATTTTAGTAGATTATGGATAATCCATTCTATATCATCCCTACTTTATCACGCACTGCACATATTACCAACCTATATGTACAAAAAAGAAAAAGAAAATTTACAAAAGTAAGATTCCCGTTAAATTATTAACAAAAAAAAGAGGATATCCTCTAAAAAATTGATGTTATCAATCTTTTTGGACATCCTCTTATCTCATTATTTATACGTGTTTTTTCATATCATCGGCAACAGATTCAACATTTGTACCTACGATAACTTGTACACTTGTATTACTTAATTTCATAACACCTTTTGCACCAGCACGTTTTAATGCTGCTTCATTTACTTGACCAGCATCTTTTACTTGTAAGCGTAGACGTGTTGCACAGTTATCAATAACTGTTAAGTTTTCTTTTCCGCCTAAAGCTGCTACGTAAGTTTCACCAATTGAACCTGCAACTGGTGCATCACCATCTTCAACTAACTCATCGTCATCTTCACGACCAGGAGTTTTTAAATCGAACTTCTTAATTAAGAAGTAGAATACTATGAAATAAATTGCTGCGTAAATTAAACCAATACCTGCTAGTAAGACTGGTTTTGTTGCAATACCGAAGTTTAAAGCGTAATCGATTGCACCGGCACTAAATGAGAAACCATCATGAATGCCAAGCGATGTTGTAATGAATAAAGAAAGACCTGTTAATACAGCATGAATACCATATAATACTGGTGATAAGAACATGAATGAGAATTCAATAGGCTCTGTAATACCAGTTAAGAATGAAGTTAATGCTAGACCAGCTAACATACCAGTAACTGCTTTACGCTTTTCTGGTTTAGCAGCTGCAATCATTGCGAAACATGCTGCTGGTAAACCGAACATCATAACTGGGAAGAAACCAGTCATAAACATACCTGCTGTTTTGTCACCTGCAAGGAAACGAGCAATATCACCATTAACAACATTACCTGCTGCATTTGTAAAGTCCCCAAATACAAACCAGAAGTATGTGTTCATTACGTGGTGTAAACCAATTGGGATTAATAAACGGTTTAATAAACCAAATAGTCCTGAACCAATTGCACCTAAATTAACAATTCCATGAGCTAATGCATCAATACCATTTTGAATTGTTGGCCAAATTTGTGCAAATAGAATTCCTAATATCAGCATCACAACTGATGTAACAATTGGAACGAAACGTTTTCCAGCAAAGAAACCTAACCATTCTGGAAGTTTAATCTTATGGAATTTATTATAAAGAAGTCCTGCTATAACACCAACAATAATACCACCTAAGACTTTCATATCTACTTTAGTCGATAATTCAGCAGCCTTAGATACTTGTGTCATTGTATCCGCAAGCTTAGATGGATCTACATTTGCGCTATTACCTATTAAATCTTGGACTTTACCTAATTTACCTTGTAATTCAGCAGTTGAATACCCTTTGCTAAGTGCATCAATACTATTTTTCATAACAAGATAACCAATTGCACCTGCAAGACCTGCTGCACCACTACCATCCACTGAAAGACCGATTGCAATACCAATTGCAAAAATAAGTGCTAAGTTATCAAAAACTGCTGCGCCGGCCTGTGCCATAACAGGAATATCAAATACATCTGGTTGCCCTAAACGAAGCAATAATCCTGCTGCTGGTAGTACTGCAATCGGAAGCATTAAAGCTTTACCAATACGTTGTAAAAACTGCAACATTTTAATTCCCCCTAATCAAATTTATGAAATCGTTATCATTATAAGTACGCTTTAGAAAACGCTTTCTATTACATAACCATAATAACATATAGTTGTATAGATGTGTAGTTTTTATTTCTGAACTTTTTATGGATAAATCTCCTATTTCCAAACTGTTATATAAAAGGAAAATTCTCCTTTTTAAAATACAGAATACTCGAAACGAAAGACCTATTATAGCACATTGAACTTTCGTTTTATCATTCCACTTTTTCATGTTATTATTTATTTCCGAGCATATCGGGAAAAGTAAACTTAGTTAATTCAAAATAGGAGCGTTGGTACTATGCAGTGCATTGAAACAAACAACTTACAACAGTTGTTAGAACAAGTAAAACCATATACGAAAAAAGGAAAACTTGCTACTTATATCCCCGAACTAGGAAATGCAAATCCAGACGATTTAGGGATTGCCATTTTCCATAAAGAAACAGAATATATCCATGCAGGTAACTCACAAACACTATTTACTCTTCAAAGTATTTCCAAAGTAATTACACTTGCCCTTGCCCTTTTAGACCGTGGTGAAGAATATGTATTTTCTAAAGTTGGAATGGAACCAACGGGTGACCCATTTAATTCTATTATTAAGTTAGAAACGACAAGTCCGTCCAAACCCCTTAATCCAATGATAAATGCAGGAGCTTTAGCTATTACAAGCATGTTAGCAGGAAAAGATAACGAGGAAAAAATGGAACGTATTCTTCATTTTGTACGTGAAATAACAGATAATCCTACTATTAATTATTCCTCTAAAGTTGCCGATTCAGAACTAGAGACAGCTTACCTAAACCGTTCACTTTGTTATTATATGAAACAAAACGGAATTATCGATTGTGATATTGAAGAACTTATGGATTTATATACTCGTCAATGCGCAGTTGAAGTAAACTGCATCGATTTAGCACGTATCGGCTTAATTTTTGCAATGGATGGATATGATCCATATAAGAAAAAACAAATCATCCCTAAACATATTACAAAAATTTGCAAAACATTTATGGTCACATGTGGTATGTATAACGAATCTGGTGAATTTGCAATTCGTGTTGGTATTCCTGCAAAAAGTGGTGTAGCCGGTGGTATTTTTGGCTGCGTAAAAGGAGACATGGGAATCGGTATTTTCGGACCAGCTTTAGATGCAAACGGAAATAGTATTGCCGGTTTTAAAATTCTTGAACTTCTTTCTGCTCAAGAAGGTTGGAGCATTTTTTAATCGCGAGTTATCCTGCTATACTAGCAGGATTTTTTATTTCGCCAAAACCTCACTTTTGTCAGTTATCAATCCTCTTACAAAAACAGTGCTGAAAGTTTCTCTATATCATGCATATTTGTTCCCCCCTCCTGAATAATATAGTACAACCTAGCGCTATATGTGGAGGTGTGAAAGATGAAACTAATATTTCAAATGGGAAAACAACCTGTTCTTGAAAAAACAATCCTTCTTTTTATATTGAGTATTGTAGAAAGCTTGAAGTTAAAAGTTGTTTCACTCGACGAAGCTCACCGATACATATTCAATTTAGAAGTACTTGAATTATTAATGGATCGGAACATCGATGATCAAGTACTTGAACTTATTCATTTCGGGATGGGACTTGAAGACATTTATCATGTGCTTCCTGAAGAACTTGAGCATACGATTGAAGAATTAAAGTGGCTTTGCATTCAAGTATTAAGTGAGTACAGTATGCATGAAGAATCCGAACAATTAATTGAAGATATACGGTAAAAAAGCACCTATGTAGGTGCTTTTAATGTTTTTTTAAACTATTTTTATACGCCTCAATATTTACTGGTAGCTCTTCCTCTTCCAAAGTATGTTCATTTACATCTTTATGAATGAACGCACCTTTAGGTGGTTGATGATCATGCCCTTTTTTCTTATGATCAAATGCTTTCCCGCGTCCCATACAAATCCCCCTTTCTTAAAAGAAATCCGTATTAGTATGGAGAAAAGTACGTCGATATATGCAATCTCTTGCTGTATTTCCAAGGAAATACTCGAACCTTGTTTTCTACTCTCCTTACAACAACTGATCGATCCCAATAAGAATTAATAACACTCCTGCGATAACTGTCGCCCATTTCCCTAAGTATTCTGCTAAAAATCGTTTTCCTACATACGCAAAACCACTAATACAAATAAAACTAAACACCCCAGAAATAGTCGCTGTAAGCCAAAGATTTAAATTTGTTACCCCTGCATCAAATCCACCTGCAATATTATTAATAGACAACGCAACTCCTAAAACAATTGCTTCTGAGAAACTAATTGTTTTAGAACCATCAAAATCTGCTTTTTCCGGATCACGTAAAATTCCCATAAGTACATTATCATCTTTAGAACCTGCAGTATTTTTTTGGCCCAAGAAAGGCTGACATAAAATAAACACACCGATTATCCCTAAAAAGATTGCTCCAATCAGATTTGCTGTAAACTCTGAAATAAATAACGCAATCCAGTTTCCAAAAAATCCAGCTAGTAAAGTAAATAAAAATCCAAAGAATGCAATGATAAAATTGTTAAACCACGAAATACGAATTTTACGAATGCCATATGCAATTCCAACACCTGCATTATCTAAATTAGAAGCGATCCCGATTAAAAAAATTGAAAATAAGCCTACCGTACTCATAAATAGTCACCCCTTTTTCTCACTTTTCAATGCATATTATGAAAATGTTGAGCAACTGTGCCTGTCTGTTTCATATACTTGTAATAAATGCTCAATATTTTTTCAACACTAAAAAAGGAGTGCCTACACTATGGCTAATGAAAACCCGAATGATCGGCTTGGCAAATTAATAAAAAAACTTTTAAAAGAACGCGCCTTATCTATGCGCCAACTAGGAATACTTACAAATATTGATCCTGCAACAGTCTCAAGAATTATTAATGGCAAACAACCGCCAAAACAAAAACATCTACAAAAATTTGCAGAATGTCTTCAAGTTCCACCCCAATTGTTATTTGATGAAATGTACCCTGATTCTCCTCACATAAATAAAGAAAAAACAGATATGTACACATCTCTTGATACCATTCAGCAAACGCTGCAATCCTCTAACTTATTCGATTTCGATTACACTACAACTCGCGTAAAACAAGAACTCGAAAATTACGAACGCTATGCCCAGACAACAGAAGGTGAAAAACGTATTCATAACAGTTTCGCAAGCAAATTAGAGCAAATTGATAGTGCAGGTCCTTTTATTGAACAATTAACAGATATGTATCAACAATTTTGCAATGAAACCATTTCAAAAGAAGAACGTGCAGTTCTTGGGAGCGCATTACTTTATTTCATTTTATCGACAGATATTATTCCCGACTATCTCTTTCCAATTGGCTATTTAGATGATGCGATCGCCGTTGAATTAGCAAAAGAGAAATTACTTGAAATAAAACGAAAGACATAGCAAAATAAAGAACTATTTCAGTTGTTTATATTCAACTCTGAAATAGTTCAATAAAAAATCGTACAAGTATACATACTCGTACGATTTTACTATACAAATCTATTTTTTCGTGTGGCACCATTCATATATAAATGCTGTTATCACTTTTGTAAATTCAATTAACTGTTCAACTTCAACTTTCTCATTTACAGAATGTGCTTCTTCTAATGTACCTGGTCCATATATAATCGCTGGAATGTGAAACTCACTAAACCAACCGCCATCAGTTACCGTTGCAGACATATCTAAAATTGCATTTTTTGATAAAATAGACTCGTGTACTGAGCTAAGTTTTTTTACAGCTGCATGTTCCCTATCTACTTCTAATGAAGGGAAAATTTCACCACGATCTACAATCATTGATTCTCCGCCCCACTTAAATTGTGGCGGATTTTCACTTAACCATGGATCGGCAGCTGCTACCTTTCCAATATACTCTTCAATTTCTTTTATTATTTGTTCATGTGTTTCGTTCGGATAGAAGTGCACTGTTATCCATAACTGGCACTCATCCGCAATAAACGCCGCATGCCTTCCCCCCTCAATAACAGCTGGATTAATTGTTGTTGTTCCAGATGGATAGCCTTCATATGTTTTCATGACTGCCCAGTGGCGCTCTAATTCTTGTAAACTTTGCACAATTTTCATCATTTTTTCAATCGCACTCGCTCCGAATAAACGTCCCCCTGCATGGATCATTTGCCTACGTGTTGCATCATGAAACGTTTGCGGGCTTTTCACAGTAATCCATCCAGTAATTACGCCGCCCTGTCCTTGCATATGTAAATCACTCGTATCCACTACGACTGCAAAATCAGCATCATAACCTCGCCTGCAGCATTGAAGCGTGCCAGCTTCTCCAACTTCTTCCCCAATTACGGATTGAAAGATTACATCTCCAGGTAATTCAATGCCAGCTTCTTGTAAAAGCTGAATAGCAAATAGTGCCCCAGCCAATCCCCCTTTCATATCTGCCGCACCACGTCCAACTAACCAACCATCTTTTATAAATGGCTCAAACGGATTCATTTCCCACGCCTCATCTGCTGTCACTTCAGCTACATCCATATGTCCATTAATAATAAGACTTTTATGTGTGTCACTTTCTATCCCTTTTTTCACCCCAACAACGTTCGGATCATTCGGATATACATCCCATTTATCAACACTAAAATTTCGTTTTCTTAAAAACTCTGCAACAAATTCTTGCGCCTCATTTGTGTTTCTCGCCGGCGGTGCTAGTGTTTCAAAACGAATTAAGGTTTTTGTAAGCTCTAGTAACTCATCTTTTCGTAAATCAATCTGTTCTAATAGCTGTGAAACTTCTTGATTCATCGCTAATTCCCCTTTGCATACATAGTATGTTTCCAGCTTTATTTTCACAAAAAAAGAGACTGTTTACAATTTTACAGTCTCCAAATTACTCAATATTATAAACTTTCTACTTTTGTTGTATTGATCTTTTCAATATGCTCTACTTTACGTACCTTATTTCTTGTCGCACGGTAAAACAGTAAACAAACAATCATAAATGGAATTCCACAATATAACGCCATTCTTTGCTCTGGGATAAAAGCCATAGCAACTATAACTGTTATATTTAATGCTAATGCCAGAAGTGGTACGAATGGATATAGCGGTGTTTTAAATTTCAAGTCCTTCACATCTCCGCCCTGCTTAACATATGCCCTTCTAGCTAATAAGTTAGATAAAGCAATAGATGCCCAAACTAATATCGCCCCAAATCCGGCAATAGAAAGTAGCCATAAATAAACTGTATCTTCCGCATAAATACCTGATAGTAATGAAAGACAGCCTACAATCGTGCTTACAATCAATGCATAAATAGGAACACCATTTTTAGATAACTTACCAAAAATCGGACTAATCATTCCTTGATTAGACATAGACCATAGCATACGAGAAGTTGCATATAATCCTGAATTCGCAACGGATAGTACTGCTGTAATAATAACGAAGTTTATAATATCAGCTGCATAAGGAATACCAATTTTATCAAATACAACTACGAATGGACTTTCTATCACTCCTGCTTGCTGCCATGGGAATAATCCTGCAAGAATGAAAATAGATAATACAAAGAACACGAGTATACGCCAAACTGTATTATTAATTGCCTTTGGGATTGTTTTTTCTGGATTTTCACTCTCACCTGCTGCAATACCGACTAGTTCTGTTCCTTGGAAAGAAAAATTAACAGCAATCATCGTAATTAAAATAGCGGATAATCCATTTGGAAACAATCCACCATAATCAGTAAAACTAGAGAACATTGGTGCTGGTTCATTTCCTTTCATATCTAGAAAACCAAACATTGCTGCCCCGCCCAAAATAATAAATGCAATGATTGTAATTACTTTAATACTTGCAAACCAAAATTCAACTTCTGCAAAACTTCTTGAAGATAATGCATTGATAGCAAAGAGAAGCACCGCAAACGCTACACACCAAATCCATGACGGTACATCAGGAAACCATCGTTTCATTAAAATACTAACTGCAATCAGTTCAATACCTATCGTAGCAGACCAGTTTAACCACGACATCCATCCGACTACATAACCCGCTGCAGGGGAAATGTGCTTCGTTGCATACGTTTGATAAGATCCTGCGTCGGGCATCGCAACAGCTAACTCTCCAAGACAGAGCATCGTTAAATACATAACAAACCCTCCAACAAGATACGCTACAATTGCTCCCCCAGGCCCAGCTTCATGAATTGTATATCCAGATCCTAAAAAAAGACCGGTACCAATAACTCCTCCAAGTGCAATCATAAATATGTGCCTGCTTTTCAATTCACGTTTTAAACCTTGGTTTTGATCCATCATATAAATCCCCCCTTTTCCCTTTGGAAACCCATTTCATGTAAGCGTTTTTAAAATCATTCATAATAAAAATGATTATTGAAAAGAGTGAAATACATAGCACTTATTAATCACTACCTGTTATTAAAAGATCATCCCTCACTGTTATTAATAACTTTTTATCAGCAATGGCTTGTCCTTCTACTACTTCTAATGATTCGATATACCCACTGATTCCTACCTTAATTTCTACTTTCTGTTTATCTATTGTTTCAATTAACGCTAATTTCTCCCACTCGTATACGTATGAACTTTCCGCAACAAATAGCTTCTCTACTTTTCCATAACAAGGACTATACACACCTTCTATAACTGTCTTCACTTTATAAATTCCTCCCTCTTATTAATTGACACCAAAACGTTGTATATCCTGTAAAAATTCATATTCTCCCCTCTAGAGATTTCGAATATTATTTATGCAAAATACGTACCAAGTCTCTGATTCATATATTAAATGAGAGTTTCACACAAAAAAGTGTGCACAACCGCAAAATTTTTCTATCATTTGAAAAGTTTTAAGAGAAAAATAGCAAAAAAATTTTGCGATTTTATAAGAATTTTAATAAAATTATAAAAAGTCAGTCTTCATAGGGTGAAATGAGGAGAAGATAATCTATGCGTACAGAAGAAATTAATTTAAAACAGATCGTTGAAATGAATATGCTATATGAAACTTTACTCAATGAGCTCGATATCGGGATTCATATTATTAATGAGGAAAGTAAAACGATTATCTACAACCGCAAAATGATGGAAATTGAATCAATGGAACGCTCAGATGTATTATATAAAAGTCCTTTAGAAGTATTTGCATTTGAAGAAAATAAAAATAGTACTCTTATAGAGGCATTAAAATTAGGAAAAACAAACAAAAATATAAAACAAACGTATTTTAACAATAAAGGACAAGAAATTACAACGATTAACGATACTTTCCCTATAATAGAAAATGGAAAAATTAAAGGCGCTATTGAAATATCAAAAGAAATTAGTCACTTAAAGCAGACGATAAAAATGGGTCCTTCTCGAAAACAAAGCACCAAATTTACCTTTGATCACATAATTGGTGATTCTAAAGCCATTCAATCAATCATTACAGAAGGAAAAAGAGTAATTCGTACATCTTCCTCCATACTTCTAGTAGGAGAAACAGGCACTGGTAAAGAACTATTTGCACAAAGCATCCATAATGAAAGTCAGCGTTCAACAAAACCCTTTATTTCACAAAACTGTGCCGCTATACCTGATACCTTAATGGAAAGCCTACTATTTGGCACAAATCGAGGTGCCTTTACAGGAGCAATAGATAAATCAGGCTTATTCGAAGAAGCGAACGGAGGAACTTTGTTATTAGATGAGATTAATTCATTAAGTCCAGCACTTCAAGCGAAGTTACTGCGAGCTATACAAGAAAAAACAATAAGAAGAATCGGAGGCACACAAGAAAAAGAAATTGACGTTCGTATTATAGCAACTATTAATGAAGATCCTCTTGAAGCTATTACACACAATCGATTACGAGAAGACTTATATTATCGATTAAGCGTCGTTACTTTATGTCTTCCGCCTTTACGTGAACGAAAAGAAGATATTCCGGCTCTTGTTCAGCACTTTATCGAAAAATACAATATTCAATTCGGACTTAGTGTAACAGATGTAGATGTGCATGTAAGAGAGTTTTTATATGCATATGATTGGCCTGGAAACGTAAGAGAATTGGAACATATCATTGAAGGTTCAATGAATTTAGTTGAAGATGAAAACATCATTACAGCGTTTCATCTTCCCACTCGCTTTCGCGAACGAATAAAAAAAGAATTCAATATGCAACCTTTCTTAACTAATAACGATACTGATACGCCTAAAACGTTAAAGCACACAATAGAAGAAATGGAAAAAAACTACATCAATCAAATTCTAAAAGAGTATCACGGGAATATCTCACAAGCTGCAAAATTTTTAGGATTAAGTAGACAAAACTTACAATATCGAATTAAAAAACTGCATTTACACATATGAAATGAAACTTGGATGAGTGGATTGCTAGCCCTAATCAATTCGACTTTTATTGCTTGTTAATGCAGCATAAATCTGCTTTAACATACAAATAAACACTTGGTAAAATATGCTACAATAAACATATAACATACTAGAAAGGAGCGATATATATGAGTAATGATAACAAATTAAAGTTATTACAATACTTAGCCTTCTTCCCTACCATTGTATGTATGATGTTACTAATTGATATAAACGCCTATCCTTATGCAAAGCTATTAGCAACAATTAGTGGCTCCTTTGCAGCTATTATGCTTGCTGCTTTTTGGAATTTGAAGCTACGTATAAAAAACGAGAAATCTTCGTAATACAAAAAAAATCGAGCTACTTAGCCCGATTTTTTTATTTGCCATTAAAACTCAACATTCTCTAAATACAACCCACTTGCCTCAGCAAGACAATTAATTTGATTGCGCTGCTTTTCCTCTAAAATGTTTGGAATTGCTTCAGCGTCTAATTGTCCTAATCCAACTTCAATTAATGCCCCGACAATTTTTCTTACCATATTATGAAGGAAGCCGTTACCACTTACTCTAATTTGTACAAACCCTGCCTCTTCCATCACATCAAGTGTATATACTTCTCGAACCATAGATTTTTTCTTTGATTTCGCATTTGAAAAAGCAGTAAAGTCATGTGAACCAACTAAATGTTTCGCAGCTGCTTTCATGCTTTTCACATTTAATTTTTTATTCACATGCATGCTGTATTTACGCATAAATGGATTTGTATGCTCTTCATTCCAAATTTTATACAGATATGTTTTTGCTTTAGAATTGTAACGAGCATGGAAACGATCATGTACTTCTTCCACATTCGTAATGCTAATATCATTAGGTAAATATTGATTTAAATATTTTTTCACTTTATGTTCCACTAACTTCTCATCACTTTGAAAGTTAGCAACTTGATTCAAAGCATGTACACCAGCGTCTGTTCTACTACAACCAATAATTTCAATTTCTTTTCCGACCATTTCAGATATGACACTTTCGATTTTTCCTTGAATTGTATTATCGTTATTACCGAGACGTTGCCATCCTTTAAAACGTGCGCCATCGTACTGAATTGTTAATTTATAATTATGCATAATATTCTCCTTCATAGAAAATATTCCCTCATACCATGAGGGAATATTAATAAACTTTACTTTCTAACAAGCTTCACTACATTTTCTACGTGAGCTGTATGCGGGAACATATCAACTGGTTGCACATACTCCACTTCATAGCTCTTCATTAATGCTTGTACATCACGCGCTAATGAAGAAGGATTACAAGACACATACACAACTTGTTTCGGCTTCACCTTTAAAATTGTTTCCAGTAATTTATCATCGCAACCTGTACGTGGTGGATCGACAACAATTACATCTGGACGCCATCCTTCTTTTACCCATTTCGGTAACCATTGTTCAGCTTTACCTGCTTCATATTTCGTATTTGTAAATCCGTGACGCTTCGCATTTTTTCTTGCATCTGCAATCGCTTCTGGAATTACATCCATACCACGTACTTCCGCTGCATCATTTGCAAGCCAAAGACCGATTGTACCAACGCCACAATACGCATCTACAATTTTCTCATCGCCTGTTAACGCAGCGGCTTTTTTTGCTTCATTATATAAAACAACGGTTTGCTCTGGATTCAACTGGAAGAACGCACGTGCTGATAATTCAAATGATAAATCACCAAGTGTTTCTTGAATTACTTCTTTTCCAGCTAATTTAAATGTTTTGTCGCCAAAAATAACAGATGTTTTACGCCAGTTTACATTTTGCATAATTGATTTAACCGCTGGCATCTGTTTTTGTACTTCTGCAATAAATTGTTCTTTATTTGGTAATTCTTCTTTTGTTGTAATAAGTGTAACTTGTACTTCACCTGTTTGAACTGCAGTACGTGTTACAATTGTGCGTACTAAACCTTTTTGTTTTTTCTCATTGTAAATAGAAACATTTAATTTTTCTAAAATACGTCTTACAACTTTTGTCGCTTCATTCGTTGCTTTATGTTGAATCATACAGTGAGCGATATCAATTAACTGATGTGAGTTTTGTTTATATAGCCCTGTAATAACCTTTTCGTCTTTACGCCCCACTTGTAATTGACTCTTATTACGATAATGCCATGGATTTTCCATGCCAAGCGTTGGACGAATTTTCTCTTCCATACTATTTTTCATGTACTTCTCAAATGCTTGTACAACGATATCACGCTTTTGATTCAATTGTTCTTTATAATCTAAATGTTGCAGCTGACAACCGCCACACTCCTCATATACTGGACACGGTGCTTTCACACGATGCGGTGAAGCTTTACGAACTTTTTTCACTTTCGCTTCAGCGAAGCCACGCTGAATTTTCGTTGTTTCTGCAACAACTTCTTCTCCTGGTAATGCCCCTGGAATGAAAACAACTTGTCTCTTAAAATAACCAACGCCTTCTCCGTTAATCCCAAGACGTTTAATTGTCACAGGAAACGTTTGACCAACTTCCAACTTACTCTCATGTTGCTTTTGTATCATTATTACACCTCTACTCTATACTTTTCCATAAATATAACGCTGCATAACTGCAGTATGGTTCACACTCTTGTTTCAATTTTTCTAAAAATGCATCATCAGGTTTATCATCTAATTGAAATATACCTTGCACTGCACGCTGAATCCCAATGTCCGCTTTCGGGAACATATTTTTCCGTCCAAGCCCAAACATTAAAAAGTTTTGCACTGTCCATGCACCAATTCCCCTAATTGGCAACAATTGTGCTGAAATGTCTTCTTCCGTCCCATTTTCTATACTCGCTAAATTTAATGTACCACTGACAATACTTCGACCTAATCCTACTATATATTCAGCCTTTCGCTGACTAAACTTCTGCTCTCTCAATTCTTCTATTGAAATATTTGCTACTATTTCCGGAGTGGGGAAAAAGAATACACCGTTCTTCTCTGTTCCATACCGTTTCACAAATTGTTCTGTTAACACAGTAGCAAATTTCAAATTTATTTGTTGGTGAATGATACAGCGAAGCAGACAAGCAAAATAATCAAATTCTAAAATAATTGGAGTATAAGCATATGTTTCAAATAGTGGACGTAATGATGTGTTTAAAAAATGATTTTGTATATCTTGAAACGGTTCATTCCAATGAAAAATGGCTCTCATTCGTTTCATGACTTTCTCTGGATCTCCTGTCTGACTAGAAATCCAAAACTGTGGATTTTGAACAGTACCAATCCCTTGTAAGCGAACAACAACCTGTTCCTCGTCGATACAAAGCGGGATATAAATAACTTTCTCATCTAATTGAATGACGTTAAGAGGATCAAAAGATAAACGTTTTAATACTTCTTCAAAATGATACGGATACTCTAACGTAACATGCTCGCTCCACATACGTTTCCCCATCCTTTTTACACATCATTATAGCATGAGAAAACCGTAAGCATACATGCTTACGGTTGATTGCCTTTTACTAAGTCATCTAGACTTTTAAAATGATACCCTTTCTCGCGCAAATCATCAATGATTTTTGCAAGTGCTTCTGCATTATCTTTTGATATTGCATGAAGTAATAAAATAGATCCTGGATGAATCATCGTCATAACATTATTATGCGCATATTGCCATCCTCTTTGCTGATCCACTTTCCAATCCAAAAATGCAAGTGACCAAAATACATTATAATAGCCCATTTCTTTCGTAAGAGCTAACGTTCTTTCACTAAATACACCGCGCGGAGGACGTACATATTTCACTTCTTTTTGCCCAGTTACTTTTTTAATTTCTTCCGTTACACTCGTTAATTCTTCACGAAGTTTCTCATCATTTACCGCTGTAAAATCAGGATGACTCCAAGAATGGTTTCCAATAATGTGTCCTTCATCCTTCATTCTTAACAATAAATCTTTTTGTGTTTTAATGTAATGCCCCGTTACAAAGAAAGTTGCTGGTACTTTTTTCTCTTTTAATACATCTAATATTTTCCCTGTGTATCCATTCTCATATCCATTATCAAATGTTAAATAAATATCTTTTTTCTTCGTATCTCCTAAATAAAACCCGCCATTTTTTTGTAGTAAATCTGTATATAACTTTCCTGCATCTGGTACTGTTTCATTTTTAGGACGCGGGATTCCCCAGTTATGTGGAGTATTTGTATAAGCCAGTGCTGAAACTGGAACAAGTGCCATCATAATTGAAAAAATGAGACCGATATATAACCATTTATATTTCATAAATAGTCTCCTTTCCATATATAATCGTACTTGTAGTTTCTGTTGCAACGCATTCTTTCATGCTGAACATGTTTTTCTATATATACCAAAAAAATGCATCTCGAATCATTCGAGATGCATTTTTTATTTACTTAAATACTGGCTCTTTAAAGCTAGCTAATTTTTCAAGTGATGTTTTATCAACATCTGCATGTAAGCTATTACCATGAGAGTCCATCGTTACAACTGCTTTAAAACCGTCGATACGTAAATGCCACATTGCTTCTGGAATACCAAATTGTAAGAAATCAACATCTTTCACTTCTTTAATACATTCAGCATAATATTGCGCTGCACCACCGATTGCGTTTAAATATACACCGCCATGTTCTTCTAAAGCCGCTAATGTTTTCGCACCCATACCGCCTTTTCCAATGACAGCGCGAATACCGAATTTCTTCATAATATCGCCTTGGTACGGTTCTTCACGAATACTTGTCGTTGGACCTGCCGCTTTAATTTGCCAATTGTCATTGTCATCTTTCACAACAACTGGACCACAGTGGTAAATAATTTGTCCATTTAAATCTACTGGACAATCATTATCCATTAAATGCTTATGGATTGCGTCACGACCTGTATACATCATGCCATTAATTGTTACAACATCACCAACGCGAAGTTCACGAATTTGCTCTTCTGTAATTGGTGCTTCTAATACAATCTCACGTTGCTCTGTTTTTTCTTGTACTTCATGCTGAAGTGTATCTTCCCCTTCTTGATATAGCCAATCCATAATGTCTCCTGTTTCAGGATGGATTTTCACACCAAGGCGACGATATGCCCAGCAATTATACGCAACAGATACATAGAAACTAGCTGGCAAACGATTATAGACGCCAATTTTACAACCAAGTAAAGTTGTTTCTCCGCCAAATCCCATCGTACCAATGCCAAGCTTGTTCGCATTTTCTAATACGTACTCTTCAAGATGTTGTAACTCTGGTACTGGATTGACATCATCTAATGTACGGAATAATTGATTTTTTGCTAATTCATAACCTGATGTGCGGTCTCCCCCGATACCAACACCAATTACACCAGCGCTACATCCTTGCCCTTGTGCTTGATATACTGCATGAAGAAGGCATTTACGAATCCCTTCTAAATCACGGCCAGCTCGTCCAAGTCCTTCTAGTTCACACGGTAAGCTATATTGAATATTTTTATTCTCACAGCCACCACCTTTTAGGATTAAACGTGCATCAATATAATCTTTTTCCCATTGTTCAAACTTAATCACCGGCGTACCTGGTCCTAAATTATTTCCACTATTATCTCCAAAAAGAGAATCAACAGAATTGGGACGAAGTTTACCATCTTTTGTCGCCCGCTCAAGCGCATTATAGATAGCTTCCTTCAACTTTAATTGATTCACACCAACTGGTGTATAAATTTTAAACGTTGGCATCCCTGTATCTTGGCAAATCGGCGAGATGTTATCATCAGCCATTTTAATATTATTTGTAATTGTGCCAAGTGCCATCGCAGAACGAGTCCCTGCATTTTCTCGCTCTTTCGCTTGTTGAATCGCACGACGAACATCTTTCGGTAAGTTCGTTGACGTTTCAACAATTAGTTGATACATGCTTTCTTGAAGCTTTTCCATTGTTACTTCCCCCTCAATTGTGAACGCTACCAAAACGTTATGAGCTGAAAATTCAATTGTTATGCTCTTTAGCTATTTATTTCACGCTATTAGAGCATAAATGAAATTTTTCACAACTTGATTATACCTCTTTTTCTATCGTCCTTCTATTACCCGAACAGAAAAAGGCTACCAAATTGGAATTGGTAGCCTTTTTAATATATTATTCGTCTTTTTTAAATTGCTCACATTTTAATTCTAATTCATCTAACATTGCAAGAAGACGATCTACATCTTCTAATTCTACTTCTTCGGGTTCAATTGTATCAATTACTTCAATGAACATATTTAAACGTTCTTTTAAATATACTAATTGTGTATCTTTATCTTGAATTGCTTTTCCCATGAAGGCACTCTCCTTTTAATTCGAGTTGCTTTTATTATACCGCAAAAACGATTGCTATGGGCATGAAATTTCATCAATTTTGTCACAGTCATCCACTATAATGTAAGCCCTCTCTCTTTTCATGCTAAAAAGTTTCACTTTATAAAAAGCACATATTCTTCTATTATAGAGAATGGACAAATTGTTATTTCAATAGTCAAAGGAGTATTTCATATGATGATATCACAAAAAATGAAGCCGATTACTCCTTCTTACGATCCATGGGAAGCGTATATGGACCTTGAAGAGTACGGCAAACTACTATTAACAAATGTTGAGTTTACAACGACGACGTTATGCAATATGCGCTGTGAGCATTGCGCTGTTGGTTACACGTTACAGCCGAAAGACCCGAATCCGCTTCCGATGGATCTTTTATTAAAACGATTAGATGAGATTCCTCATTTACGTTCTTTAAGTATTACTGGCGGCGAACCTATGCTTTCAAAAAAATCCGTCGACAACTATGTAACACCACTCTTAAAATATGCCCATGAACGAGGCGTTCGCACTCAAATCAACTCTAACTTAACTATAGATTTAGCACGTTACGAACAGATTATTCCTTATTTAGACGTATTGCATATCTCTCATAACTGGGGAACAATTGATGACTTCGTTGAAGGCGGATTTGCAATGATGGAGCGTAAACCTACTTACGAACAACGTGCAAAATTATTCGAAAGAATGATTACAAATAGTAAGGCTCTATCAGATGCAGGTGTACTTGTATCTGCCGAAACAATGCTAAACAAAAGAACTCTACCACATATTGAACATATTCACCGCCAAATCGTCGAAGAGATGGGCTGTAAACGTCATGAAGTTCATCCAATGTATCCAAGTGACTTCGCGAGTAATCTAGAGATTTTAACAAAAGCTGAAATTCGTGATGCGATTGAGCATTTACTAGAAATTCGCGATGAAAATGTATGGATGTTATTTGGAACTTTACCTTTCTATGCTTGTAGCGATGACGAGCGAGACATTGCCACATTTAAAAAGTTACAAGAGAGCAAAAATGTAACTGTTCGTAACGATCCAGATGGTCGTTCACGCTTAAATGTAAATATTTTTGATGGCAATATTATCGTTACTGATTTTGGTGATGTTCCACTTCTAGGAAACATACAAACAAACACATTACAAGAAGCGTATGAAAAATGGAGCGCTTCAAAAACAGCAAAATCATTAAGCTGTCACTGTCCTGCAGTAAAATGTCTTGGACCAAATGTTCTTGTAAAAAACAGCTACTATCCGACAGAAGATTTCTTATCAAAAACAGCAAATATTACATTATAAAAAAACGTCAGCTTATAAGCTGACGTTTTTTCATGTTATTGCGAGTGGGAAGAAGAAATGAATTTAAAATACAAATAATCATGAATTGGGATAGCAGCACCGATTCCTTGAGAAGTAATATTTTTTACAACAAGCCTTTTTTGATTTCCTTTTAATACAAGGTATACTTCTCCAAATGTTACTTTTCCTTTTTCATTTACTGCTGGTGTATAAGCATATAAATATCCAAGTTGACTCGGACTAATATTATACACACGCTCATGCCCTGTACCATAACCAATAGTCGTTTTAAATGAAAGCGGCAATTGTACTTTTTCAAGTGCTTTGAGAAGCATCATTTTTTTCACATCTGCAGCATCTTTCATATCTGCTGTTAAATCGCCTTCAACCGTCTTTTGTGTTTCTTGCTTATAGCGAAGTGGATATAAACGGTCTCCTCCGCGATTATCATACACATTTCGATTCACTTGTTTATATTCCCAATTAATCGATGTGTCTACTGATTCATAATGTAAAGCCCATTGACCTAAATAAATTTTTGCCCGATACCCTACTGCAAGCGGCGCATTTGAAATTGTCGTTTCATTAAACATCCGAATTAAGTCTGGATTTTCAATTTTAATATTAGCCGTTTTCAATAGCTCTTGAGCAAATTTACTTGGTTGTAAACGTGGCAAATCTTGCGCATCATTTGGAAATGTATTGTCTTTTGAAATATTTAAAACAGATGAAGGCATTTTTGTTCCTACTGTTGTCTTTGCAAAACTCATGTTAGGAAATAATAAAATAAACGAGACCATAGTTGAAAGACATATGCTGTATACTCGTTTCACCTGTCTGGCTCCTTCCTATGTAGGTATATATACTACTTCGTTTATTGTTTTCTCTGAGCGCAATTGTTATGCCTATTTTTCATAATAAATAAAAACCAATTCCCATAATGACATACGCCGCTAGTAAAGTGCCACCTTCAAACCAGTTTGTATCTCCATCATTTGAAATCGCAATCGTTAAGAAAACGGCTGTAATCATAGACACAAGTTCTGGTATAGTAAATACTAAAGGCATCCTTTGCGCGAAGAACATAGATAGCAATACTAATACAGGAGCAACAAACATGGCGATTTGTAATGTAGAGCCTATTGCAATTTCGACTGCAATATTTACTTTATTTTTATAAGCCATAATAATTGCAGACGCATGTTCCGCTGCATTCCCAACAATCGCAACGATAATAACCCCTATAAATAACTCTGACCAACCAAATGACTTTGCAACAGTTTCAAAAGTATGTACGAGTGCCTCTGACACATAAGCTACTGCCAGTGTTGCTATCGCTAAAATAAGGAGCGCCTTCCCTTTTGACCACTCTTGCTCTTCTTCATGCGCTACTTCGTCACTTTTATGTTGATATACACCACGGTGCGTAACTAACTTAAATAGTAATGCAGCAAGGTACATGATAATCATAATAATAGAAACACCTATACTTAATTGATACGTCTTGCCAGCGTCCATCTTCATTGAAAAGATCTCTGGAATAACAAAGGCCACAACAACAGCAAATATTAATAAAGCTGAATTATGCCTTGCATCATATACATTAAAACTTTGTCTTTTGTATTTAAGACCTCCAACAAAGAAAGATAACCCTCCTACCAATAATAAATTTCCAAGTACAGAACCGGTTAAAGAAGCTAACACCACTTCAATTAACCCTGCTTGAAGTGCAAAAATTGAAATGATAAGTTCAACAGCATTACCGAAAGTAGCATTTAATAATCCGCCTATTCTAGGACCAGAAACAATTGCTAAACTCTCTGTTGCTCTCCCCATAAAACCAGCTAATGCGATAATCGTAATACAATACACAGCGAACATAATTGTTTCTGGCCAATGAAGTGTTTTGCCAAGTACAGATAGTGGTACACCTATAAGTGCTACTATAAGAAATATTTTATTAAACATGCTTTTCATCCTTCCATCGTATGTATTTCTCCTCAATATTATTATTATTCTTCTCCTAACTTGTCCGATTTCATCACGATTACGTTTAAAAAATCGACTTAAAGAAAACAGTATGAAAGATATTTAAATTATCTTGTTTAAACAGAGAAAATATAAATTAGGAAAAGAGGTAAAGAATATGCACTTAAAAGAGAAAATTGCAACTATTATTCAAGGACAACGTACTGGTGTATTATCTACAGTACGTAACGAGAAACCTCATAGCGCCTTTATGATGTTTTTCCATGAAGATTTTGTACTATATGTTGCAACAGATCGAAAATCAAAAAAGATAACAGATATCGAAAAAAATCCAAATGTACATGTACTACTTGGACGTGAAGGAAAAAAATTAGATGAAGATTATATTGAAGTTGAAGGGTTAGCTTCAATCGAGGAAGACTCAACATTAAAAAACAAGTTTTGGAATAATAGCTTAAAACGTTGGTTACTCGGTCCTGAAGACCCTAATTACGTATTGATAAAAATCAATCCCGACACAATTTATTACATTGATGGTGCCGGTACGACGGAGCCTGAGTTTTTACGACTATAAAATAAAACAAGCCCCTCCTTAGGTGGGCTTGTTTTGTCGAAAAGTTCTTTTTGAAAAAACAATAAAATAGGTGGAACTTTCTAAAGATTCTGTTATATAATAGCAGTAACTTAAATAAACTGTATTAAAACAGATTGAGAGGAGAAATAAAATTGATGAAGAGAGAAGAACGCAAAAACATGATTGAGTTTATTGAAAAGAAAAAAGGGATTGAGCGTGACGAATTACTGTTTATGACAGACGATGAAGTAGAACATATTTATAATGTAACGTACTTTTTATATGAGGAAATTGCAGAGTAGTATAATAATCCCCACCTTATTAAAAATATAAGGTGGGGATTATTTCGTTATTTAGCCCACTATTTGCAGGCAGTAAAACTCCCACCTTAAAATTCAGGTGGAGCAAGAAGTTAAGTTGAAGTCGCACTTCCTATAAAGCTCAATTGCTTCAACTTTATACATGAGAATCATTTTCATGTATAATACTGTAAGATTGGAGGAATTTTACTATGAGTTCGTGGCTCTTATTTGCACTATTATCAGCAATTGCTGCTGCCCTTGTATCTATTTTTGGAAAGTTTGGTTTAGACGGAATCGATGCAAACGTTGCAACAACAATTCGATCTATTATTATGGCATTATTTATGATAGGCGTTATTATCATACAAGGTAAATTTCAAAATATCGGCGACGTACTGCTAAATAAAAAAGCACTGCTATTTATCACATTAAGTGGGGTTGCAGGTGCTTCGTCATGGCTATTTTATTTTCTTGCCCTCAAAACAGGAAAGGTTTCACAAGTAGCTCCTGTCGATAAATTAAGCGTCGTATTTTCTATCATTCTCGCTATGATTATCCTCGGTGAAAAGTTAAACTTTATGACCGGTGTTGGTGTAGTCTTTATTACAGCTGGTGTATTATTTATTGCTTTCAGCTAAAAAAAACCGCTATTAGCGGTTTTTCTTTTTCTTTATGTACAACCATACAACACATGTAACAACTGCTGAAATTAATAAAATCCATATTCCATAATGATGTAAACTATACTCAACGAAGCGCCACTTCTCGCCTAACTTCCAGCCAAGCCCAATAAAAACACTTATCCAAATAAGCGCACCACCATAAGCGTACAAACAAAAACGCCAAAATGTCAAATTTGATACTCCAGCAAAATATGCCGTTAAATGACGTACTCCCGGTATAAAATAACCAATCATTAAAAGAAATGGCCCATATTTTTCAAATAAAATATGTGTTTTTTCAATGTGATGTTCTTTAATTCTAATTTTCGGCCCATATTTCTTTAAAACAGGGAGCCCAAGTTTTAAACCTAATATGTAGCTTAACGTGATCCCTAACATCGCACCAGCCATCCCACTTAAAAAAGCAGCAGTTCCTGACATAACTCCTTTTGAAACATTATAACCAACAAAGGTCAATAAAAACTCGTCTGGTATCGGTAATCCGACAATCCCACCAGCCAAAGCTATAACAATTCCAAAATAGCCATAATGCGCGATTAACTCGCCAATATGTTGTTCCATTCGGAAGACACATCCTATGCACGATCGTTATTCCACATTGTACCCTTTCTATCTTTAAGGCAAACATGGTATACATATTCACTATACATTGTTTTTATAATGAACTCTACTTCTATTCTTTCCTTTAACAGAGATAAAGTGAAACTTTAATCAGTGGGAGTTTTGTTTATCCTCTACTAATTATTAACCTATGCCAATCTTGCTTCTATAGACATCCCGACTCCCACATAACTTACTTACATTCAACAATTTTGAGATTAGATTCTTACTGCCCGCAAATAACCCGATAAAAAATAAAAATTCATATGCGTGTTTTTTTGTTACAATAAAGGAAAGTTACTTTTCGCAACGGTTTAACTCTCAAGAAAAATGATATATCTAGCAAAAACATAGTTTGGTCTATATAATGCAACTTCTACCTATTAAAAGAACATACACCCTTTTACATACGACATCATTTTTCTAAATTATACAGGGGGGAACGAACATGACCATTGAAAATCAATTTATTCAAAAAGTTTACTATAAAACATTTTTAACAGAAGAAACTTCTACTCCTGCATCGGAAGTACTCGGTGAAGCATATATAAATGAATCTAAAAATGAATTCTCCAACATTTCTAATATTCGATTTGCTCAAGGTGAATTTTATTATCAAAATAAAGATTTTGAAGCAGCTATATTTAAATGGGAAAAAGTAAATAATGCTCTTGCACTTTGGGCGACAAAAAATATTGCAGATGCTTATTTTGAACTAGGATTCTTACCAAAGGCAGAAGAAATTTATCAATCTATTCAAACGGAAGATACAACTCTTACGATGGAGGTTTCCTTACAACTTCTTTCTCTTTATATCGAACAAGATCGTTTAGGACTCGCTTTTAAGACGATTAGTGAAGCTGTTGCATTCCAACCGGATTATCCAAATATTACTGCAATTGCACGTTCTTTCTATGAAAAACAAGAAGATTGGAACAACGCTATCGAACTAGCTGTTCAAGAAGGTATTCGAACACAATCTTTACACTGGTTTGATACGTTAATAAATTACATAAACAAAGGATTTACAAAAAATATTAAGCCTGAATATTTCTATGAGTCTTTAAAAGCTCTATATGCTGTTGATCAAGCTCAATTTAAAGAGCTTGTTATTGCTCTTTGGAATAGCTATCAACATGAATCCTTATACCTTCCTTGGATTCAAAGTATTAATCATTTATTCTTGCATATTGAAACAGACAATAATGACGATTGGAATGAAATTTCTACTCGCTATCAAGAAACATACTTTGCATTAATTACCGGAAATCATTTTATGCATGAATTAAACGGACTTGTACCAAATTTATTAACAAATTGGTTTAGTTTAACGAAAGCAAAAGATTCTCTAGTTGTCTCTGCAGCAGTGTTAGCATGGAATGAAGTCTCACCTACAACTTTAGAATCATTACTCGTAAAAAGTGCTGGATCCTTACTTTCTAATACATCAGCTGAAGCAGATGTAAATATGGAAACAGTTTCTCATTTATTCGAAACAATCGCTGTATGGGCTGAGAAAAATGATGTAGATTTAAGTCATCAATTTACGCTACTAGTCCATGAACTATGTGATTTAAATGTCACACCACTACTAATAGCTGGAACTAGTGACCATGATAAAACATCATTTGTTAATTCAATATTGGGAGAGAACATCTTAACTGAAACTTTAACAACTCCTATTCTATTTAAAGACGCTAGTCAAACTGAAATAACAGAATTTACCGAGTTAGATATACGAAATATCCCTAACCTTGATGAATTCCATCAAATAACGGCTACATCTGCTCAGTCAGAACTTGAGAAAAAATGTATAGAAATTAAGCTACCAAGTAGGTTTTTAAGAAAAAATAAGTTTACATTTCTTCTTACACCATCCATTCAAGAGCAATTGGATAAAAACAATGCATACTTTGAATACTTACAAGCAGCAGATAGTCTTGTTTACGTATTAAATTCTTCTTCACCATTGCATAGTAAAGAAATTGATACATTAATTTATTTACGTGAACAAGTACCAAACTTACAAATTCACTTCGTATTACACACAAATAATACGACTACTAATGAAAAACTAATTAGTAAACTTAAAGTACATTTTCCAGATGCACAATTCTTCCCATACTCTCCTTCGCAAGAGAGTAGCCAGCAACTTGGAGATGTAACAGAATCTATTCTCTCTAATCTTGCAAAACGCGATATAGAAAAAGAACGTATAGAAAAGCTAATATGGTTTACACAAAAGACAATTGCTTATCTCATAAATGAACGTGTGGAATTAGAAAATACATTAGTAAAATCCGTACGCTGGAATAAACACATCTCAGTGAAACTTACTGGATTTATTAATAACCTTACTGCTCTTGAAAAAGATAAAATTCGCTCTATTACCGAATCCTATCTTTTAACGAAAGAAGAAATTACACGAGATATACATTCTCAAATTCCTGAATTATTACAGAGTTGCTCTGATCTTGTTCAAGAAGATAGTGATTTCAAACTAGTTCATGAAGAATTAAATGCTGCAATGAATGAACGTGTTCAAAAGCATGTACAACAGGTACTTCTTCCTAAATTTACTGGGTCTATTCAAGAATGGATTGAAACAGCACATAATGAATTTATTCAAGCTCAAGCTTATTTAGATGAAATGAGTGAAACGTTTAATAAATTATATAAAGAAGAACGTATGAAACTTCCTTGCGATTTCAAATTATTAGATGATTGGAATCGAGATGTTGCACGAATGACAAATCGAATTACAGTAACGAACATCAATATTTTATTACGCTTTACACCGACACAGTTTTTCTTAAAAAGTGCCGGAAAATTATTTGGTAATATGCAAAAAAACCAATCTATGCTCGCCAACAAATATAAACAATATATTGAAACAGAAGACTATACAGAAATTGCTCACACAATTTCCAAACAATTCTTCCTTCAATTTGAAGTATTTGAAGGTGCATTAGAACGTGATATCATGATGTTCTTCAAAGATCCACTTAATATATTGAAACAAAATGTAGATGCAGCTCAACTTGAGATACAGGAAGACGAGCAAACATTAGCGACGCTAAGAAGCAATCCAGAAACATATCATGATCCTTTGGCGTTATTTAAACTACAATTACTACAACATAAATTTGTTTTAAGTACTACAAAGAAACATGAAGATATCTTTGTATCAAACGAATCTCCTACTGTTTAACAAAAAAACCAAGCAAACTAAAATTTGCTTGGTTTTTTTACTTTATTATTTTCATATGTTCAAACGGATAATAAATGCCTGCTAACTTTCCTAACACATCTTCTCTATCAATAAAACCTAAACCATTTCTACTATCTTTACTTATTAAGCGATTATCTCCCATAACAAAAATCTTATTTTTAGGAACTGTAATCGGTCCAAAGTCCTCTGTTAAATTCATAAGTTTTTTTTCTGCTTGTTTTTTATTACTATCCAAATACTCTTCATCTTTCATTTCAGAATTTACATATAATTGATCATTTCTCATCTCAATTATATCTCCAGGCAATCCAATCACTCTTTTGACATAAAAATTATCTGTTTTCACAACAATAATATCTTCTCTCCCATAGCTTTCAAATTGTTTTGCTAACTTATTAACAATCACCCTATCTCCATCTTGCAACGTTGGCCTCATAGATGCTCCTTTTACAGTCGTCGGAAAAAACACAAAAATTTTCGCCAAAAACACCAATAAACATGCAATTGCAATAGTTCCAAAGAATTCACGCCAACGTTTTTTCTTTTGCATCATTTCACCAACTCATCATCTTTTTACTTTTATTATAAATAATACGACCGGTGATTTTCTACAAAATTCTGAATTGTAAAATTATAATATTAGAAATTTCACAATAAAAATACTGATCAAATTAACAAGCAAAAAAGATACTCTCAAAATAGTCTATCCACTATTTTTGAGAGTATCTTTTTATAATCCCACATATACAATACACATTTGAGCAGCTACATATGTAAGCCAAATCCAAAGTGGCTCATACTTCAATTTACGCCCTCCGATATCTGTCACGCCAATAATGAAATCAGAAATTACAAACAGTAAGCCACCAAACGCTGGTATCCACCATATCCCTGTATTTTCATAATATAAGGCGAATGCAAAGCAAGCCATTCCTCCAACCCACAATCCGTAAATTAGAGCTCCTATCGTAAACAACTTATCCTGTTTATCATTTCGGATAAAGAAGAACCATCCTACAATTAGAAAGAGCCCATATACGAGTAAGCCAATCCAAAAACCATTCCATGAAATTCCTGTTTGCAAAAATGCTTTTACATAAAAACAATGAGCAAGAGCGAAAGTAACCATCCCTCCAATTAATCGATGACCAATTGGAATCAGCCCAGCCATAAACAAATCTCCCACAGTCGATAAAGTCATACCAAGTGCAACCCACGTACTATACTCTACAGATGGATCTTGTAACCATATGCAAATTGCACTACCTGTTAAAGAAAAACTAAGAATAAGACGAATTGCTAAAGGTAACGGCATATTATCTTTCGTTCTTTTTGTCTGCCCCATTGCATAAATTGCACCAATAAAAAAAAGAAATATTTGCCCAATTAACACCACGTAAAGTAGATTCATAATATTTTCTCCTCAATAAATGCTTTTTGTATCTTTTTTCGTTACACTTAGTCTATTATCCTTTTTCTATGAAAAAAGAAGAACAGTACTGTTCTTCCATTGTAATCGCTTTTCTGCTCTCTATGCTACTTGTTTTTCTTGCTCCATTTTTTGCTTAGCTGGTGTCCTATTTACCACAATGATTCCCGCGGCTACACATGCTAAACCGAGTAGCACAAATGAATGAATTGCTTCACCTAAAATCATGCTCGATAATAACACACCAAATACGGGTATAAAGAACATATACATAGATACTTTTCCAACCTTGTTATACTTCATAATTGTATTCCAAATGCAAAAACCAGCTGCAGATAAGAAAGATAAATAAATTAGCATAAGTAGTGCATGTAGACTAAATGTAAATGGCATGACTCCAACTTGTAAAGCCCCTATACATAATAATCCTATAGAACCAAAAATCATTTGGTATGCTGTCATATAGCCAACATCTAATGTTTTACTACCTTCTTTTGCTAATATGTTTCCATATGAATACAGCATGCTGCACTAAGAAGTAATAAGCTTCCGATCCCAAAATGAAATGATAAGCTACCATCACTCGGCACATTTACTAAAATGACGCCACAAAAACCAATAGATACCCCAATTAATTTTCTCATATTGAGAGCATCATCTTTATATAAAAAATGGGCGAGTAAAATTTGAAAGAATGATGATGTTCCTGAAATGATAGCTCCTTCAATTCCTGAACTATAACTCATTCCAATGTAAAAACAGATATATTGAAGAAACGTTTGGAATAAACCAATTTGTATTAACTGTTTCCCTGTTCCTTTTTTGAAGCTCATATCTTTTCCTAACACTTTAAAGAATAATAAGAGCATGACTCCAGATAAAAAGAAACGATAACCGGCAAATAATATTTGCTCTCCAACTTCTTGTGGTTGAATTCCAAGTTCAACATAACTTAATTTAATAAAAGGAAATGCGCTTCCCCATAAAAAAGTTGCTACTATTGCAGCAATAAATACGCCAATCGGATGGGTAAAAATTTTCTCTGTCTTCACTTGTTGTCTTCCTTTCCGATCTTTTTATGAACAATATTCATATATACCAGAGGAGTTGCGAAAACACAAGTTTTCCGTTTATACTTGAAACAAAACCGTACCATCTCATAAAAACATATGATATACTATAGAATAATTACAACATAAGAACTATTAAAAACAGATTCAACAGAAATGCTGCTATCCATTATGGATGGCAGCTTTCGTCGTTTTATAGGGGTTTCGATTTTGATTATTTTTCTCAATAAGAATGCGGAAGGAGCGGGTAGTAATGAACTCAGAAGTAAAAACGTTACAGTCAAAAGAAACAATTTCTCATCCCTCTTTATGGGACACATTAAAAAAACATTATGAACTTGTATTTGCAGTAGCATCTGGTATTTTTATTTTAGTTGGCTGGTTATTCACAAAAAACGATGTAATGAATGTAGGTATTACTTGCTATATCCTTGCTTATATAGTTGGTGGATATGCAAAAGCGAAAGAAGGCATTGAAGATACGATTGAAGAAAAAGAGCTAAATGTTGAAATGCTAATGCTCTTTGCAGCTATTGGTGCTGCAATTATTGGCTACTGGGCAGAAGGGGCTATCTTAATCTTTATCTTTGCGCTCAGCGGTGCTATGGAATCTTATACATTAAGTAAGAGCCAAAAAGAAATTTCCGCTCTTCTTGACTTACAACCCGAAGAAGCATTACGCATTTCCAACGGAACGGAGGAACGTGTTCCTGTTGGAGAGTTACAAATTAACGACATTATTTTAATTAAACCAGGTGAACGTGTTCCCGCTGACGGTACGATTCATAACGGTGAAACAAATATTGATGAAGCAGCAATCACGGGAGAACCTATTCCAAATGAGAAAAGACATGGCGATGAAGTATTTGCAGGTACTGTAAATTTACGTGGTGCTATCGAAGTTAAAATTACGAAGCCAAGCGATCAAACATTATTCCAAAAAATTATCCGTCTCGTCCAAAGTGCACAAAGTGAAAAATCACCATCACAACTATTCATCGAAAAGTTTGAAGGAACATACGTAAAAGGTGTACTACTCGTTGTTGCGCTTATGATGTTCGTTCCTCATTTCTTACTTGACTGGAGCTGGAATGAAACGTTTTATCGCGCTATGATCTTACTTGTAGTCGCATCTCCTTGTGCACTCGTTGCTGCCATTACACCAGCAACGTTATCTGCAATTTCTAACGGAGCAAGAAATGGAATTCTCTTTAAAGGTGGCATACATTTAGAACGCCTCGCTTCAGTAAAAGCAATCGCCTTTGATAAAACAGGAACATTAACAGAAGGAAAACCTACCGTAACAGATGTATATGTTCGAGAAAATATGACAGAAAAAGAAGTACTTTCTATTACAGCATCCATTGAAAGTCACTCTACACATCCTTTGGCTGCATCTATTGTTAAATATGCACAACATGCGTACGACATTACATTAAAAAAACCTGAAAAGGTTGAAGATGTAACTGGTTTTGGGCTAAAAGGAATATTCGAAAACAACGCTTATAAAATAGGTAAAGCTGATTTTATCGGTGAAGAAACAAAAACATTTCATAATGGTATTTCTGCCTCACTTGAAAAGGAAGGTAAAACTGTCGTTTATATTAGTGATGAGGGAGGCATTCTTGGACTTATCGCTTTAAAAGATACGCTTCGCCAAGAAACAATAGCTGCTATTCGTGAATTACAAAGCATTGGTGTCGAAGCAATTATGATTACTGGAGATAATGAAGAAACGGCAAAAGCAATTGCCTCTGAAAGTAATATAAAGGAATATTACGCATCATGTTTACCAGAAACAAAAGTTGAAACGATTAAAAAGTTAAAAGAAAAATACGGTACAGTAGCAATGGTCGGAGACGGTATAAATGATGCACCTGCACTAGCTACTGCTAGCATTGGTGTCGCAATGGGAGAAGGAACAGATGTAGCTTTAGAAACTGCGGATGTTGTACTGATGAAGAACGAACTATCTCGTCTTTCCCAAGCAATTCGTTTATCAAAACGAATGAACCGTATTGTGAAGCAAAACGTAATCTTTTCGCTAGCCGTTATTGCCATGCTAATTTGTTCAAACTTCTTGCAATTTTTAGCTCTTCCATTCGGTGTTATTGGCCATGAAGGAAGTACGATTCTTGTCATTTTGAATGGCTTACGATTATTAAAAGGCAGCAAATAAAACGGGTCCCTCATAGAGGACCCGTTTTTTTTAATGATAGCTATTATGACCGTTCGCACTGCTACTCGTTTTATGCTTTGGATGCGAACTGCTCTTTTGTTTATTATTACTTTTATTATTATGGTTCTTTTTATTATTACTCATGAAATATCCCCCCTGTTCCTTTTTATTATGGAACAAGAGCTCATTATTCATTACGGGAATTATTGTCACCGGTTCTATAATGGTGGAGTAAACCATTAATTTCACCGCCAAGTAAAATTACCCATCCAGTTAAGTAAAACCATAACATTAAAATAATGATACCACCGAGACCACCATATGTATTGGCGTAATTCGCAAACTTATCTACATAATAAGCAAATGAGTACGATACCACAATCCATCCTACAGTAGCAAATAACGCCCCTGAAATAACTTCTCTTCTTTTTAACTTTCGATCTGGGGCAAATGTATATAAGAAACTAAACAAAGCAAATAGCACGAAGAAACTCGCTACTAATCGTGTAATGCTCCACACGAAAGAAAAACTATCTGATAAACCGAGTGCTTTAAACACTGCTGCTCCAATAACTTGTCCGAATACCGGAACAATTAATGCAAAGACAATCATAAAAATAATAGCTAATGTAAACACAATTGATAACGCTCTTGTTGTAATAAAAGAACGTGTTTCCTTCACGTCATAAGCGCGGTTAAAAGCATTCATAACCGCATTAACACCATTTGAGGCAAACCATAACATGGATAATAAACCAAATGATAATAAACCACCATTTTGCTGGTTTACAACTTTATCTACATTTACCTCAATTAAGTTCATTGCATCATCTGGTACATAAACCTCTAATAAACTAAGCACATCCTCTGTTTGAATGGGAATAAATCCAAGAAGCGTAATTAAGAAAACGAGCCCAGGAAAAATTGCAAGCAAGAAGAAATAAGCGAGCTGTGCTGCCAAGCCCGCTACATCATCGCGCATCGTCCGGTCATATAAATCTTTACCAAACGAATAAGTACGATTTCTTCTCACCTTTTCTAAAATTTTTCTCATATATGTTTAAACGCTTTTCTTCTCTTCTTTATCTTGCTTTAACTCAATGTACGCTTCAGTTTTTTTTTCCACTGCATTTGAGTCTTTCATAAATAATTCACGCGCTTCTTTCATACCACCATCTTCAGCAACTACTGGCTCTTCTTCTGCTTTCAGCTCATCTACCTTTGGAGATACAGCTTGAATTTCAATCGTTTCTGGCTTTTCTTCTGGCTCAACTTTTTTCTTACTAAAAATTTCTTTCGTTTCTTTTAACGTCTCTACAACAGATGGCGTTAATTTTTTAATTTCTGCTACTTTCGCTTTTACCACATTGAAATCAGCAAGTTCGCGTCCTTTATCTGTAACAGTTTGCACTTTTTCTTTAATCTTTGCATTTTCACCAATTTCAATCATCTTTGTTTTTGCTTTTTCTGCTGTATTTTTTACTTTTTCACGGTTTTCTTTCTTTAACATGGATACAGCTACACCTGCCGCTACACCAATCGCAATGTTTCGAGCAATATTATTTTTCTTTGCCATATTCCTTCACCCTTTCATTTCTTATGTTAGAAAGTATTTCTTTCTAAGCTTCCTCATATTCCTTGTTCATTTCGAATGAAAGCTAATAGCTTTGCACACCCTTCTGTTACAAGGTCATATACTTCTTGGAAATTCCCTGTATAGTAAGGGTCAGGAACGTCTGTCCAGCCACCGTCTGGAACAAAGTCGGACAGCCTACCAATATAGCCTCCAGTTTTACCTAAACTTTTTAAATCTGCTATATTCTTGTTGTCCATGGCAATAATATAATCAAACTTTGTTAAGTCTTCTTTTTCTACTTGCCTTGCTTTAATTCCTTCAAAAGTGACTGCATTTTCTTTTAAAATTTTTTGTGTTCCTTTATGTGGCGGATGGCCAACATGCCAATCTCCAGTTCCTGCAGAATCAATGACAATTTTCTCTTCAAGTCCCTCTTTTACGACAAGATTTCGAAAAATCGCTTCTGCCATCGGAGAACGGCAAATGTTCCCAAGACAAACAAACAATACTTGAACCATACTTTTGTTTCTTCCCTTCTTGGTGCATTTCTTTATATATACTTATAGTATAAACAACCAATTATTAAATATAAAGGAAATCCCTACTAATTTAATGGGATTGAAAAGATTCATTAACGAAAATGATAAAAAATGTTAAGATAGCCTTATGTTATTTTAAAGGGGGACACTTCGGTGGATTTATCCGTAAAGTCAGAAGAAAACGTTGAATATATGGTCGAAGCTATTAAAGAAAAATTACGTATGGTTAATGCTGGAGCGATGAGAGCTGCTAGTTTTAACGAAGAAATGTACGAAGATTTACGTGACATTTATGATCATGTTATGAAACGTGAAACATTCAGCATTAGTGAAATGCAAGCTATTACAGAAGAATTAGGTACATTAATTAAAAAGTAAAAAAGCCTCTCTTATATGAGGCTCTTTTTTATTTCCAACAAATTCATGACAACTCTTCTCTTTCCCTCAACCAACTGTAAAATATTGTACAATAGAAGTAGAACCTCACCTTAGATTTTTCTCCATACATACTACTCACAAATAATAGCAACACTACCATTGCTAACTGTTTTTACTGGAGGTGCTTACTTATGAGCAATTGGTACAGTAAGACGAAAGATCAAACATTAATTGACCTAGAAACAAACGAACAACACGGTTTAACAGATGAAATTGTAAGTGAACGTTTAAAGCAATACGGTTCTAATGAATTAGCTACAAAACAAAAACGCACTTTATGGCAGCGTATTTTCGCCCAATTTAATGACGTCCTCGTATATGTCCTTATTATTGCTGCCCTTATTTCTGCCTTTGTAGGTGAATGGGCGGATGCCAGTATTATCGCGCTTGTTGTAGTTTTAAATGCTGTTATCGGTGTTGTCCAAGAATCTAAAGCAGAACAAGCTTTAGAGGCACTAAAAAAGATGGCAACACCTAAAGCCATCGTCAAGAGACATGGTGAACTAAAAGAAATTCCATCTGAGCACGTCGTTCCAGGTGATATCGTTATGCTCGACGCCGGACGATATATCCCATGCGATTTACGCCTTATTGAAACCGCAAATTTAAAAGTTGAAGAATCTGCTCTAACTGGTGAATCTGTCCCTGTTGATAAAGATGCAATCTACCACCCTTCCATGCAAAGTGATGAACAAGTACCACTCGGCGATCAAAAAAACATGGCCTTTATGTCTACTCTTGTAACATACGGAAGAGGCGTCGGTGTTGCTGTTGAAACTGGAATGAACTCACAAATTGGTAAGATTGCTACCCTTTTACATGAAGCAGACGATGATATGACACCACTTCAAAAAAGCTTAGCACAAGTCGGAAAATATTTAGGCTTTGTCGCTGTAGCTATTTGTATCATTATGTTCCTCATCGGTTTTTTACAAGGCCGGGATACGTTAGAAATGTTTATGACTGCTATTAGTTTAGCCGTTGCAGCTATTCCAGAAGGCTTGCCAGCTATCGTTTCCATCGTTCTTGCAATTGGTGTGCAACGTATGATTAAACAAAACGTTATCATTCGCAAACTACCAGCTGTTGAAGCCCTCGGTTCTGTCACAATTATTTGTTCAGATAAAACAGGTACGTTAACGCAAAATAAAATGACCGTTACTCACTTTTATAGTGATAACACATACGATCGCTTAGAAAGTTTAAATGTAAATAATGATGCGCAACGTCTATTGTTAGAAAATATGGTGCTATGTAATGATGCGTCTTATAATAACGAATCACAAACGGGAGACCCGACTGAAATTGCACTTCTCGTTGCTGGAACCACTTTTAACATGCAAAAAGATTATTTAGAAAAAATACATGAACGTGTTAACGAAGTACCTTTCGATTCAGATCGTAAAATGATGTCAACCGTGCATACATACGATGAAAGCTACTATAGCATGACGAAAGGCGCTATCGATAAGCTCTTACCTCGATGTACCCATATTTTTAAAAACGGCAAAATCGAGATTTTAACTGATTCTGATAAAAATCAAATATTAGAATCTGCCGGAGCAATGTCTCAAGAAGCTTTAAGAGTACTTTCATTCGCATTTAAACAATACAATTCAAACGATATGGATATAAATCATCTTGAAGAAAATCTTATCTTTATTGGTCTTGTCGGTATGATTGATCCACCACGAACTGAAGTGAAAGATTCAATTAAAGAATGTAAAAAAGCCGGTATTCGCACAGTTATGATTACCGGTGACCATAAAGATACCGCCTTTGCAATTGCCAAAGAACTTGGCATTGCTGAAGAACTTGGCATTGCTGAAGAAATATCGGAAATTATGATTGGAACTGAATTAGATAACATTTCTGATACAGAACTAGCTAGCAAAATTAATCATTTAAATGTATTCGCTAGAGTCTCTCCAGAGCATAAAGTGAAAATTGTAAAGGCATTACGCGCGAAAGGAAATATCGTTTCTATGACTGGTGATGGTGTCAATGATGCACCATCTTTAAAGCAAGCTGATGTTGGCGTAGCGATGGGCATTACAGGAACAGACGTTGCAAAAGGGGCAGCAGATGTCGTGTTAACAGATGATAATTTCTCATCTATTGTGAAAGCCGTTGAAGAAGGTAGAAATATTTATCGTAACATAAAAAAATCAATTCTCTTCCTACTCTCTTGTAACTTCGGAGAAATTATCACTTTATTTTTAGCCATTTTACTCGGCTGGGCAACACCACTACGACCTATTCACATTTTGTGGGTAAATTTAATTACAGATACCCTGCCTGCATTATCACTTGGGGTTGATCCTGAAGATCCTGATGTGATGAAGGAAAAACCACGACATGCGAAAGAAAGCTTATTTAGTGGTAGCGTTCCTTTCCTTATTTTCAATGGGATTGTCATTGGGCTTTTGACGCTAATAGCCTTTATCGCCGGAGCAAAGTTCTATACTGGAGATACACATTTATTCCCTCTTTTCCCAGAGCAAATTGATGAGGATGCTCTATTACACGCTCAAACGATGGCATTTGTCGTTCTTAGTTTTTCTCAGCTCGTTCATTCATTTAACTTGCGTTCAAGAACGAAATCAATTTTTTCCATTGGGATCTTTACAAATAAATATTTAGTCTTCTCCCTTCTTATCGGTGTTCTTATGCAAGTTTGTATCATCTCCATCCCGCCCCTTGCAAATATATTCGGTGTACATGCATTAACGATGCGAGATTGGGGATTTGTTCTCTTATTAAGTATCATTCCACTTATTGTGAATGAGATTATTAAATTAGTGAAGAGAAACTAAAAGGCAATGAGGAATAGTCCTCATTGCCTTTTCATTTACCCTACTATTTTCCGTGCAGTAAAACTCCCACCTCAAAATTCAGTTTGAGCAAAGAAGTTAGGTGGTAGATTAACTGCCCATAAATGTCCAATTGTGAAGGCTAATAATCGGTGGGGATGAACAAAACCCCACTGATTAAAGTTTCACTTTATCCTTGTAATTCTTTTTTGATATTCTCTGTTAATGTAGCCATACGTTTGCGGCTTTCTTCACGCTCACGTTTGTTTTGTTCTTCAATTTGTTGTGTTTCTTGCATACCTCTTGAAATAATGTTCCAAGTTTCCTCAAGTGTTTCCATCTTAATACTAGAAGAACCTGATAATCTCGCTACTTCTACACTTTGCGTTGCGATATTTTGTGCATTTTTCTTAAGTAATTCATTTGTACGGCGATCCAGTTCAGCCATAGAATCTGCAACAAGCTTTTGACGCTTCGCATTTACCGCTTGAATGATACCATTTTTAAAAATAGGAATCGTTGTAATAAATGCTGTATTAATTTTACCAATTAATTTATTATTACCACGTTGAATCATACGAATTTGTGGTGCTGTAAGTAGCGCAACCATACGCGCTTTTTCTAAATCATCAATACGTTGCTCTAAAATTTCAACCGAGTTTTTAAGCGACTCTAATTCAATACCTGCTAATTGATCATTATTACGCACACGCTCTTCATACATCGGAACTAACTCTGTATTTAAACGCTCTAATAACATTTCTCCTGCTACTACGTACTTCTCTAAGTCTAAATAATATTTTAAGTTTTGCTCATACAAGCCATCTAACGTACCAATTGATTTTTTCATCTCATCTTGGTACTTCGTAATTTCCACATACACTTTATCAATTTCACGGCCCATCGTTTGATACTTGCTAAAGATTTGTTCAATCATTTTATCCGCTTTTTTGAACATACGTGAGAAGAAACCACTTTTCTCTTCCGCAAAGTCTTTGCTATCAAATCTGTCCATAATTTTACCAAGCTGTTTTAATAATTCACCAGAATCTTCTATCTTTGATAATGACATTGTATGTAAAATTTGATCAGCAAAACGTGAAATTTCCATAGAAGGTTCTTTTCCAAGTTCAATTAATTCTAATTGATCTTTAATATCTACTGCATTATAAATACGTTGTACATCCGCATCTTGTCTAAGTTGCAAGCGAATATCTTGTGCTGTTTGCTCATTTAATTCTGTTTTCGGATCTAGTACGACTGGGTTATTCATATGGTATTCTCCCTTTCCTTATAAAAATGGACGAAATAGTCCTTTTATTGTTTGTGATAAATTTTTATAGGCTGATGAACCATGAAACTCAAGATCGAAATTAACCTCTTCAAGCCAATGGGAATCAAATGCCCCCGCTTCAATATACGGTTCAATATCGTTTCTTCCCGTTGGATTGAAATGGAATACATCTACTCCAATTTGATTTAAAAATAGTAATAAAACAGCATCAGAACGAGTTAACTCTCCACTCTTCTCATTATTAAATATAACAATTTTCGGCACATCTTGTGAATAATCAAATTTCTCAAGCTGTTCTAAAATATTCGGTGGTATTTGAGAAAGTTGCGCGAAAACATATAGCGCTACATCTTGTTTTGTCTCTTTCGCAATTGGTTTGCACATTTCACTTTCACACGTATGGATAATCGCTTCTGCAATCCCATGTTGTAAACCTTCCGGTAAACGCTTATGCGGCCACCAATGGCTATTCATAATTAGATCAGGATGTAATTTCCCCCCACGGTCTAATGCATCTCGATAATGATATTGGAAGTTTGCTTTTTGCTCTTTCGTAAATGGGAATGTATTAACTAGTATACTGTTATCAAATGATGTAACAGCCTTTAATCGTTGAAAATACTCTTTATCATTCTTTGAAACGCCTGATATTTTCGCAAATAAAGAAGGGATATAAATATGTTTATTTTCAACAAAGAATGTCGGGCGTACAAACGCCTTTTCTTTCGTAATTAAAAAGAGCTCATCATATGTTGTTTTTAGTGTACGAGCTACAGGCGTATAGGAACGGAATTGCCACGGCTTGTACAGCAGTGAATTATCGTGGTGAAGTACTTGCTCAATTTCTTTTGAAGCTTGATACGCTACTGTTGCCACACGCTCGCGGCGGCGATCTGGAAATGGTTCAAGAGAAATACGGCCTGGATGAGACACAATAAAGGTCCTTCCCTCTTCATCAACATTCTCAAATCCATCTTTTCCTTCTGGGTGATAATAAAGCACATCACAACCGAGCATAATAAGAAAGTATAAGAAATATATACGGCTTTCCTGTGCATCACCATACCAAACGATACGCGGCATCTGTTTCTTATAATTAATCGTAGTAAACCACTTCGCTACATAATTTTCGCTTAGTTTAATTATGTCGATTAAGAAACGACGGAAGCCTTCTGTCTTTAACGACTGATTATGTTGTTTCTCATATAATTTCAATAGTGAAATAAACGTCGTATGTATGTAATGCTGTAAATCAGGATTGTCTACTTTCGGTAAAAGTTGTTTCCCAGATAAGTGTGCAACTAACCTATTTACTGTCAGACCATTTGGTGCTTCTTGATGTAATCCGAACACTTCTTGAATATGACGAAGCTTTTCCGAATCAATCACTTTGTTTAAATTTTGTTCGTGTAAAACTTCGATTCCTTTCGCTTCACTATAATCAAACAGTTCATTAAAATATTCATCTACATCATTAGGAACGCCAAGGATTCGACATGCTATATAACTAAATTTCATCTCATTCTCTGTCAGTTCATATTGTGGACGTTTTTCTAAAAGCGTTTCAAATTGCTTTAAATCTGATTCATCTTTTAATGCATATGGTTGAAGTGTAAAACGTGAAAACACAACAGTTCACCTCCAAAAACAGTTACGTTTTTTCTAAGTCCTTCTTCTATTATAAACTATTTTTTGTTATAAAAAATGGGCGCTCGCAAAACGAGCAAACCCATTTCAATTATTTATTATCTTCTTTAGTAGCTGCAACTTCTTCTTTAGCTTGTCCAGAATTCTTCATGTAGTGAATTATAAATGTTGCTCCAAATGCTACAACTAAAATAATAAAGAATAGTGTATGACTAATCTCAATCTCGATTAAAGACAGTAACATTTTCGATGCAATAATTAAGATTAAAATGTATGCTGTCGTTTCAAGCTCTGGAATACGCTCTAATAATTTCAAGAATACACCGGCAATACCACGCATCATTAAAATACCTAGCATTCCGCCTAATAATAAAATCCAAACTTCATTAGATACACCAAATGCAGCAAGTACACTATCTACAGAGAATGCGATATCCATTAATTCGACCATTGCAACTGTTCCCCAGAAGACACCGAACATTCTGAAGAAAATACTGTTTTGGTTCATACCATGAGCTTCCTCTTCTTCACCTGCACCTTTACGCTTATCAATAAAGTATTTTACTGATAACCAAGCAAGGTAAAGTGCACCAAGAAGTTTTACCCACCATAATTTAATTAAGAACATTCCGATTCCAATTGCAATAAAGCGGAATATATAAGCTCCAATAAGTCCATAGAATAATGCTTTTTTACGTTTCTCTTCAGGAAGGTGTTTTACCATTACCGCTAACACAAGTGCGTTATCAGCAGATAACAACCCTTCAAGTACAACAAGTGTACCAATTAATCCCCAAGATACTGGATCTTGCAACACTTTAATCCACATGTCCAAGTCGAAAAACTGAGCATACGTATCAAGGATTCCTTGCAAAATACTCATCTTACCTTTATCCCCTATTCTTTGCTAGATTTATAGAAAGGTCAAAAAAAGGAAACGAATATCGTTTCCTTTCTATGCATCCAAGCCATACGCTCTTACAAGCGCACCTAAACCACCTTGGAATCCACTTCCTACTGCATTAAACTTCCACTGTCCATTATGACGGTATAATTCACAAAAGACAACTGCTGTTTCGATAGAGAAGTCTTCCCCTAAATCAAAACGAAGAACTTCTTCGTTCGTCTCTTCATTCGCTAAACGAACGAATGCGTTTCCTACTTGTCCAAAGTTTTGATTACGGCCTTCCGCATCATAAATTGTAACTGTAATAGCAATTTTATGAACGTCTGCTGGAACCTTTTTCAAATCTACAACAAGTTGCTCATCGTCGCCTTCGCCTTCACCTGTTCTGTTATCGCCAGTATGTAAAACTGATCCACAAGGAGACTTTAAATTATTATAGAAGATAAAATCAGTTTCCTTCGTACATTTCCCGTTCGCATCTAATAAAAAAGCAGATGCATCTAAATCGAAATCGTCTCCGCCATCATAAGATTTAATATCCCATCCAAGACCAATTACTGCTTTTGTTAAACCAGGACTCGTCTTACCTAAATCAATCTTCTGTCCTTTTTGTAACTGAATAGCCATTTATATTCACCTCTATATTTTTATCTTTAAAAATATACCCATCAGTAAACATGCATTTCACCAATGGATATATAAATTAAATCTATTACTCTACATCTAAACCAAAGTTATTACATAGAGACGCTAACCCACCTTGGAATCCACTTCCGATTGCATTGAACTTCCAATCACCTGCATGGCGGTATAATTCACCTACTACTACCGCTGTTTCAATAGAGAAATCTTCTCCTAAATCGTAACGAATTAACTCTGCATTCTTTTCTTCATCGAGAATACGTACGAATGAGTTAGAAACTTGACCAAAGTTTTGGCTGCGGCCTTCTCCATCATAAATTGTAATTGTGAAACAAATACGTTCGATGTGAGCAGGAACATTTTTTAAATCGATTTTAATCGCTTCATCATCGCCTTCGCCTTCACCAGTTCGGTTATCTCCTAAATGCTCTACAGCACCATTCGCACCTTTGGGATTATTATAGAAAACGAAATCTTCTGCTCCTGAAACTTTACCGTTCGCACCTACTAAAAAGATACTAACATCTAAATCGAAATCAGCTTGTCCATCATAACGATTTGTATCCCAGCCAAGCCCTACAAGTACCTTTGATAAACCTGGATTTGTTTTTGTTAAATCTACCTTTTGTCCCTTTTTTAAAGAAATAGATGCCATTTAAAAATTCCTCCTTAGTTTATCCTATTGATAACGTGATACAATCTCACTTAAGTTTTTATCTTGCGTGCCTTCTCCAACTGCTGAAAACTTCCACTCATTTTCGTAGCGATACATTTCTCCTGCAATTAAAGTTGTTTTACTAGCATAGTTTTCTGATAAATTATAACGTGCTAATTCCTCACCTGTATGAGGATTTTGAATACGAATATAAGCGTTACGAATCATACCAAAGTCTTGACGTCTGTTTACACAGTCATAAATATTTACAACGAATACTAAACGGTTAATACGACTTGGGACTTTATGTAATTCTACAAAGATTGTTTCATCGTCACCTTCGCCTTCACCTGTTAAATTATCTCCTGAATGAATAATACTACCACAAGTAGAAAGTTTGTTTCCGAAGTAAACTAAATCATTTTTGTTTAAAAAACGATCTCCTTCTAACATAACAACAGATGCATCACAATCTATATTTGGTTTACTTCCAAATAATGAAGACAGAAATCCACCTGATTGCCCAATTGGATCCCAGCCTAAGCCAACCTGTAGTTTTGCTACTTTTGGTTGTCCTTTCGTTAAATCGATCTTTTGACCTTTTTCTAAAATAATAGGCATGAAGTTTCTCCCTTTCTACAAAGCATTTTCCATATCGGAAAATATTGTATTCTTCTCTTATATTGTAGCATTATTTACCTATTGATAAAAAGGATAAATTCTCAGTTATATGAAAACATTCATATAATTTACTTATGATGATGTAATAAGTGGTAAATAGCACCAATCATTCCTGCACAATTACCGTTTTGTGCAAGTTCAATCTCACAATTATTATAAATCTCTTGATTTAAGTATTTACTGACCTCTTCTTTTACTTCTTTTAAAAACTCATTTCCTCTATCGGTAATTCCTCCCCCAATAATAATTGTTTCTGGATTAAAAATATAAGCAAGATTACTAATTCCGATTGCCAAATGTTTAAAGAAAATCCCAACTGCTTGAGCAACTTCTCTATCTCCTTTATCATACAACTCAAAAATTGTTCTCCCATTCCACTCGCCTTTGCCTTTATATTTTCTTACAAGCCGAATTAATCCTGAAATCGAAGCAACCTCTTCAAACGTTTTTCCTTCTATTAGCATATTCCCCCATTCACCAGCACTAAATGAATGTCCTCGGTACAATTCTCCATCTATAAAAATTGCTCCCCCAACTCCTGTTCCAATGGTGAGCATAATAAAGTTCTCTTTCTCTCTTACACTACCATTCCACTTTTCTCCAAACGCTGCACAATTCACATCATTGTCAATCGATACTGGAACTTTTAATATCTCTTGCAATCTATCAATAATAGGAATAGTACTATATCCCGGAATATGATCCGCGCCTCCCGTCACAATTCCCGCAGTGCTAATACCAATTCCGGCAATAGTATGTTCATTCATTAATTTTTTTGATAAAAGAATGAGTTTTTGAATAATTTGTTCTCCGCCTAAGTGAATTTCTGTTGCAACTGTTTTACGCTTTAATACTCTCCCTGCTTCTGAAATAATGCCATACTTAATTTGCGTACCGCCAATATCAAACGCTATATACTTTTTCATCTACTGCCACTTCCTCTACCGTTATGAATGTAAATTCTCCACCTCTATTATTTGTAGGAAATCTACATTAACTCTTTTCTGCTTTGACAAATATACCACCTTTTTCTATATATAGTTTTTTTTGCATAAAACTCTTTTTCCTAAGAAATATTACAAAGGGATGTATTTTAGATGGAACATTCATTTCTTAGGAGGAAAACCATGACGAAAATCTTCATTTTAGCATCAACACTCTCTCTATCTTTTTTTAGCGGTTTAAATATCGGTAATGCTGCAACTGAAAACTTCCAACCATTAACAAACGCTATTGTACAAAATAGCGATCATTTTGCAGAAGGAAACTCAAAGGATAATAATAAACCTCCAGGAAATAACGGTTCTCAGGACGATAGTGGTTCCGGTGGCAGCGGCTCTGGTGAAAACGGTTCTGGTGAAAACGGTTCTGGTGGCTTTGGCGGCAACAGTTCCGGCGGTAACGGTTCTGATGGCAGTGGCCCTGGCGGCAATGGTTCCGACGATAACGGTTCTGGTGGCAACGGTTCTAGCGGCAGTGATTCTGGCGGTTCTGGCGGCAACGGTTCCGGCGGTAATGGTTCCGGTGGCAGTGGCCCTGGCGGCAATGACTCTGGTGGCGATGGCTCTGGTGGCAACGGTTCTAGCGGCAGTGGTTCTGGTGAAAACGGTTCCGGTGGCAGTGGTTCCGGTGGCAGTGGTTCTGGCGGTAACGGTTCTGGTAGCAACGGCTCTGGTGGCAGCGGCTCTGGCGGCAACGGTTCCGGCGGTAATGGTTCCGGTGGCAGTGGCCCTGGCGGCAATGGTTCCGGCGATAACGGTTCTGGTGGTAACCGTTCTGGTAGCAACGGCTCTGGTGGCAGCGGTTCTGGCGGTAACGGTTCTGGTGGTAACCGTTCTGGTGGCGATGGTTCTGGTGGCAGTGGCTCACACGGCGGTAATGGCTCTCAAGGTGGCAATCGTGTTAAAGGCGATAGCAATTCTCAGGAGGGCAACGGTTCTCAAGGGGGTAATGTAAAAGATAATACGAAAAAACAAGGTGATAAATTACCGAATACCGCAACGCATTACCCTATATCTATTTTAATGGGTCTTTCAATATTCCTAATTGGTATGTTACTGTTTATTCGTCGTAAAAACGTAAAATAAGAGCAACATACTTCCATCTAAAGAATACATGAAATACTTTATAAAACTAAAAAGGACTTTGGATTGCATTTTATTATGCAGCCCAAAGTCCTTTTTATCACCTATCAGAAAAAGTATTAATACGCTTTTCCCCAATACACCATTTGTTTAGCTTCTTTACCACAACAAATGCATTCTTCAGCTAAATGCTCTTGCTCAAAAGGCATACAACGTGAAGATACTCCAACTTCTTCTTTTAGTTTTTCTTCACAAGCTAATTCCCCGCACCACATTGCCTTAATAAAGCCTTGCTTTTCGTCAGCTATTTTTTTCATCTCTTCGAAATTTGTCGCAACATACGTATTCTCATCGCGAAATGCTTTTGCTTTATCAAATAAAGCAATATGAATTTCTTCAAGTAATGCTGGAATACGTTCTTCTAATTGATCCATTGGTACAAACTCTTTTTCCTTCGTGTCTCTTCTTACAAGTACAACTTGATTCTTTTCAATATCTTTAGGGCCAACTTCTAATCGAATTGGAATCCCCTTCATTTCATACTCATTAAATTTCCAGCCTGGTGTTTTATTACTAGCATCTATTTTTACTCGTGCAACCTTTTGAATATGTTCTTGTAACTCTATTGCTTTTGCTAAAACTCCTTCTTTATGCTGAGCAATCGGTACAATAACAACTTGCACTGGAGCGACTTTTGGTGGCATTACAAGTCCATTATTATCACTATGAACCATTATTAGCCCGCCTATCATTCTTGTTGATACACCCCAAGATGTTTGGTGCACATATTGCCACTTACCGTTACGATCTAAAAACTTAATATCAAATGCTTCTGAGAAATTCGTGCCAAAGTTATGAGAGGTTCCTGTTTGAAGTGCTTTTCCATCATGCATTAAACTTTCAATTGTATAAGTTGCCTTTGCTCCAGCAAACTTCTCTTTTTCTGTTTTTTGTCCTTTAATAACTGGTATTGCTAAATAATCCTCACAGAAAGAAGCATATAAGTTTAAAATATTTAATGTTTCAGCCTGCGATTCTTCTGCCGTTTCATGGATTGTATGACCCTCTTGCCATAAAAATTCAGTCGTACGAAGGAACGGCCTAGTTGTCTTCTCCCAACGAACTACTGAACACCACTGATTATATAACTTTGGCAAATCATTATAGGATTGCACAATTTTTGAAAAGTGCTCACAGAATAAAGTTTCAGATGTAGGACGTACACAAAGTCTTTCCGCTAACTTTTCATCTCCACCATGCGTAACCCATGCTACTTCAGGAGCAAATCCTTCAACATGATCCTTCTCTTTTTGCAATAAACTCTCTGGGATAAACATTGGCATATATACATTTTCATGGCCAGTTCCTTTTAACTTCTCATCCATCACCTTCTGCATATTCTCCCATAAGGCATAGCCATACGGACGTAAAATCATGCACCCTTTTACACTTGAATAATCAACAAGTTCGGCTTTTTTTACAATATCGGTATACCACTGCGCAAAGTCCTCTTCCATCTTCGTAATGGCTTGCACTTGTTCTTTTGCCATAGTCAGTCTTCCTCCTTCTAGAAAATACAAAAAAGCCCGCGTCCCTAAATAGGGACCGAGCTTTGCCGGCGTTACCACCCTGATTCATGCACAAAAATTGCGCATGCTCTCTTTTTGATAACGGGAAATTCCCGCTGCATATGCAGAACTCAAAGGCAGGTTCCATATTGCCTTTTTAAGAATCTTTCAGCCTGACGGATTCTCTCTCTGCTAAAAAGGTTGAACATGTACTAGTCCTTTTTCATCGTTATAACGAAATAAATTTGTTGATTATCATAATACAAATTCTTTTTTAAAACAATAGCTAATTTTCTTATTTTTATATATCCTTTTCATTTTTTGTAGTTTTATACGTAGCTTTTCCGCGTAATTTTCACAAGTTGATGTGCAATCATACCGATAAGTGTACCAATTAGGACGAAGAAACCAATAAATCCATATCCCATTCCTTCCCACCCACCAATAACCATCATTGTAACGGGAAAGGACGCTAAGCAAAGAAGTATTAAACTAAGTGCAAATATAATATCAAACTGTTTGTCTGGAAACCGTTTCTTTAGTAAATATGAAATAGTAAATACAAGGATAATCGTGATTCCGCCAATGATGTAAAAAATACCAAATCCATCTAACCAATCCATAGTGTTCCCTCCCTCCATAGATTCCCTTATACTTAATTATATGTTTAATTTTTCTGAAAATAAATAATAAACTTTCACCTAAATATATGTATTTATTACTAGGTGTTAATAGTAATATATAATAATAGGTTTTATATAATCAGGAGGGAACTTTATGGATAAAGCATTAACAAACCACGTCATCATTTTATCATTCGACTGTTTATCAGCTTTAGATTTTCCTATACTACAAAAACTACCTCATTTCCAATCTCTAATAAAAAAGGGCACGGTTGTCGAAAAAGTAGAACCAATTTATCCTTCTGTAACATATCCAAGCCACTCAACAATCGTAACTGGTAATTACCCTAACAAGCACGGTGTTGTTAGCAATACGTTACTTCAACCAGGGCGTGAATCACCTGATTGGCATTGGTACCGAAAATCAATAAAAGGAACAACATTGTATGATGAAGCGCGCAAAGCAAATTTAACGACAGCTGCCCTTCTATGGCCTGTTACTGGAAGAGCGAACATCGATTACAATTTACCAGAAATTTTCCCCAATAGACCTTGGCAAAATCAAGTGTTAGTTTCCTTATTTAGCGGTAGCCCACTATACCAATTAGATTTAAATCGTCGTTTCGGCCATATAAGAAATGGTTTATCACAACCAGAGCTGGATGATTTCGTCCTCGCCTCTGCTGTGCATACAATCCAGACGAAAAAGCCTAATGTCATGTTCGTACATTTCACCGATCTAGACACACAAAGACACTATCACGGCTTTGAATCTAACGAAACAACAGCTGCTATCCAGAGACACGACGAACGTCTAGGGAAAATTATTCAAGCACTAAAAGAAAGTGACCTATACGAAGAAAGTACAATTATTGCCCTTGGTGATCATAGCGCTTTAAGTGAAAACAAATCCATCCAATTAAATGTGCTATTCCATGAAAGAGGACTTATATCTCTTAATAAAAAAGGAAAATTAGTAGACTGGAAAGCCTATTGCCAAAGTTGCGACGGCTCTGCCTATGTATATGTAAGGGACAAAAATGATACGGATACAATCCGGGAGGTACAACTACTCCTTGAAGAACTACTTCAAAATAAACAAAACGGAATTGAATTTATACTTCATGATGAAGCTGCCAAAGACTGCGGTGCAGACGTTAATTGTTTATTCATGTTAGAAGCACGAGAAGGGTATTATTTCACTGAAAACTATACAGGAGATTTTATAAAAGAAATTACTGAAAAAGATGTTACGCCTAGTAAAAAATATACATTTGGTACGCATGGATACTCTCCAACAAAACCTAACTATGAAACAATTTTTATCGCTGCTGGGAAAGGAATAAAAAGTGGCTTTACCGTCCCGTATATGAGACTTATTGATGAAGGTCCAACTATCGCTAGACTACTCGGTTTACACTTAGGTGAAACAGACGGAGCAATTGTAGAGGATTTACTCCAATTGTAAAGAACTGTGTATATATGTAAAAGTTATGTAAAATTCATCACTGTTTCTCTTTTTATAATTTTTATTTTTGTACACTGTTAGTAAAACAAATTTAAGGGGGAACATTATATGAAAAAAATGTCCAGACAAGAAAAAAGCTGGATATTATACGATTGGGCGAACTCTGTATACTCGCTCGTCATTACAACTGCATTATTTCCAATTTACTTTAAAGCAGCTGCAAAAGAAGCTGGACTATCTGGGGCAACTTCAACAGCATATTGGGGATATGCAAACTCATTCGCAACACTTTTAATTTCTATACTTGCTCCTATTCTTGGCACAGTTGCTGATTATAAAGGATTTAAAAAACGTTTTTTCACATTCTTCTTTGGACTCGGTATCGTATTTACAAGTATGTTAGCAGTCGTTCCAACCTCTCAGTGGTACTTATTGCTAGGGTGCTATATGCTCGCCTTAATCGGCTTTGCTGGAGCAAACATTTTCTATGATGCATTTTTAGTAGACGTCACTTCTGAAGATAGAATGGACCGAATTTCTACAAGAGGATTTGCATTAGGTTATATCGGGAGTACAATTCCTTTTATCGGTTGTATCGCTCTTATTATTCTTTCTCAAAAAGGAACTATTCCCTTATCGGTCGGCATTGCTAGTCAAATTTCCTTTGCAATAACAGCTCTTTGGTGGGGGTTATTTACAATTCCAATGCTAAAAAACGTAGAGCAAACACACTATATTGAGCGTCATCCAAGACCTATTAGAATGAGCTTCAAACGTCTTGCTGATACTTTTAAAAATATTAAAGAATATAAAACTGTATTTATGTTTCTAATCGCTTACTTTTTCTATATTGACGGAGTCGATACAATTATTACTATGTCTACCGCTTACGGAACCGATCTCGGTATTAGTGCAACGAATCTATTAATCATATTATTTGTAACACAAATTGTCGCTTGTCCATTTGCTTTACTATACGGAAAATTATCTGAAACATTTACTGGCAAAAAAATGCTATATGTCGGTATCATTATTTATATCATTATTTGCACATATGCTTATTTTTTAAAAACGACACTTGATTTTTGGATTTTAGCAATGTTAGTTGCTACATCTCAAGGTGGTATTCAAGCACTAAGTCGTTCATACTTTGCAAAACTAGTACCAAAAGAATCTGCTAATGAATTCTTCGGATTTTATAATATATTTGGGAAGTTTGCCGCAATTATGGGTCCGGTATTAGTCGGTGTTACAACGCAATTAACAGGAAAAACAAACGCTGGTGTTCTTAGTATTATTGTTCTATTTATTATCGGAGGATTCTTACTAACTAGAGTTCCAGAAAATAATACATCCGTTACACCACCTAGTCCAAAGACTAAAACGCTATAAGAAAAGATCCTCTTCTCATAAGAAGAGGATCTTTTTTATTTTTAAAGGTGCGCCTTATAATGAACGACTCTACTGCTTGTACAAAAATAATTTATCAACAGTTGTTCCTAATACTTCAGCTAAACGGAACGCTAACGCTAAGCTTGGATCATATTTATTATTCTCAATTGCATTTATCGTTTGTCTAGAAACCTTACATTTATCAGCTAATGCGCCTTGTGAAATATTATTTTCAGTGCGTAATTCATAGATTTGATTTTTCACACCATTGCTCCTAACCTGTAAAATCGTTTTTACAACATCAGTATATAATTGGCTCATATAGTTGTCAAAAGTTCCTCAAAGAAAAAAGGAGCAATATTGCTCCCTTACAATAGTTATTTTGAAGCTAATGAATTTGTTAGTGCCTCTTTGTTAGCGATATCTTCTTTCTTTATTTGCATACGTACAACTGGCCCTATCGCTAATAAAATAAGTGCCATCGCTATACAAAACACAGTAACTAGTGAAGTTAGTTCCTTTAATCCTCCAGCTAATGAAGTTCCAATTAGCATTGCCCCCATAAACAGTGGTAAAATCGTTCCATTTACTCTTCCAACCATATTTTCTGGTACAAGTTGAATCATAAGCGTACCGACAACAATATTAACACAAGCTAAACAAATACCTGTTCCAAATCTCATGAAACTAGTAATCCAAAATGATGTAGATAGCCCTTCTACTAAAAATGAAAGGGCTAATATACCCATACCGAATACAAACATCTTTTTCGGATTCACTTTTGAAGCGAAAACTGCAGCAACAATACCACCGAGTAACATACCTATTCCGTCAGCTGCCGCTAAATATTGAACAGCTTCTTTTTCCATACCTAAACGTTCAATTACAAGAAATACTTCTAATGGATTCGTTAATCCAACAGCTAAACCCATAATTGTAAAAGTGATCGTAATCATACGTAAATTTTTCGTATGAAGAACATACTTCCAACCTTCTTTTATATCATTTTTTAATGAGTCTCTCGCCACCTGCTCTTTTTCAACCCATTTTGGTAAGAATGAAAGGGCGATAGCAGATAACAAAAATAAAATGATTAAGCTATATAGTGATGTAAATAAACCAAGTTGTGTATACACAAGCGATCCTACCACTGGTCCAAAAATCAGAAATAATGACTGTAATGTTTGGTTAAATGCAATCGCATTTGCTACCTCTCCTTCTTTTACATAGCGCTTAAATATACGCGAAGATGAGGGCTGAGAAAACTGACCTACAATCGCGGAAATGAGTGTTGCAAAAAATATAGCCTGCCAATAATCCAGCTTTAACAACAAGACAATTCCTATAATAGACAGTACACTTAATACATCTCCAGCGACCATTGTTCTTTTCGGATTCCAGCGATCAGCTAGCGCACCACCGATAAACGAGAAAATAAAAATAGGTGCATATTCCATAACTGATAACAACGAAACAGAAACTGGATCATTATTCGTTCGCTCCATTATAAAATACAAAAGAGCCATATTTCTGATCCAAATTGCAAATTGTTGTAAAATATCAGACGCCATAACGAGCATAAATGCTCGGTTTTTAAATAAAGCGTTCATTTTCATTCCCCTTTCATAAACCGACCGTTCGGTCTAATTTATTTTGTAAGAAAAGCAACTGACCTATTATTCAGCTGCCATTCCTTTTAACAATACATCTATTGCCTTTTTATAAATACGTTTCAGCTCTTTATAATCTAATTCGTAGTAAAGCACTCCAAGTCCTGATAATAATCCGTTTACAATATACATAAGATCACGAGTATTATCTTCACGGAACTCTCCAGACTGTATACCTACTTCAATTAATTTCTCAAACATAACATATGATTCTCTAGTTAAAGCTAACAGTTCATCCAGAATCTCTTTACTTACAACTTGGCTCATAGAGAATTCCTCTATTGCATTTGAAATTGGTTGCTGTATGTCCTCTACATGATATTCCGCGAGACCATATAGTTTTTCAGTACTAGTGCTATACAACTTCTCTTTTTCATTCCATTTTTCAATCCAATCATACGTATGCTGTTTCACTACAAATAAAAATAATTCTTCTTTACTTTTAAAGTGATAATAAATACTTCCTTTACTTCGCTCTGTAATTTCACAAATCTCTTCCATAGATGTAGCTGCGTAGCCCTTCTGTGAAAATAGACTTTCTGCTTTATATGCAATTTCTTTCTTTATCTCTTCTGCGCTTCTTCTCATATTCACACCTCTTTAAACCGACCGTTCAGTCTAATAATAACAAATCAAAAACCTCTATCGCAAGAGGCTATATTCCTTATTTAAGAAAACGTACTTTCAAACCAAGTTCGAATCATATGTATGGTTCCAAATTTAAATGCTAATTTAACAAGAAATACGCCTCCCGCAGCTAATAAAAATAACACTACTTTCCCCTTATTTTTCACTTTCGGTTCCCTTTTCATTTCCATTCCCCTTAGTATGTTAAAAATATTAAACAAACGTTTGTTTAACTGTGTTTATGCATATGTAAGCCGACTAATCAAACGTTTGTTTAAAAAGAAATACGCCTATATAAGGCGCATTTTTATCAATCACCACCGCCACCACAGCTTCCTCCGCTATCTCCCCCAAAAGATCCTCCACAATCATGTGAGCCGCCATCATGCGAGCTATCATTATCAGATCCAGCAAAGAAAAATAATGGTGATGAGCTGTTAGATGAATTATGAATGTTATTTTGTTTTGTAAGATTTACCTTCTTTTTGTTCGATCGAACTGCTGTTACGATTGTTCCAACTACAACAAATAATAGTATGACAATAATAAATTCCATTTAAAAGCCTCCCTTATTCCTCGAATAATTGAATGGTTCTCTCTAGATTTTCAAGTGAAATGAAGCGTGATTCACGAAGAATTTCTTTTCCATTATGAAATAATAAAATTGTTGGCCCTGTAAATACTCCATATCGCCCCGCAATCTCCTGCATGTCTTGTAGTAATATCTCTATTTTCTCTACGTAATCATAATTCTCTAATACGCAATTTACTTTTCTTAGCATAACATCACAAACACCACAATTTTCCGTTTTAATAAACAGAAGTACCAATTGTTGTTCTTCGATATAGGTCGCTAATTCTTCTATCGTTTTAAATGTAGTCATCTTATCCCTCTTAGCGTAATTTACGAAATACTTTGTCTTGATACATACGAAAAGCTGAACTATCTTTAATCTTTCTCTTTTCCATTACCTGCTGAAAACGAAGCGTTTTTGCTGTTAACTCTTCTTGTAATTCTTTTCTCTCTGCTTCATCATAACAGCAAGCAATTAGATCCTCTATTTTTAATATATCTTTTTGTAGTTCCATTTCTGGTAGAATCATTCCCGCATTTTTTAAAATTTTATAACTCATTCTAAGTTCTGGAGGTACCATTGAAAGATCTTCTAATTGTAGTGGTTTTCCTTTTCCCGGAAGATAATCAAGATCACCATTCCGTATTGCTTGTCGAATTTTTTCTTCAGCAATGTTCAAAAACACATCCACACTATTCCCTCCTTTACATATTTTTACTATTATTTTACATGATATTTCCTTATCTTTCTACGTCTTTAATAATTGGCTCCATACAATTTTTTCTCAAATTTATTTATAATGAGCTATTTCCTCCCATACCAATCTTTCGTTTTCATATATAGTTTGTATTCAAGCCTTTTTGTATTGAGAAAGTCTTTTTCAACTTAATAAAGCGTTTACACTAAATCTTACATTTGTTACGATTTAATCACCCCCAGCTCCCTTGTATAGACTTCGTGATGTCTGATCATTTTATCTAGACGTTTCACACGTCTAGATTCATTTTGATTTATTGGCGTATGCCTTTAAATATATCTTTTATTTTGAAAGGAGAAATGGCTATGAGGTCTCAAAAATTCACACTGCTATTACTATCCCTACTACTTTTCTTACCTCTTTTTCTCACAAATTTTATTACTCCAAATCTCGCATTAGCAGATTCACCAAAGCAAAGTCAAAAAATTGTTGGGTACTTTCCTTCGTGGGGCGTTTACGGACGTAATTATCAAGTTGCTGACATTGATGCATCAAAACTTACTCACCTTAACTATGCTTTCGCGGATATTTGTTGGAATGGAAAACATGGAAACCCTTCTACTCATCCTGATAATCCAAATAAACAAACGTGGAACTGTAAAGAATCTGGTGTACCATTGCAAAATAAAGAGGTTCCTAATGGTACTCTCGTACTCGGGGAACCATGGGCTGATGTTACCAAATCGTATCCTGGCTCAGGGACAACTTGGGAAGATTGCGATAAATATGCCCGTTGCGGAAATTTCGGGGAACTAAAACGATTAAAAGCTAAATATCCTCACTTAAAAACAATTATTTCCGTTGGTGGCTGGACTTGGTCTAACCGCTTTTCTGATATGGCCGCTGATGAAAAAACAAGAAAAGTATTTGCTGAATCTACAGTAGCTTTTCTTCGCGCATATGGGTTTGATGGCGTAGATTTAGACTGGGAATATCCGGGCGTTGAAACGATTCCTGGTGGTAGTTATCGTCCTGAAGATAAACAAAATTTCACTCTCCTTCTTCAAGACGTCCGAAATGCTTTGAATAAAGCAGGTGCTGAAGATGGCAAACAATATTTACTAACAATCGCTTCAGGTGCAAGCCAACGCTACGCTGATCATACAGAACTAAAGAAAATTTCTCAAATACTCGATTGGATTAATATTATGACATATGATTTCCACGGCGGATGGGAAGCTACTTCTAATCATAATGCAGCTCTATATAAGGATCCAAATGATCCAGCAGCAAATACGAATTTTTACGTAGATGGTGCTATAAATGTTTATACAAATGAAGGTGTTCCAGTCGATAAACTAGTATTAGGCGTACCCTTTTACGGACGTGGCTGGAAAAGTTGTGGCAAAGAAAATAACGGACAATATCAACCTTGCAAACCAGGTAGTGATGGGAAACTTGCTTCTAAAGGTACTTGGGATGATTACTCTACCGGTGACACAGGTGTCTATGATTACGGTGATTTAGCAGCCAATTACGTTAATAAAAATGGTTTTGTACGCTACTGGAATGACACAGCTAAAGTACCTTACTTATATAATGCAACTACAGGCACATTTATTAGCTACGATGACAATGAATCTATGAAATACAAAACAGACTATATAAAGACGAAAGGTTTAAGTGGAGCAATGTTTTGGGAACTAAGCGGAGATTGCCGTACAAGTCCAAAATATAGTTGCAGTGGTCCAAAATTACTTGATACGCTAGTAAAAGAATTACTTGGTGGACCTATTAATCAAAAAGATACTGAGCCACCAACGAATGTTAAAAACATTGTAGTTACGAATAAAAATTCAAACTCAGTTCAATTAAACTGGACTGCATCTACTGATAACGTAGGAGTTACGGAATATGAAATTACTGCTGGAGAAGAGAAATGGAGTACAACAACAAATAGCATTACAATTAAAAACTTAAAACCTAATACGGAATACAAATTTTCAATAATTGCCAAAGATGCTGCTGGAAATAAATCACAACCTACCGCTCTTACTGTCAAAACGGATGAAGCTAATACGACACCTCCTGATGGAAATGGTACTGCTACATTTTCAGTCACTTCGAATTGGGGCAGCGGTTATAACTTCTCGATTATAATCAAAAATAATGGAACGAACCCTATTAAAAATTGGAAATTAGAATTTGATTATAGCGGCAATTTAACACAAGTTTGGGATTCTAAAATTAGTAGTAAAACAAATAATCATTATGTAATTACGAACGCAGGATGGAATGGTGAAATTCCTCCTGGTGGATCTATTACAATTGGCGGTGCAGGAACAGGTAATCCTGCCGAACTTTTAAATGCCGTCATTAGCGAAAACTAGACGTAATATCCATTAATTACTTCACTGAAGTTTGAATTTAGGTTTGAGCAATACCTCCTAAATTCAAACTTTTAATTTTATGAAAAATCAAAAACATCTCAATAACTTGTTATAATTATATTTAGTTTCTAATATGAAGTTTATATGAAGTTCATTTGAATTTTACATGGATTTCCTTTAATTTCTATTGTCTTCCTATAATATCCATATTATCCTTTACATAAAGGAATTATTTTCATTCCATTTTGAACTATCTATATATATAAAGAAAGATAGTCACCTGTTAGGGAAAGGCTTTCGTATTATTATAAATATAACAAAAGAAAAAGCACGCTTATAAGCGCACCATAAGAGTGCTTCTTCATACAATTCTCATGTAAGAGTTCTCGAAAATCATGTTAATCACAAAGAAAAGGCATTAGCTCATAAAAGCTAATGCCTTTTCTTTATTCATATTGTTCAGCATTCCAATCTTCTATATTCCATACTTTTGTTATCCACGATTCATAGAAAGAAGGCTCATGTGAGACAATTAAAACCGTTCCTTTGTATTGTTGTAATGCTTCCTATAAAGCCATCTTAGTTTCTACATCCAAATGATTAGTCCGTTCGTCTAAAATTAAAACATCAGCTTTTTCTATTTTTTCATATAAGGAGCTAACACACTTAAAATCTCTTCTTTATCCTTTTTTAATTCGAGTGATGTTAACATATCCATCGTTCTCGGCCTAGGTAATTTCACTTGTACCTCGCCAACTATTGAAGCTGGTCTTTGAGATAAAATAAATACGCGATCTGAAAGCAAGATTGCCTCATCTAGGTCATGTGTAACCATAACGATTGTTTGCTTCTCTTGATGCCAAGAGTTTAAAAGCCAGCTATGTACTTCCATTTTTGTAAATGCATCTAATTTACCAAAAGGCTCATCAAGTAGCATAATTGGCTTTTCACATAAATATGTGCGCAGAAAACTAATTCTTTGACGCATACCACCAGACAATTCATCTGGATAATGGTCTGCATATTCATCTAGTTCGAACTGCTTTAATGCTTCCATTCCCTCTGTTAGCCTTTGTTTTTTCGGTTTCCCTTCGATTTCCAATGGAAGAACGATATTTTGCAAAGCTGATCGCCACGGTAGCAATAAATCTTGTTGTGGCATATAACTAACAACATCTTGTTCTTGTACTTGCTTATCGTTATACGTTACGTTCCCGTTTGTTGGTTTTTCAACATTTGCAATCATGTTTAATAATGTGCTTTTCCCGCAACCACTCGGTCCTACAAAGGAAACAAACTCTCCCTCTTGTATAGAGGCACTAATATTCTCTAATACATTTTTTCCGTCGAAAGATTTCACTATATTTTTTATTTGTAATCCGCTCATTTTTCACTTGGAAGGAATTCATTTGTAAAAGCATCTTTTACATCGATTTTCTTCTTAATAACTTTGTTGTCATATAAGAAATTCATGTAATTCGTCCAAATTTCTTCCTTCTGTACTCCCCATGCTTTAGCATCATCTTGATACTTCGTACTTAACCATTTTTGGCTTTCTTGAACTAAATCTTTATTCACATCTGGAACAGCTTTAATTAAAATATCAGCAGCCTCTTTCGGTTCCTTAATTGCAAAATTATAACCTTCTGTCGTTGCACTCATAAACTTTTTCACAAAGTCTTTATCTTGCTTCGTATGTTTTTCACTCGTAATAATAACAGGACTATAGAAATCAAGCGCTGGATCTAAGTCCTTCACCATAATCGTATTTAACTCTTTTCCTTGACGCTTCGCTTCAATACCATCCCAACCGTAATAAATCCATTCGAAATCTGCATCACGGCCAATTGATTTAAAGAAATCTGTTTGTCCTAAGATGATTTTTTCAACTTTATTAAAATCAGCTTGATGTTTATCCATAATCGTCTTTAATGTCGCTTCTTCTGCTGGTCCTCCCCAGCCGCCGTAACGTTTACCTTCAAAATCTTTCGGTGACGTCATATTGTCTTTCTTAAGCGATGCAAACGCTGAAGTGTTATGCTGAATAATCGCTCCTACAGATACAACAGGAATTCCTTCTACACGAGCTAACGTTACATTTTCTTGTGCGCTTATTGCGAAGTCTGCTTTTCCTGATGCTATCATTTGCTCTGCTGTTACATTGTCACCTGGTTGAATAATTTCTACATCTAATCCTTGCTTTTTGTAATAATCTTTCGTTTTCGCTACATACAAGCCAGTATGATTCGTATTTGGAAACCAATCTAATACTACTTTTACTTTTTGATCTTTACTTGCACTTTCTTCTTTCTTCGCCGGATTACATCCAGCCACACCTACCGCTACTAAGGCAGCTAACATAACTTTCAAACCTTTTTTCATTTTCTGCCGTCCTTTCTATATATCCATGGTGCTGTTATTCTTGCCATAAACTCTACGATAAAATACAGGCATAATGTCACCATAACGATGATTGCTGCAACACCAAATACTCGGGCAGTCAAAAAGGATTTTGTAGCCCTCGTAAGCATAACGCCTAATCCTTCACTTGCACCGAGCCATTCTCCGATAATTGCTCCCATTACGCTATATGTAACTGCAATTTTTAAACCTGAGAAAAAGTATGGGAGCACTGCTGGAAATTTTACTTTCTGGTAAACTTGCCATTTCGTCGCCTTCATTGTTTGTAACAGTTTCAGCATATTTTTATCTACTGTTTGAAAACCTTCTAAAATACTAAGCGCAATTGGGAAGAAACAAACGAGTATTACGACCATTACTTTCGGCAACATCCCATATCCAAACCAAATAATAAATAGCGGTGCAAGTACAACAATTGGAATTGTTTGCGAAATAACGAGCAATGGATTTATTAAAATACGAAATAACGGTATAACGTCCATAATAATTGCGATACTCGTCCCCAATAAAATTGCAAAGAATAGTCCAATTATAACTTCCTGCAGTGTTTGCATCGTATTTGGTAATAGTAAATCTTTCATCCCAATTAATTCTTGAACATTGGCAGAAGGCTTTGGTAAAATCCACGGTTCGATTTTAAATAATGAAACAGATCCTTCCCATATCGCAATGAGAAGGATAAGCCAAATAGTTGTAATAAGTTTAGATTGCTTCTGGTTTTGCATATTCATCACGGTACTTCCAAACCTTTTCATCTATCGTTACACCAGTGCTTGGACGATAATGGATTTTAATAGAAGTAATCACTTCTTCTGCTCCAGCATCGACGCAAGCTTGTTGCGCACGTTTAACGACATCAAGAAGTACATCTAATTCTCCTTCCAAAGTTGTTTCCATTGCCCCTACTTCATAACGAACTCCCGATTGTTGCACAACTTCAATTGCTTTATCGACAACAGAATATACATCTTTCGTTTTCGCTTGTGGTACTACTGAAAATGACATTGTAACTTGTTGTGACATAATAAAATCCCCCTTATAAAATTAAATTTCAAAAATAAGAAAAGGCTTTCCTACTGCGTAGGAAAGCCTTGTATGCAAGTTATTACAGAATAACATATGCTACATCACTTTAAGTAACTCCCTACGCTGGCATTATCCAGATCAGGTTGAGGGTCGATGTTTACTTACATCCTCTCAGCCAATTGGCTCCCCGGTCCTTAATTCGTTTTCATTGTAGCATGATTTATTTTATTGAACAAACAAAAGCATGCATAATCATTTCATTATTTTTGGAAAATAACCAACTTTTTCACCATGAGCTAATAACTGCTGTATAAATTCTTTATTAATTGCTGGTACTATCAATTCTTTTTTCTTAATCCATTCATTCGTTCTACGCGTACCCATTACAATTTCAGATTGCTGTGCTCCATCTCCTGCAACTTGAGAAGCAATTAACTCTGCTATTACTTCATTTCCCTTCGCTAATGCAAGTCCGGTATTTACATATTCTGAAAGTGGAACCATTTCAAGATTGTATCCACACTCTCCAATTAGCTGTATAAATTGTTCAAACTCAATTTGATGTGGATGACAAATATGTAACGTCTCTCCTACAATTTGCGCATCTTGTAAATACGATACAATTGATTTACTAGCAAAATCAATTGGTGTGAAATCAACTTTCCACTTCACATTTGGTGCTTTCCCAATTAATAGCATTGTTTTAATAAGACGATAAAATGCGTTTCCTTCAATATTTTGTTGGAACGAACCTGTTTCTGAATGACATGCTAAATTACCTGCACGATAAATATTTCCGCGCAAACCATTTTTCATTGCTTCACGAACAATGTTTTCCGCTTGTAGTTTACTATTTGAATATACATTCTCTAAGTCTACACTGTAATTAAAATCACCAGTTTTCATGTATGTATCCCATTGATCTACCGCTAATTCTAACGGGATACCAATTGTAGAAATAAAATGGAATGTAGCACCTTTCTCCGCTAATGCTAGCATACGGCTAGTTCCTTGGACATTTATATTTTCAAATTGTTTTACATCTCCAAAATGTCTTACATCTGCACCGCAATGAATTATCGTATCCATCTTAGAACTGATGAACATAAATTCTTCTTCGCTCATCCCAAGATACTCTTCTCCCAGATCACCAGCTACGGCCTGTATACGCTGTAACCATTCTTCACATATATCATTAAAGTAGCCTGTTAATGTATCTATAATTCTTTGCTGCACATCTTTGGTTGGTCTTACTAAACAATAAATAGTAGCAGATGTATCTCTCAACAATTCATATAATATGTGTGATCCTAAATAACCAGTAGCTCCTGTTAAAAAGACATTTGAAATCTGGATTTCTTCCAAAACGTTTGCATACGTGATAGTATCTGGCTCGTGAATCACTTTATATTCACGAAATACTTCTTCTTTCTCTACTTTTACTTCTCGCTCAATTCGAGCTAATCCATATATCGTTCTTTCTTTAAAGAAATCTTGAATTGTTAAATGTGAGAAATCTTCTTTTAACAATGTTAAGACTCGTAATACTTTTAATGAATGTCCACCAATTGTAAAGAAATCATCATGCACTCCAACTTTTGAAATTCCTAATACTTCCGCCCAGGCGTTCGCGATTTGTTTTTCTGCTTTATTAGAAGGTGCAACATATTCTTGTAGCCGAACCGGTTCATACTTTTCTTCTAACTGAGCTAACTTCTTAACATCAATCTTTTTATTAGGTGTAAGTGGTAATTCATTAATATAAATTAGTTTAGATGGCACCATATAATCTGGTAATTGCTCTTGTAACTGATAAACTAATTCTGGTATTTCTTTTTTATTTAAAGTTGTATAGAACGCGATTAAATATTGGCTACCTTCCTTACTCTTCTTAGCAAAAACAGCATTTTCTTTTATATTATGATTTTGAGAAATTTTACTTTGGATTTCTCCTAGTTCAATACGATGTCCTCTAATTTTTACTTGATCATCTTTCCGATGTAAAAACTCTATATTTCCATCCTCTAGCAACTTAACGATATCACCTGTTTTATATATATTAACTATAGGATTAAAAGGGTTCGGAATAAAAGCTTCAATTGTTTTATTAGGCTTATTAAAATACCCTTTTGCTAATCCCACTGAATCTATATATAATTCACCAGGTACACCAATTGGACAAAGATTCATATTCTCATCCAAAATCATAACTTGATAATTAGCACATGGTTTACCAATGGGAATACTCGCAACATCCTCATTTAACTGACTAGGTATTTTATAGGTTGTCGTCACTACAGTACATTCTGTCGGTCCGTATACATTATAAATTTCAACATTTGTACCTATTCTTTCTCTCCACAATTTAATAACCTCTACAGGCAACATTTCACCACCAATCGCAATTCTTTTTAGGGAAGCTAGCTTATATATATCTTCTTCTGCTAAATAAGTTGCTACTTGTCGAACAAAAATTGTTGCTAATGCCAAGATTGAAGTTGCTTTCACTTTATAGATTGCATTTGCAAATGCCTCTACAGACAATCGCTCTTCCTCTAATAGTACATACAAGTTTCCTCCGCAGAATAAAGAAGCAAATGACTCCCATACAGAAGCATCGAAACTAAAGGAAGGAAATTGAGCAAATACATCCTCTTCTGTCAATTCATATTGCTTTTTCATCCAAGTGTACAGATTAACAACGCCTCTATGTGCTAACATCGTTCCCTTTGGATTCCCTGTTGAACCCGATGTATAAATCATATAAGCTACATCATCACAATGAATAGACAACTTTACATCTATATCTTCATAAGTTTCACTATCATACAATGAAACTGTTTGAACCCCATCACATGTTATAGGCGTCTCTTTCATCAATATAACTTTCGCTTGGCTATCTTGAATAATGTACTGTATTCTACTTTCCGGATAATCTGGATCAATCGGAACATACGCTGCACCAGCTTTTAATATAGCTACCATACTTACTACTGTGTCTATGCTACGTTTCATAAATATTCCAACATAGTCTCCTAATTGGACGCCGTTTTTAATTAACATATGAGCTATTTGATTACTTTTTTTATTTAGCTCCTCATAAGTTAAAGTACCTTCCCTTGAAGATAAAGCTATACGATTTGGAAATTGAGTAACAGTATTATAGAACATATCGACGATACTTTTCTCAGGATATACTGCTGTCGTATCATTCACTTGACTATAAAGTGCCATCTCGGCCTCTGTAATAATATTAAAATGTTTTATATACTTATTAGTATTTTGTGATATATCAACTAAAACACCTTGTATTTGTTGTGCATAACGAGTAATCGTTGTCTCTTTCCAATTAACACTATTAAATATTATTTCTACACTTTGCATATTTTTACTAAATACAAATTGTAATGTATTCGTGTCTTGTAGCTCATAATATGTTTCACCAATAATAATAGGTGACATTTCATATAATGTATTACCGTTTTGAAACTCTTCTATTTCTTCCTCATTCATTTCTTTAATTTGCTCCAGTTGCTCTTCAATTTGTAAATTTAAACTTTCATAGGAGAGAAAATTAGAAACTTCAATAGTAATTGGAAATAAATTTCCTCTTACATGATAAAGCATGACAATATGTTTTTCTTTAGAAATATGATATAACCACGTTGCAGTCGCTCCTATTAAATCTACAATGTGAGTCAAATTTGAAAACAGTTCCGTTTTCCTTTTTATCCTAAGTTCTGTTCCGTGCACATCTTTAGGTATTTTAATACTTCCTTCTACTTTTCCTAAAAATTCTTTTATCATCTCATTATAAGAAATCACTAATTTCATATTTATGTAAATTCCTCTCTTAAATATAATAAAGGTGTGAAAATTCACACCTTTTTCATCCCTTATTAAAGGGCAGATTCGTTCAATTCATAATCAGTAGCGGAGATACCCCCCTTGATTAGAATTGAACTTTCTCCTTATTCGCTTTTAAACTCACCAATAAGCTCTTGCAATTCCTGAGAAAGCCAACTTAAAGAAGTCGCTAATTCTGCAATATCTTGTACTGATATTTCTTGCTCTTTCATGCTTTCTTCAACATTACTACTGCTGTTGGCATAAGTATTTGCAATATGTGATAATTCATTTACGACTTGAACAATATTCTGGCTATTTTGTAAAATGTCACTCGAATTACCGGAAACAGCTTTTACTTGATCTGTAACAGATTGCGCTGATTTTGAGATTTTTTCAAAGAAATCTCCACTACTTTGAACAAGCGAAATTCCAGTTTCTACTTCTTTTGAACCTTTTTGCATGGAAACTACAGCATCTTCTGTCTCAGCTTGTGTTTCACCAATTAATTTCGCTATATCTTTTGCAGACGCTTCCGTTTGTTCTGCTAATTTTCGTACTTCATCAGCAACAACTGCAAACCCTCTTCCAGCTGCTCCAGCACGTGAAGCCTCAATAGAAGCATTTAAAGCTAATAGATTTGTTTGATTTGAAATACCTGTAATTACAGTTACGATATCACTAATTTCTTTTGACCTTGTTTCTAACGAATAAATGATGGAAGATAAATCTTGTACTGCATTTTGGATTAAACTCATTTGATTAATAATTTGTCCAATCACTTCATTACCTTCAATTGAATGTTGTTCCATACCTTCAGAAGCAACCGCAACTTGTTTTGCAGCCCCAGTTATTTCTTCTACCTTATCTTCCATTCCATGTACAATTCCTAAACATTGTTGTACTGAAGTTTTTTGAGACTGTGCCCCTACTCTTAAACCTTCAATAGAACTTGCAATCTCTTGAACTGCCATGCTGTTTTCCTCTGTACTCGCCGACAATTCTTGTGAAGAAGAAGAAACTTGCTCAGCAGTTTGCCTTACTTTATCTATAATCCCTTTAAATTTTTCAATTGTGTTATTGAAATAAACATTAATAATTCCAATATCATCTGGTCTTTCTTTTAATTTAATACTTAAGTCACCTTCACCAATTTTACGTAACCCTTCTCGTAAATCTTTTAATGGAGCTAGCGAGTGACGCACGATAAAGAATTGAGTAATAGTCGCAATTGCTAATGAAATAATGATGAAGAGTAAGCCCTGTATCATAAACTTCTCTTTTGTAATAGGAACAATGGAAGCATCTAAGTCAGCCGCAATAATTGCAACAATATTGTTTTCTCCATCTGTAATTGGTTCTAATATTGTCACCCACGAACCTATTTCATCTTCATATACTTCTGTCATTTGAGCCTTTTTCGTATCAATCACTTTATCGTATGCCTTCATCCAATGAGCGGGTTGTTCATAATAATCTCCCGGCTTTATAGGAAACGCATTTGTTAACTCTGTAGTCAAACCAACGAGTTGTAATTCTCGCTTTTCATTCGGCTTTGCTCCTGTAACATACGTTTGTCCAACGCTTTTCAATTCTTTTGATACTTCATCTAATTTCTCTGTTAACTTTTCTTTTTTCACTTTTTCGGCTGTAGGATCTTTCGCCATGTCTCTAACTAATTCTACATCCAGTTTTTTCAATACTATTTCTCCTGTTTCAATAGACTGCCTTTCAAATAAAGACATCATACTATTTTGAAACATGTTAAAACTTAATGCACCCATACTTCCAACAAGTGTCAAAATAACTAATACGGTTAATAAGACGTTCTTTTGAAGGAACGATAACTTATGCCAATATTTTTTCATTAATATCCACCTTCCTTAATCAACATAAACAAAAAAAACAAAATATATGAATATTTTGTTTGAAAATGTTTCTCAATATGTTCGAGAATAAAAAAAAGCCAATGTAAAAGCATTGGCCAAGACCAACCCTATCCGTCCGGTAACTGGCTAGCGTAGCCTTTCGACCTTAGCTCCTGTAGTTTTGCGTCCTCATGTTTCCATCAGTTTGCCTTTCTCGCTGAACGAGTTGAACGATATGGGAGTTCTATGAGAATTAATTTATTCTCTTTCAAAGATTACAACATATAAATCAAAATGTCTACTTATTTAGAGATATAAATACAAATTTTTAATGAATTGCTTTTTCAAAATAATTTCAAAAAGTACGTGAATGTTACTTTTTTTATGTTATATAATAAAAAATGTATAAATAACAAGGATTTCTTCGGGTATTTATTTAATTTTCATTCAAATTAAACTATTCGAATATATCTTAACTAATGAATTTCGGAGGTAGTTTATCATGTTTTGGCTACAATTTCTTACCTTGTTACTCTGTATTTTTATTGGTGCACGCCTAGGCGGAGTTGGTTTAGGAGTAATGGGTGGAGTTGGTATGGCAATACTCGTTTTTGTCTTCCACTTACAACCAACGGCGCCTCCTATCGATGTAATGCTTATGATTTTGGCAGTAATTACAGCTGCTGGTGCTTTGCAAGCCGCTGGAGGAATGGACTACCTTGTTCATCTAGCTGAAAAGGCATTACGAAAAAATCCAAAACGCATTACATTCTTTGCTCCAATTGTTACTTATTTATTTACACTTTGTGCAGGAACTGGTCACGTTGCTTATTCTGTACTTCCTGTTATCGCTGAAGTCTCTCGCGAATCCGGAATTAGACCAGAACGACCAATGTCAATTGCCGTAATTGCTTCCCAACAAGCAATTACAGCTAGTCCTATATCAGCTGCAACAGTTGCACTTTTAGCAATGTTAGCTGACTATAAAATCACCTTATTAGATATTTTAAAAGTAAGTATCCCTTCTACTTTCATCGCTTGTATGATAGCTGCATTTGTTGCTAGTAAGATGGGAAAAGAATTAAATGAAGACCCTGAATACTTAAAACGATTAAAAGAAGGATTAATTCCTAAGCTTGAAGAGAAAAAAGAATTTGTAGGTGTAAAGGGCGCAAAATTATCAGTTATCCTTTTCCTTGTAGGAACCTTCCTTGTTGTACTTCTTGGTTCATTTGAAGCACTTCGTCCAGGATGGATAGTTGATGGGAAGTTAGCCCGTCTTTCCATGCCGAACACAATTGAGATGGTTATGTTAACTATCGCGGCTCTTATTATTATTTTCTGTAAACCAAATGTAGAAAGCATTGTATCTGGTAACGTCTTTAAAGCAGGAGCAACAGCAGTTGTTGCTATTTTCGGTATCGCTTGGATGGGAGATACTTTCTTTAATGGAAACTTAAATATGATTCAAGGATCGATTCAGCATTTAGTAACAAGTGCACCTTGGCTATTTGCTATCGCACTATTCATTCTATCTATTTTACTGTACAGCCAAGCAGCAACAGTTCGTGCCTTAATGCCACTTGGACTATCTCTTGGTATTCCACCAGCGCTACTGATTGCGATGTTCCCTGCAGTAAATGGATATTTCTTCATTCCAAACTATGGAACAATCGTTGCTGCCATTAACTTTGACCGTACTGGTACAACAGGTATCGGTAAATACGTATTAAATCATAGTTTTATGATTCCGGGCCTAATTGCAACATTTACTTCTATCGGCATTGGAATGCTCTTAATTTCAATTATGTTTTAAAGAAAAAGCACAAACCTTTATTTAAAAAGGTTTGTGCTTTTTTAATCAAATATTTGTTTAAATTTTGGGCAGTCTATTTCTTCATGTAGCACTTAAAATACTACACTTCCTTCCCTACAAACTTCTCTTTACTTCTTCAACTAATTTTCTCGTACTTTCATACGCAGATTCCGCTAAACTAATTGCTGAAATAACTGAAACACCGTCCGCACCCGCCTCTATAACTGCCGCTGTATTTTCAATTGTAATCCCACCAATACCAACGATTGGCACTGTAATTCCTTGTTCTCTAAAATAAGCTAATCCTTTCGTTCCTTGAACCGCTTTCGTATCTTTTTTCGTACTCGTTGGGAAAATAGGACCAACACCTAAATAATCCGCTCCATTTTCGATTGCAAAACGTGCTTCTTCAATTGTATGAGCAGATACGCCGATAATTTTATCTCCCATTTTTTCACGAACAGATGTAATTCCTTCATCATCTTGTCCAACATGAACACCATCTGCATCTAATTCAATGGCTAATTCTACATCATCATTTACAATGAAAGGAACACTATATTCCTTACAAAGCGTCTGCAATTCTTTTGCAAAGCGCACTCTATCTTCTCCGATTAAAGAACCTTCCCCCTTCTCGCGAAACTGAAAAAGTGTCACTCCACCATCTAACGCTTCTTTCAATACAGCTAAAGGATCCCTCGTGCAGTTATTACTTCCCATAATAAAATACACTTGCAATAGCTTAGACATTTTATCTATTTCAATGCGTGCCATTTCTTTCACTCCCTCTTACTCTAACTCCACAATCTTCCCATACTTCTCAATATCACCTGAAGTTGTATTCGCTAATTGATTTAAAAATTCAATTTGGAAACTACCAGGCCCTTTTTCTACCGCCTTAGCAGCTGCCAGTTCCGAAGCTACACCATAAAACGTTAATGCGGCTACTGCTGCTTTAACATAATCTTTTTCCACTGCTACAAATGCTCCTATTACAGAAGTTAGTAAACAACCTGTTCCCGTAACTTTCGTTAAAATAGGGTGACCATTTCGAATAACAATAGTTCTCTCTCCATCTGTAACAACATCTTCTTTTCCAGTAATGACCGCAACTGTATTTAGTTCATCTGCTGCCTGCCTTGCAATACTTACAATATTGCCATTTCCAGTACCAGCGTCTACCCCTTTAATTTCCCATTTCTCATTAATAACATTTGCTATTTCAGCTGCATTTCCGCGGATAATTGCTAAATCGATTTCAGCCGGAATATGTCTCGCAACTTCTGTTCGATATGAAGTTGCTCCTGCACCAACTGGATCAAATAGTACTGGCACATTGTTCGCATTTGCTGATTTACCCGCAAGTAACATCGCTTCTACTTCTTCAGGACGAAGTGTCCCCATATTTAATACTAACGCTCCAGCAATGCTAGCCATTTCTGCTACTTCTTCTTTTGCATACGCCATTACAGGCGATGCCCCAAGTGCCAACAAACCGTTAGCAGTAAAATTTGTTACAACAACATTTGTAATATTATGAACGAGCGGATTAGATTCTCTCACCAAATCCACTACTTTACTAATTTCTTTCATATTCATCCTTTTCATCTCCTAACTATAATGATGGGAGATACACAAAAAGACACTTTGCGCGTACGCAAAGTGCCTGAACATGTGCTTTTACACTCTCCCTACGCTGGCATTATCCAACAGGTTCAAATGGTCAATGACGGACTAGTAGTCATACTCTCAGTTTGTATCCACAAACTCCCATGTGCTTATTATTCATCTACTTCAAAGTCTACTCTTATTCTAGTAAAATAACAAGTTCTTTACTTTTCTATTTAATATAGAAGCAACCTATATAACAATAAACATAATCAAGTGAAACTTTAATCAGTGAGTGTTTTGTTCATCCCACTAAAAACCGATCAAATATGGAGCGAAACTGAATCTCAAGAAGATGTATGCTATATTTAACTTATGGAAATTTGAAAGGATGTTTTTAATATGTCAAAAAGCGTTGTAATCGCTGAAAAACCTTCCGTTGCACGAGATATTGCTCGTGTACTGAAGTGTGATAAAAAAGGAAACGGCTATCTTGAGGGTAGTAAATATATTGTAACTTGGGCTTTAGGTCATCTCGTTACATTAGCAGATCCAGAAAGTTATGATGTGAAATATAAAAAGTGGAATTTAGAAGATTTACCGATGCTACCTGAGCGTTTGAAATTAACGGTTATTAAACAAACTGGTAAACAATTTAATGCTGTAAAAAGTCAGCTACTTAGAAAAGATGTAAATGAAATTATTGTAGCAACAGACGCTGGACGTGAAGGGGAATTAGTCGCACGCTGGATTATCGATAAAGTTAAGCTAAATAAACCAATCAAACGTTTATGGATTTCTTCTGTAACCGATAAAGCAATTAAAGATGGTTTTGCAAATTTAAAACCAGGTAAAGCCTATGACAATTTATACGCTTCAGCAGTTGCACGTTCAGAAGCTGACTGGTATATCGGTCTTAATGCAACTCGTGCTTTAACGACTCGCTTTAATGCCCAGTTAAATTGCGGCCGTGTACAAACCCCTACTGTTGCTATGATTGCTAGTCGTGAGGATGAAATAAAGAACTTCAAAGCTCAAACTTACTACGGCATCGAAGCTCAAACAATGGAGAAGCTCAAACTTACTTGGCAAGATGCAAATGGCAATAGCCGTAGTTTTAATAAAGAAAAAATCGATGGTATTGTAAAAAGTTTAGATAAACAAAATGCTACTGTTGTGGAAATTGATAAGAAACAGAAGAAGTCATTCTCTCCTGGTCTTTACGATTTAACTGAATTGCAACGTGATGCAAATAAAAAGTTCGGTTACTCTGCTAAAGAAACATTAAATATTATGCAAAAATTGTATGAACAGCATAAAGTACTAACGTACCCTCGTACAGATTCACGCTACATTTCATCTGATATCGTTGGAACACTTCCAGAACGTCTAAAAGCATGTGGTGTTGGAGAATACCGTCCCTTCGCACATAAAGTATTACAAAAGCCTATCAAACCTAACAAATCATTTGTTGATGATAGTAAAGTAAGCGATCATCATGCGATTATTCCAACAGAAGGATACGTTAACTTCGCAGCATTCACAGATAAAGAACGCAAAATTTATGATTTAGTTGTAAAACGTTTCTTAGCTGTTTTATTCCCAGCATTCGAATACGAACAACTAACGTTACGCACAAAGGTCGGCAATGAAACATTCATTGCACGCGGAAAAACGATTTTACATGCTGGTTGGAAGGAAGTATACGAAAATCGATTTGAAGACGATGATGTAACTGATGACGTAAAAGAGCAGATTCTACCTCACATTGAAAAGGGCGATACATTAACTGTAAAGTTACTTATGCAAACATCAGGTCAAACGAAAGCACCTGCACGCTTTAATGAAGCAACTTTACTTTCAGCAATGGAGAATCCTACAAAATATATGGATACGCAAAATAAACAACTTGCTGATACGTTAAAATCGACTGGTGGATTAGGTACTGTAGCGACACGTGCAGATATTATCGACAAACTTTTCAATTCTTTCTTAATTGAAAAACGTGGTAAAGATATTCACATTACATCAAAAGGTCGTCAATTACTTGATTTAGTACCAGAAGAATTAAAATCACCTACACTAACTGGTGAGTGGGAACAAAAACTTGAAGCAATTGCAAAAGGAAAATTAAAGAAAGAAGTATTCATTTCGGAAATGAAGAACTATACGAAAGAAATTGTTGCTGAAATTAAATCGAGTGATAAGAAATATAAACATGACAACATTTCAACGAAGTCTTGTCCAGATTGCGGTAAACCAATGCTAGAAGTAAATGGAAAAAAGGGGAAAATGCTCGTATGCCAAGACCGTGAATGTGGTCATCGTAAAAATGTATCTCGTACAACAAATGCTCGCTGTCCGCAATGTAAAAAGAAACTAGAATTACGTGGTGAGGGTGCAGGCCAAATTTTCGCATGTAAATGTGGCTATCGCGAGAAATTATCAACATTCCAAGAGCGACGTAAAAAAGAATCTGGAAACAAAGCCGATAAACGCGACGTTCAAAAATATATGAAACAACAGAAAAAAGAAGAAGAACCATTAAATAACCCATTCGCGGAAGCATTAAAAAAATTAAAATTTGATTAAACAAAAAGGTTCCTACCTCTATCGGTAGGAACCTTTTATTTTAGTGAATGATTTTACTTCCTTTTGCATTCTCAACAAATTTTTCACTTGATTTGTTAATTGGTGTTTTCAGTAATAACGCAGCAACAATCATAACTACTACGAAAGCACTTAACACAAGTAAATCTCGCGTTACGATATCCCAAAGCATTCCACCAACTGTTTCACGAATTGCGCTAATTGCGTATGTGAATGGTAAGAACGGATAAATCGCTTGGAAGAACGCTGGTGTCATTTGGATTGGGAATGTTCCGCCCGATCCTGCTACTTGTAGTACAAGTAAAATAATCGCCATCGATTTCCCAACGTTTCCGAAAATAGAAACGAGTGAGTATACGATACAAACGAAGACTCCACCAATAAATAAACTAAATAACACAAACCAGAACTTATCGACTACGTACGTACCGAGTAAGAATATATCTCCCATCGATACGATAAACGCTTGTGAAAGACCTATCGTTAAGAATGTTAATAAACGTCCGAAGTAAATTTCATGGCTCTTATAATTCGCGCCCTCTTCGTGTACTTCTACCGTTAATAATGAAACCATTAATAATGCGCCTACCCATAATGCAAGCACTGTATAGAATGGTGACATCGCTGAACCGTAGTTCGGCATCGCAAATAATTTATTTTCTTTTAAATTTACTGGATTCGCAAAGTAATCACTTTGCTTCTCAACATCGTTTTTCAATAAGCGTATGATGTCTTTTAAATCCTCTTCAGATTCAAAATCACGAATTTTATCTGCTAATTCTTTAATCTTTTTCTCAGTAGCTGGCATTTCAGCTTTAATGTCTGCTAATTTCTTTTTACCATCTACTAAACCTTTTGATGAATCTTCTAGTAATTTTTTAACATCTGGAAGCTTTTTGTCTGCCTCTTTTAAAATTTGAGATGTATTTTTAGACATCTCTTTTGTGCGAGCAATTGCTGCATTGAAATTTGGAGTGATTTCTGAGTCATATTTAGCTAAAATGTCACCAATTTGGCCCGAAACACTTTTAGACACTTGATTAATACTTTCAATAACATCAGCTGCTGGTTTTTGACCTTTATTAATAGCGTCAATTCCTTTATCAGTTAAATCCATTCCTTTTTGCAAACCATCTTTTGCTTTATTTAACTTAGAAATTGTACCATTAAGATTTTTATCACTATTCACATCAGCTAACACTTTATTTGTACTTTCCAGAACTGGAATCATGTCATTAACTAAATTCCAACTTGCTTTGAACTGCCCATTCAAATCATTTAAGGCTACTTTTGTAGAATCTAATCCGTTAACACCTTTGTTACTTAAGTCTTCTCTTGCTTTTTCAAGCTCCGTTTTTAATCTACTGTAATCATTTACAGCTTTATCATATTTCTCTCTACCATTGTTTAATATCTCATTAGCCTTATTTATATCTTGATTTAAATTGCCTCTAAGCTGCTGTGCATTTTCTTGCGCATTTTCAGCCTTACTTTTCAGTTGCTCAGCTGTACTTACTGCTTTTTCAAAATCAGCTACAAACGTTGCATTATAATCCTTTTCAGCTTGATTTACTAAATTATTTACTGCATCTAATTTTTGATTTACAGCATCTCGCACATCTTGTTTAACTTCTTGTCCGGAACTAATTAAATCTCCTACATGCTTAACCCTATTGTTAGCGTCCACCATAGAATTTTTAAGCACCGTTAAACTTTCCACTCTGTTTCCAAAGAACTGTTTACCGAATTCCGTGGAAGCTGATTCCTTGAAAGCTGTAAAGAAATCAATCAAATATGAAACACTATCGATACGCTCTTGGAGGAGCTTTGAAGCATCCTGCACATTTTTCTGTGCTACAGCTGGATCCACGCCTTTATTTTGAAGGCCATCCATAACACTCTTTACATATGCCGTTCCAACACGAGTAGAATTGAAAACAGTGTTTACAGTTTGATCAATATTTTTAGCAATATTTTTATACCCTTCACCATTCACTTGTGGTAATGCTGGAATCTCTGGTATTTGTGGAATAGTTATATTAGGTAAGACTGGTAATTTAGCTGGATCTGGCAATGTCAGATTAAAGTCAAATGCCGGATTTTTTAAGTAATCCGTAATTTTCGCTGCAGCATCCAATCCCTGCTGCATTACTGTTAAATTATTTTTAATAGTTCCCGGAGCGCGATTCAATGTTTCATCATTTCTCGCAAAGAATTTATCTAAATTCCCTAACGCCTCTTGCCCATCATTCATAACACTCTCTACAACCGGCAACTCTTTTTGCGCTACTTTCACAACATCTTCTGCTCGAGTTGCATCATCTAACGCCTTATCCATAAGTGTATTCATTTCTGGGAACTGCGCTTCTAACTTAAATACAAGATCTTTTACTTTTTCGATACTTGGTAAGTTTGTTTCTAAATCGATTCCAAGGTCATTGAAAATTTTAAAAATCTCACCGTTTGCTGTTTTTACAAAGTTTTTACTAATTTCTTCTGTAATACCTGATGCACCTTTTGCTGTAATCTTCGGTGCAATCGCGTTTACTTTTTCATTCACATAGTAATCCAGTTCTGGTTTTTTCGGATTTTCATCCAGAACAGTTGCAATTTTTTCAGAGAAGTCTTTTGGAATCGTAATACTTGCATAATAATCCCCACGCTCAACTCCGTAAATTGCTTGTTTTTCATCTACAAATTTCCAGCCAAGATTTTTGTTTTTCTTAAGGGAGTCTACAATCTCTTTCCCGATATTAATATCTTTCCCTCTTAAATTAGAACCTGCATCTTGGTTGGAAACTGCAATGGGAACCTCTTTTGTATTTCCATATGGATCCCAAGAAGCTTTAATGTTAAACCATGCATATAACGATGGTAAAATCATTAATCCTAAAACAATAACAATTGCAGCCCAATGTTTGGCTACATTCCGTAAATCTGTCTTATAAATACGCCAAATTTGTTTCATAGAAGTTATCACCTAATTATATATTTTTCCTTCTTTAGAAAATGATACATGCATTTTGCAATTATATCACTTTCTACATCGTGTATTAACCAAAAACGTACTATTTTTTCCCATTAACTTTCACTTACTTCATTATATAACGAAGTGAGTCAAAGTATGAATACAAAATGACCAAATCGGTTTTACATTCAATAATAACAAATATATATGAAATGTCATAAAAAATACAAGTATTTTCTCTTGGAAATACTTGTATTCCTAAAAAAAATCCTCACAGCTTTTATTCTCTGTGAGGATTTCTTCTATTATATATCCAATTGAACCTCTACACCGAAATGATCTGAAATTACATTTCTGTTTGTACCATTAAAAATAACTTTTGAAGAATGAACTTTTTTACTTTGGTTACACAATATTAGATCGATTCGCAAATTATGTTTATTTTCATCCCAACCAGCAATCTCACCTTGGACAGTCGTTCCTTCATCCTTCTCTATTGCTAATTCATATGTGTCATACAACCCTTTTTGCATCATATACTCATAACCTTCGCCTTCCAACCGAGCATTGTTATTAAAATCCCCCATTAAGAAGGCGAGCTTATTGCTATCTACACGCTCCATCAAACGATCAACTTGACCTTTGAATGACTCTTCTTCATCATTCCACCAACCGAGATGGCAAGAGTAAAACGTTATATCCTTACCATTATAAGCAATTGTTGTACTTACAATTTTACGTGTTTTCCAATACGTTGTATCCTCGTTTTCTGAAATGAAGAACGTATCTTCTTTTATAATATTATGCTTCGTTATAATCGCTAATCCTTCTTCATACACGTCATAACCAATATGAGAGAAATCCCAAGTAATATTGTAATCTTTTACATGTAGCGCTTTTAACTCTTCTAATAGTAAAAGTCCAAAATTATCTTCTTTCTTGTTACCGCATACATTTTCAGCTTGTATGGACTGACTTACTTCTTGCAATGCGATGACATCGTACTCTTCTTCTTGAATTACTTTAGCAAGGTATTGTATCTTTTCTATTTGATTCTCTTCTTGCCAAGAATGACAGTTTAAAGTTAGCAATTTCATATTATTACGCACCTAACATATCTTGAATGTCTGACTTTAATACGTCAGCTTTCGGACCATATACCGCTTGTACACCTTTATCTTTTACAATAAGCCCTAGAGCACCATTTTGTTTCCACTGTGCTTCTGGTGCAACAACATCTAAATCTTTTACTGTTACACGTAAGCGCGTCATACAAGCATCTACGTCAGCAATATTTTCTTTTCCACCTAATAAATCGATAACTTTTGTTGCTAGTGAACCGTCTTTTACATTTCCTGTTCCTTCTGATGCCTCATCTTCATTATCAATATAGTTACCTGCACGCCCTGGTGTTGGTAAATTGAATTTTTTAATTAAGAAATTAAATAGTGTAAAGTTAAGACCGAAGAACACTAATGAAACAATAACAAAGTTGATTAAGTCTCTTGTTAAACCTGCGTTAACCATCATTGGTGTACGAGTAATTAACTCAATAAATCCAAATGCATGAACACGTAAGTTAATTAAATCAGCTAGCGCGAATGCAAGTCCTGTTGTAATAGCATATACAACATATAATACTGGAGCAATAAACATGAACATGAATTCAATTGGTTCTGTTACACCTGTTAAGAATACTGCTAATGCTGCTGATAAAAACATTGGTTTATATTTTGCACGCTTTTCTTTATCAACGTTACGGAACATCGCAAATGCAATCCCCATTAACGCTGCTGTTGAGCCGATAACTTGTCCAGCTTTGAAACGAGCTGGTACAACGTTATTTAATAAATCGTTATATGCCTTCGTATCTCCATTTGCTAGTAAATTATTTAAATCTGTAATCCATGCAAGCCATAATGGATCTTGTCCTGCTACAACTTGTCCAACTTTTGAACCAGTTAGCATCGTATATGTTCCGCCTAGCTCTGTATAGTTCATCGGAATCGTTAACATATGGTGTAAACCAAATGGTAATAATAAACGCTCTAACGTTCCATATACAAACGGTGCAACAACTGGTGCACTATCTTTTGAAGCTGCAATCCAGCGACCAAATTCATTTAACCCACTTTGGATGAATGGCCATAGAAGTGATAATACAATCGCAGTAACTGTAGACCAAAGAATTACAACGAATGGTACAAATCGTTTTCCATTAAAGAATGCTAATGCCTGTGGCAGTTTATTATAGTTATAATATTTGTTATATAAAGTAGCTCCTAAGAAACCTGTGATAATCCCTACGAACACTCCCATGTTTAATGCGGGTGCACCAAGTACAGAAGTAAAGTAATCTTTTACAATTAAATCTCCCGCTATTACTGAAGAAACTTTCGCTTTTGAATCCGCTAACATTTCAGCGTTTACCCCAAATATAGCTCCTGTAATTCGGTTTGTTAAGACGAATGCTAATAGCGCTGCAAATGCACCACCCGCGCGATCTTTCGCCCAAGATCCCCCAATTGCTACTGCGAATAAGATGTGTAGATTTGTAATGATTGCCCAACCGATGTCTTCCATTACGCGAGCGATTGTATGAACTGCGTTAACATCCCCAGCAGACATACCAATTAACTTACCGATGGAAATCATTAAACCAGCTGCTGGCATTACAGCTACAACAACTAATAAAGCTTTCCCGAACTTTTGCCAAAAATCAAAAGACGTAATTTTCATCTGTTCTTCCTCCCCTTTATTTATAACAACATAATGATTTAAATTATAATTTCTGTTCCCTTTATGAAAACGATTCCTTATATTACTTTATTTTTATCCTTTGCGCAACCGTTTTCATAAATCTATTTTAATAAAAGCGTTTTCACTTTGCAATAGAAATTTATTTTTTTCATAAAAAAAGATGCTCAAAGAGCATCCTTTTTTATTATGAAATGCGATAAACCCTTGTTTCATAAGGTTTTAAAGCAATTGTTGTTACTTCTTCATGTTCCGCAACTTCATAGTTATTTAAAAGCAAACGTTTGCGTTTTAGTGCAAATGAACCCTCATTATACACAGCTTCCTCTTTTGAGATATTACTAATTACAATGACTTTTTCATCCTGTAACGTACGTGTATATGCATAAATTTGTGGATCTTCTTCTAAAAGTAAATCGTACGTACCATAGTTCAGTACATCGTGCTCTTTTTTCAGAGCAATCATTTTCTTATAGAAATTGAAAATAGACTTTTCTTCATTTTTTTGCTTCTCAACATTAATTTCTTTGTAATTTGGATTCATGCTAAACCAAGGTGTACTCGTTGTGAAACCAGCATTCATCTCATCATTCCACTGCATAGGTGTACGGGAATTATCGCGGCAAGAAGCCCATATAATCTCCATCATATCTTGATGTGGTACGCCCTCTGCAATTTTCTCGCGATATAAATTTTTAATTGCTACATCATCGTAATCTTCAATATTTGGCAACTGAACATTTGTCATACCAATTTCTTGTCCTTGATAAATAAACGGTGTACCGTGCATAAAGAAATACATCGCTCCTAGAGCTGTTGCACTTTCACGCCAATATTGTTTGTCATCTCCCCATGTTGAAACGATACGTGGTTTATCATGATTCTCAATATATAAAGCGTTCCATCCTTTATTTTCCAATCCTTTTTGCCATTTCGTTAATACTTTTTTCAATCCTACAACATCAAGGTCTTTCTTCTTCTCTGCATCCCATAAACTTAAATGTTCAAACTGGAATACCATATTGAACTTACCTTGCTCTTCTCCAACCCAAAGCTCAGCATCTTCAATCTTAACACCATTTGCTTCACCAACAGTCATAATATCGTACTTAGAGAATGTATTTTCTTTTAGCTCTTCTAATAAAGGTTGAATACCTTTCACATTCATATGTTTATCAAAAGATGGCACATATTTTAACTCTTTTGGATTTGGCATATCCTTGAGGCCTTCTTCTTTTTTAATATGACTGATCGCATCAACGCGGAAACCATCAATACCTTTATCAAGCCACCAATTAACCGTATCATATAGTACTTCGCGAACTTCTTTATTCTCCCAGTTTAAATCTGGTTGTTTACGTGAGAATAGATGTAAATAATATTGTTCTGTTTCTTCATCATATTCCCATGCCGAACCATTAAAAATACTTTCCCAGTTGTTTGGCTCCGCACCATCTTTACCATCATGCCAAATATACCAATCACGCTTCGGATTATCTTTAGATGAACGTGATTCAATAAACCATGGATGTTCATCACTCGTATGATTAATAACTAAATCAATAATAAGCTTCATATCACGCTTATGAACTTCATCTAGTAAAGCATCAAAGTCTGCCATTGTACCAAACTCATCCATAATATCTTGATAATCACTAATATCATAACCATTATCATCATTAGGCGACTTATACATTGGACAAATCCAAATTACATCTATACCTAAATCTTTTAAATAATCCAGTTTTGCAATAATACCTTGTAAATCTCCAATACCATCACCATTTGAATCCATAAAGCTTCGTGGATAAATTTGATAAGCAACCGCTTCTTTCCACCATGTCTTATTCATAGTCATTCTCTCCTTTTGCATCCCATCGGAATTTTTATGCAAACGTTTTCGTAACACTATCATAACAAAATATGAACAGTTTGCAACTGTTTTCATTGAACTCTATGTAGATTCTTTATTCTTATGCTTTATTTATTTCTCACAAAGGTAAATCTCATTCTTCACCTCTTCTTGAAACTGGTAGCCCCTCTCTCTTTATAGAAGAAGTTCCTTATATAAAGGCTGTTGAATTTTTTAATGGCGGTAACATCCCTGAAAATTTCAAGCGCTCTGGTTCCTATGTCTATAAACCTATTCCCCTTAAAGGCATTCAAATCATGCAATACTTTCTTTCTCATGCACCGAATAAAGATGCTAGTATTTGGCATCAATCGCTCATAGGTGCTGTTGAAAATATTTCGCCGAATAAAACGGCTTATTTTCATCGTAAAGCAATTATTGCTCAAGAATACATTACCTCTTGGAAATGCGATGATGAAGAAAATCGAAATATACGCTGGGTTAAAGGTTTACGAGAAAGCTTAGATCCTTATACACTAGGTGACTATGTGAACTGGCCCGATATCGATATTAAAAATTGGCAAACTAGTTATTATGGCTCTAACTTTCACAGATTACGTAAAGTAAAAACCATGTATGATCCTTGTGATGTTTTTCATTTCCAACAAAGTATTCCTCCTTTTCATACATGAAAAAAGGGGATAACATAAAAAAATCATCCAATATACCGTTACCTCGCAGTATGTTGGATGATTCAAGTTGATTTTCTATATCGTTTCAAATTCTTGCTCCTACTCATAAACTTTTACTTACAGATTAATTGTATTTCGTATCATTTTCATGCAATGAATGTAATTTAATATTTGGTACTTTATCTTTTTCAATACCTCTATTATAAGAAACAGGAACTTGAAATTCGAATTGCTTTGTCTCATGTTTTTGTAAATAGACTGGTTTCGGTACTGGATAGCTTTTTGAATTCTCGTTTGCATTATCGTATAAAACAACTTTTAATGCTTGTGAATGATTACGATAATTTTTTAAAGTAACAATGCACTTCGGTTGGATATTCTCTCCATTTTTCTCCATTCTACACTGGCTATCTTCTTTTTTATATTCTATTGCTTCTACCCCTGTTTTTCCTGCGTAGTACCATGTTTTATTCAATGTCTGGAGGATTGTATTTAAAATAAACGGCATCATTACAATCAAAATACTAATGCCTACTACTTTTATCTTATTCGTTTTTCTAAATGTACTAGACTCCTTTTTTCCTAGCCATTTTAAAAATAATATAAATGCAATTACATGTAGTATGAAAGAAACAATCAATATATTTGAGACTTTATAATCCATATAAACATACGTATGTATCGGAACCTTATAGACATTGAATAGTTTTTCCCCAATTAATTCATTATCATTTGGAATTTTTAATAATAACAAAACCCCTATACTGTAACAAATAGCTACTAATCGATCATACTCAATACGAATCATTCTTTCTCCCCTTCACTTTGTATTTTATTATCGATTTTAGCTATTATTACCATACTATACAATCTTTTTATAGAGGATAACGTAAAAAAGTTCCTTATAAATATATAAAGAACCTTATTAATATACACTATGAATTAAAAAATCAATATACAATTTTCACATAGAGATTTCTTCAAAATATGTTGGATTATGTATTGTAATTTTTTTATCTAAAATTGTAACAATGCTATCATTTTTTAATTGTTTTAATACGCTGCTAACTGTCTCTCGAGATGTTCCAGATATTTTAGATATTTCAATTGTTGTAAGTGGACATGAAATTACAATCTTTTCTCCACTCTGTTCTCCTAAATCCTGCATTAAATAATTTAACGTTTGGATAACACGATCTTGTGCATTAGGAATTGTAATATTTTGCACTCGATTTTCGTTCAATTTTAATATAGATGATAATTGCTGAACAACGTACATCAATTGCGTTCTGCTGGACTTTACCATATCTTCAAAGATTACCGTTGGAATATAATATACCTCCACATCCGTCATTGCTTCTGCTGTATAGTTATATCCTCTGTCTGTAAACATACCACCATAAGGAAAAATAGAATATCGCTTCACATAGTCATCGTATAATAAGTTCCCATTTTGATTAACCCGCTCTAACTTTACAAAACCATCTAACATGAAGTAAATTCTTTCTCTTGAATCCCCTTCTAAAAATAAAAATTGACCTTTTTTATAAGTTCGCCAATAAACAAACTCTGTTAAGCCTTTCAATTTTTTTTCTGTTAAATGAGCAAATAATTCGAACTGCTTTAAGTCTTTCACTACGTTCCGTCTATTCATAAAATTCCCTCTCTCTTGCTGTATGTTGGAGCGAAAAAATCAAGAAAGCGTATTCAATTTGAATTTTATCATAATTAACTTACATATTCAGATTTCATCATGAAAACTTTATGAACAATGAGTACAAAAAATATTAATAAATAAAAAGAATGAAGTTACTAACTCCATTCTTTTTTACTACTAAGTAGCGTACATAAGAATTTAAACATACATGCATACATTCTGTTTTGAAATAATAGTACCAGCTTTTTCTTCTAGTGCTTCATATACTTTTTCTAAAGACGTAATAATTGTTTTTCTTTTTGGATTTGTATTAACAAAATTAATAGCAGCTTCAATTTTCGGAAGCATGCTTCCCGCAGCGAATTGTTGTTCTTCAATATATTCTTCTAATTGATTCACTGTGACATGCTCTAATTTTTTTTGATTCGGTTGATTATAATTTACATACACATGATCAACTGCAGTTAAAATAACGAGCGTATCGGCATCTACTAATTCTGCTAATTTCTGTGCAGCGAAATCTTTATCGATAACCGCTTCAGTTCCTTTTAGCCCTTCTTCGGAATCAATTACTGGAATTCCACCTCCGCCAACAGCTATCACTATATTTCCATCTTCGACCAAAGAATTAATCACTTTATGTTCATGAATACTTACAGGCTTCGGTGATGGAACAACACGTCTCCATCCTCTACCAGCATCTTCTTTAAACACTGCTTTTGTTTCATCCATTAATCTTCTGGCCTCTTCTTCTGTATAAAAAGGACCGATTGGTTTAGTTGGATTTTTAAATGCCTCATCTTTTTTATCCACAACAACGCGTGTTATAACCGTTGCTACGTCTTTTTTTATATTCCGTTTTTTCAATGCCTTTTCAATCGCATTTTCCATCCAATATCCAATCATTCCTTGGCTCATTGCCCCACAAGTATCTAATGGCATTGCAGGTGTCTTTTCCGTTTCTGCAGCTTTTTGCTGTAATAAAATATTCCCCACTTGTGGGCCATTTCCATGCGCAATTACTATATCCACATCATTTTCCATTATTTTCACAAGTTGTTCTGCCGTTTTTTCCAACGCTTCTTGCTGCGCTCCCGCAGTAGCTTCTCCAGACTGTATCGCATTTCCCCCTAGTGCAACTACAATTTTTCTTCGTGCCATATTCCAGCCCTCCAGTTGATTTCGCTTTCACAGCGCTTTATAAAGTAATACTGCCTGTAATTAATCCATAAATCGCAAAGAATGCTAAAGCACCAATTGCTACGGATGATGCTAATTCCACTCGAGTAAATATTTGCTTCGAACTCTTTTGCTTTTGAACATTGTAAAAAATAAAAATACCTGGCGCATATAAAGTCATTGTTAATAATAAATACTCTAAACCAGCTGCATAAACTAGCCACACGCCATAAATACTGGCTATCAAGCCAATTATTATATTTTTATTTCGATCTGCTTCTTCAGACTTTAAGCTATGCTTCAGTTGATAAAACGCTGAAAAAGCATATGGGATTAAAATAGCTGAAGATGCTAAAGAGAATGCAAAGTTATACGCCTGATCAGAAACGACGAATGTTAACAAGAACATTTGTATTAAACCATTTGTTATCCATAATGAATTTACTGGAGCCTTATTTTTATTTTCTTTTGCAAACCATTTTGGAAATACTCCATCTTTAGCCGCTAAATATGGAATTTCAGAAGCGAGCAAAGTCCAACCTAACCAAGCACCTAATACAGAGATGACCAAACCTAAATTAATAAAAATAGCACCCCATTTTCCAACAACACTTTCAAATAAATAAGCCATAGCCGGATTTTTCAAACCTGCAATATCTGCTTGCTGCATAAGTCCAAGAGACAATAATGTGATTAAAATATAAATGATGAGTGTACCAATTAAGCCAATAACGGTTGCTTTCCCTACATCACTTCTATTTTTTGCTCGACTGGATAAAACAACAGCCCCTTCTACCCCAATAAATACCCATAAAGTTACAAGCATTGTACTTTTAACTTGGCTGCCAACTGCTCCCCATGAAAAAGAACCAGTTTGCCCCCAAAATCCATCTAAGAACGTATCAATATGAAACGCGAAGATTCCTATGACAATAAATACAAATACAGGTACTAATTTTGCGATTGTAGTTACTAAATTCACAAGTGCTGCTGATTGAACTCCACGTAAAATTAACATGTGAACACACCATAATAATACGCTTGCACCAATAATGGACGCTACATTTTGCCCGCCTTCAAAGATTGGGAAGAAATATCCTAATGAAGAAAACAATAATGTACCGTAAGCTACATTCCCAAGCCAAGCAGATAGCCAGTATCCCCACGCACTATTAAATCCCATAAAATTACCAAATCCTGCTTTTGCATAGCTAAAAATACCACCATCTAAATCTGGCCGTTTTACAGTTAGATTTTGAAAAGATAATCCAAGTGCAATCATCCCAATTCCTGTTATAACCCAGCCAATAATAATGGCTCCAGCACCAGCACCTTTTGCCATATCACTCGCTAAATTAAAGGCTCCACCGCCAATCATAGACCCAACTACAAGAGCCGTTAGTGTAAACAACCCTAATTTCTTATCTTCACCCATTCCACTCACCTCTCTTAAATTGCAATAACAATACAAAAGCAATAGTGAATGATAGTGTCTAAAGGAGGAGAAAGAAGAAAGGAAGACTCCCTTTCTTCTTTACTCCATATTTCCTAAAGTAGCTGCCATAACCGCTTTAATTGTATGCATTCTATTTTCAGCTTGATCAAATACTTTTGAATGTTTACTGCGGAATACTTCGTCAGTTACCTCCATTTCTTTCAACCCATATTTCTCATAAACTTCTTCGCCATACATCGTTTCAACATCATGAAATGCAGGTAAACAATGTAAGAAAATCACGTTTTCATTCCCTGTTGCTTTAATCATTTTCATATTTACTTGATAAGGTTTCAATAACTCGACACGTTCAGCAAATTTTTCTTCTTCCCCCATAGACACCCATACATCTGTATAAATTACATCTGCATTCGCAACAGCTTCTTCCACATTACTTGTTATCATTACCTGTTCATTATATTTTTTTGCTAAATCAATTACTTCTTGTGCAGGCCATAAAGATTCCGGTGTACAAATACATACATCCATTCCAACGATTGCTCCACCAACTAGTAAGCTATTAGCAACATTATTTCGTCCATCGCCAACGTAAACGAGCTTCACATTTTTCAATTTCCCTAGATGTTCTCTAATTGTTAATAAATCTGCTAGTGTTTGTGTTGGATGCCACATATCTGTTAATCCATTCCAAACCGGTACACCAGAATTTTGTGCTAAAGATTCTACGGTTTCATGATGAAATCCACGAAACTCAATTCCGTCAAACATACGCCCTAACACTTTTGCTGTATCCTCTACAGATTCTTTTTTCCCAAGTTGAATATCACCTTTCCCTAAATATTCAGGATTTGCCCCTAAATCTGTACATGCTACTGTAAATGCACAACGCGTACGAGTAGAAGTTTTTTCAAATAAAAGCGCTACATTTTTACCTTCTAAATAATGATGCGGAATACCATTTTTCTTTTTCTCTTTTAATTCTGCTGCCAAATCTAGAAAATATAACAATTCTTCTTGTGTAAAATCTTTTTCTGCTAGAAAGCTTCTTCCTTTTAAATTTGGTCTAGTCATTAACATAATTCATCCCTACTTTCTCCGTTATTTATACTAAATATCTTTACGAACAATTGGCATACTCATGCAACGTGGACCCCCACGACCACGAGATAATTCCGAACTTAGAACCTCAATCACTTCTATACCGTGTTCCCGTAATAACGTATTAGATACATAGTTGCGATCATATGTAACAACTACACCTGGCGCGATTGCTAATGTGTTCGAGCCATCATTCCATTGTTCACGAGCAGAAGCAATTACATCTCCTCCTCCACATGGAATAAGAACTAATTCACTTAAGCCTAATACCTCTTTTAATGCTTCCATTAAAGACGTACGATGTGTAATTTTAAGAGTTTCCTCATCTGATCCTTTTTCTAAAATATAAATATTCATATTCCCTTTTGGTCCTTGAATGGCTGGGTGAATTGTAAACTTGTCATAGTCAACCATTGTAAATACTGTATCTAAATGCATAAATGCTCGACATTTTGGAATTTCTATTGCTAACACTTTCTTAATTTTATTTTGTCGGCTAAAGAGATTTTTAGCTAAACGTTCAATTGCTTTAGCTGAAGTACGAGCAGATACTCCAATCGCAATTGTTTCTTCATTTAAAATTAGCTCGTCGCCACCTTCAATTGGAAATTTATAATCACGATCTAACCAGATTGGTACATTATGTTTTGCAAATCTTGGATGATATTTAATGATGTACTCCATGAATAATGATTCACGTCTACGCGCTGGTTCTCTCATCTTATTTATCGTTAAGCCATCGCCCACGCTAGCTGCTGGATCACGAGTAAAATATAAATTAGGCATTGGATCTAAGTAAAACGGATAGTGATCTTCCATTAATTCATATAAATGTGTCTTCTTACTTGTTTCAATTTCGTTTTTCCGTACACCACCCATAATTTTTTGAATTAATTCTTCATTTGAAAAGGAAAGTAAATATTCTTTTAAAGTTTGATGTGCAACATTTACGTCGGCCTGTCCTTCTTTTAAAATACGATCAACAAATTCTTCTCGAAGTTTTTTATCTACTAACGCCTCAGCGGCTAGTTTTTCTAAATAAAGAACTTCAACACCCCGATTGCGTAACGTTTGTGCAAAATAATCATGCTCTTTTTGAATAATTGGTAAGTATGGAATATCGTCAAATAATAATTGCTGCAAATAATCTGGCGTCAAGTTTTCCACTTCTTTACCCGGTCGTTTTAATAAAACCGTTTGTAATTCCCCAATTTCTGAAGTAACATGTATCGGATGTTTCATTTGTTGTACCTCCTTTTAAATATGTTTGATGTCTTACAAGTACATAATAAATGCTCTACACTTTCATCTTTGTGAAAGTATCCACATTATCATTGTGAAATATTAAACAAGTTATTTTTTTAAAATCATACGAATATGTATTTTTATAACAAACTATCTCGCTTTCTCAATAAAAAATACATATATTACGCATATATGTTGAATATTTAACTTCCGTATTTAAACAAAAATCCTGTTTTTAATTTTATTAAAAACAGGATTTTTGCATCTAAATAATTAAATTTAATCTTTCTTCTATAATCTCCCTATCTGATTTCGACTGTGAAATTATAAGGCATGTATCATTTCCGCATATACATCCTATTTTTTCTTTCCAATCTAACTCATCAAATAAAACACCAATAACATGTGCATTACCAGGTAATGTTTTAATAACCATTAATTGATCTACACAATCAATTTTTACAACCACTTCTCGTAATTTTTTCTTTAACTTTATATCAGTTTGTACATGCTCTTCTGAGAAAACTTTATATATCATTAATCCTTCTTGAGAAGGTACCTTCGTTAAGTTTAACTCACGAATATCGCGAGAAACCGTAGCTTGTGTTACTAATACATCTTTTTTTGCTAACAATTCTACTAATCTTTCTTGCTTATCTATTTCATACTCCTTTACAAATTGTTTAATTAACCGTTGTCTTTTTTCTTTTTTCATAAAAGACACCCCTTTTAATATTATAGCTCGCTATAATTTTCATCCGAAAGGGACAGAAAAGAATGTTGCGGAAACGTTCATAGTTTAACTGTAAATATTAAATCAAGCTAAATAAAAAAGAGAAGAACAGCATTCTGTTCTTCCTTTTACATTGAAAATCGTTCAATTGTTTGTTTCAAGTCAGTTGCTTGCTTCTCTAAATCCTTTAATAATTGATCGATTACTATCATATTTTTAGACTGTTGTAGCGTCACACGCGCCACTTCTTGCGAACCAGCTGACGTTTCTTCAGCAATTGCTGCTACAGCTTTTGTTTGTGCTCCTGTTTGATGAATGTGGCTCACTTGTTCATTCATATAACTACTAATTTGCTGAGTTGCATCGGCTACTTCCATAACACTTGATGACATTTCTTTTAAAATTAATTCCGTAGCTTCCCCACGTTTCGCCTCTTCTTTAGCTATTTTCACTTGTTCTGTCATTTTCATTGCAACTTGTTGTACTTCATCTTGCATATTCCGTAATAACTGCGATATGTTTCTTGCAGAATGATCACTTTCATCAGCAAGTTTCCGTACTTCTTCCGCAACAACCGCAAAGCCTCTTCCATGCTCTCCTGCGCGAGCTGCCTCAATAGAAGCATTTAGTGCTAATAAATTCGTTTGGCTAGCAATCGCACTCACAACAGACACAATATGTTCTACTTGTTTCATTCGTTCTTCTAACTTCTGTACATTTTGCATTGAATCTTCATTTTCTTTTGCCAATGTTTGAATACCTTGAATTAAAGACGTAAAGACACGAGTACTATGCCCTAAAGCTTCAACCATTTCTGAAGACAATGTATCAGACTGCTTCGCTTTTTCTTCTACTTCACTTGCAATAGAAGTCGTTGTATCAACAGCAGAAACAATTGCTTGAATTGATGCCGCTGATTGCTCAGCGCCTGAAGAAATTTCTGCAAGTGTCTCAGATACACCTTGCGCTTGTCTCGTTGCTTCGCCTGTTTGTTTTCTAATCTGCTGTACTTGATTATTTGTATACGAAAATGTTGTATCAATATTTTTTACCATGCCCCTTAAGTTTCCTAACATCATATTAAATGCAACACTTAAAGATTTAATTTCATCATCTGTCTTCGGTAATGGAACATCTTCACGAATATCACCCTCAGCTGCTTTTCTTGCCGCCTCCTCTAACTTGCGAAGCGGTTTAATTAAAAATACGGCTGCTCCATATGCTAAAATTCCAGACCATACTACCCCTAATAACATAACGATAATATTATATACAGTTTGACTTACATAACTTTGAAAATAATCGTATATCACGTAAATAAAAAAGATACTTGTTGAATATGTAATGAAAGCTAAAACTGTAGTGAATAGCATAAGTTGTGTACGTAATCCAAAAGAAAATGTTTTCCTTTCTTTTTCCATCTTCCCTTTCCCCCTTTTTATAAGCAATATAAATACTACCTATATATTATTATCCATATTTTCATTATAGAAGGATATAGAGATTTTAAAAAAATATTATTTCTTTGAATATCAAATTGCACGAAAAAAATAAAGGATTCTGACAATTTATGACTAATAACAGAAATAAGGGGCAACATTTGTAAAATATATTTTTAACTGGGGGTTTTGTATGATTCAAGTTCGAAATCTAGTAAAATCATTCGGTTCACTTGATGTGTTAAAAGGAATTGATTTAGAAGTAAAAGAAAAAGAAGTTGTTGTTTTAATTGGTGCCAGTGGTTCTGGTAAAAGTACATTACTTCGCTGTCTTAACTTTTTAGAAATGTACGATGAAGGCGAAATTCACTTACAAGGTGAGCGAATTGATCCAAAGCATTCAAATTTAAATAAAGTCCGTGAAAATGTCGGTATGGTTTTTCAGCACTTTAACCTCTTTCCTCATATGACCTCACTAGAAAACATCATAGAAGCACCTATTCACGTAAAAAAATTAGAGAAAGCAAATGCAAAGGATATTGGAACTCAACTTCTCCAAAAAGTCGGCCTTCAAGATAAAGCAGATGTAACTCCTCATCTTCTTTCAGGTGGTCAAAAACAGCGCATTGCCATTGCACGAGCTCTTGCAATGAGCCCTAAGATTATGCTATTTGATGAGCCTACCTCAGCTTTAGACCCTGAACTTGTTGGAGAAGTATTGCAAGTTATGAAAGAACTTGCTGAAGAAGGGATGACAATGGTTATTGTTACTCATGAAATGAATTTTGCAAGAGATGTAGCTGATCGCGTCATCTTTATGGATGATGGAAAGATTGTAGAAGATGCTCCGCCAGCACAATTCTTTTCAGCTCCATCACATGAACGGGCAAAACAATTTTTACGCAACGTTTTATAATGTAACTTTTGTTTCGAACGAAAAACAATACATTCATACGGTGCACAACTAATCATCTAAATAAAATATTTCAATAACATACTAAAAAACCATCCGTATGATCAATATATAGGAGGGGTTTTATGAAAAGAAAACTATTAACCATTGTTGCGAGCATTACACTATGTACATCTTTCATACTAGGAGCTTGTAGCAAAGAAAGCTCTACTACTTCAACAAATGGTGAAAAAGAATTTCGCTATGCGATGAGTGGATTATACAAACCTTTTAACTATAAAGAAAATGACAGCAAACTTGTCGGTTTTGATGTAGAAATCGGTGAAGCTCTTGCTAAAAAGATGAACATGAAGGCTACGCCAGTTACAAACCCATGGGAAACGCTGATTCAAGGTCTTCAAGCGAAGAAATATGATGTAATACTGGGTAGTATGGCAATTACAGAGGAGCGCTTAAAAGCTGTTAGTTTCTCAAATCCGTACTATCGCTCTGGCGCCCAAATTTTTGTAGCTAAAAAGAATAACGCTATCTCTTCTCCAGAAGATTTAAAAGGTAAGAAAATTGGTGTTGTAAAAGCTAGTACCTTTAAAAATCTTGTTGCAAAATATACAGATCAAATCACAGAATATGACAGCGATATTACTGCTCTTATGGATTTAGAGCCTGGGCGTGTTGATGCAGTAATTACGGATCAAATGGTTGGTCTACGTATGATAAAAGAAGGAAAATCGAATATAAAAGAAGCCGGAAAACCATTAAATCTTGATGAAATGGGAATTGCTATTCGCAAAGATGATAAAGAAATGGTTGAGAAAGTAAATAAAGCGTTAGATGAAATCATTAAAGATGGTACGTATGAAAAAATCAGTAAAAAATGGTTCGGGCGTAATATTCTCGGTGAAGAGGAAAAAACGAAGTAAGTTAGCCATTCAAAAGATTCATAAACAGTGCCCCACTGATTAAATGTTCATTTTATGTGGGGCATTTCATTCTCTACTAAAATCTATACAATATGAGGTGAAACACATGTTTGAAATTTTTATCTCTACCTATCCCACACTCTTAAAGGCTACTATTGTCACATTACAATTAACATTAACCTCCCTAGTACTCGGTTCATTAATTGGATTATTATTTGCTTTCTTTCGAATCTCGAATAACAAAGTTTTAAATAGCATTGCTCATATCTATATTGCTATTATTCGTGGTACACCTTTAATCGTTCAAATCGCAATTCTCTATTTTGGCATTACATCTGTCATTGTTTTCTCCCCTTTTTGGGCAGGAGCAATCGCTTTAGCAATTCATAACGGTGCATATATTACGGAAATTTTCCGAGGATCCATTCAATCCGTCGACCGGGGACAATTGGAAGCCGCTCGCTCCTTAGGTATGCCTTACCCTTTAGCTATGCGCCGGATTATATTACCACAAGCATTTCGTCTGTCTCTTCCTCCTCTAGGAAACCAATTTATTATCGGATTAAAAGACTCTTCACTCGTCGCTTACGTAGGACTGTCCGAATTATGGGGATCAGGTTTATCAATTGCAGCAGGTAACTTCCAACAATTAGATACTTACATAATCGTTGGTGTATACTATCTCGTACTTGTTCTTCTATTTACTTATTTTGTTAATCTTTTAGAAAAACGACTACAACGAAAAGAAACTAACTCCGTCCAATTCCATAAAAAGAACAAAAAGGAAGTTTCTTTATAAGAAAAAGCAAGCCTGAGATGGCTTGCTTTTTCATTGCAAAAATATATTAATTTTTACTGATTTACTTTTTTAATACTCTTTTCTTCCTCTATATGTTCCTCACGATATGAAATATTATGAGGATCTAGTCCATTTCCTAAAGAACCATAGAAATGCTCTCTATGCGGATCAACTAATTCACTTCCTTGATAATACACGCGTGGTGTATTCCATAGCGCTGCCAAAGCTTTTGTCATCGGCATCTCATGATAGCGTTCCGGCCACATTTCTTTAATCTTCTCTTTTACTAACGGGTAGTATTTAGAACTCATAGCAGGAAACAGATGATGTTCTGTATGATATGAGAAATTGAAGTGTAAAACGTCTACCCAGCGCGGCACTGTTACTGACAAACAGTTTGCTAACGGATCATTTACTGGAACAATTGGATTTAAGCGGTGATTTGTTGCGATATATGCCATTACAATAAAGTTAGCAATTAACAACGGAATGACATATGCAAATAACCATTTTCCAGGTCCCATAATAAACAATAAACTAATCCAAACTGTCCAAGGCAAAAGAAGTTGAAGCCATACAGATTTTTGATTGGATGACTTGAACTCTTTTATAAAATGAAAGAACATTCGAGTCGAATGCAATGTAAATTGAATTGTTAGTGACAGAAAACTAAAGAATGAACGTACATGTAAAGGCATACGATATACCCAACTCAAAAACTTACTCTTCTTAAGTTTCTCAAGTGTCGGCCATGCATCCGGATCATTCTCTTCATGCTGTGTATGAACATGATGCGTTGCATTATGCCACTTTCTCCAAAGCTTTGGCCCTGTTGATAATGGCATAAATGCAATCGCGCCTAAGAAGTCACGAAGCCATGCCTTTCTTACAACAGTTCCATGTAAAATTTCATGCCCTAAAAATCCAAGTGAAGCAAAACATAATCCAAGAACAATCGCAATTCCTAGATTCGCCCACACATTCAATTCAAATACACCAATCGATATTAACCCCGCCAATGCCACAAGCAAATAAGCCAGTCCACCAAATAAACGAGTAGGCACTGGTTTAAATGCTTTTTTCGGCAAATGTGGTGATACACGTGCTGCATACCACCCAAACGTATGAAGCTCCTTCATCCTTTTGCTCCTTTCTTATGCCGCGCCTTGCGCAACTTACATATATCAATTCTTGCTTCCAGATTGATTTTACTAGATGATCCAAAAAGCATCTATTATAAGGAAAATATACTCACTCTATCGTCACTTATTTTTCGCTTTTATTATCAATGAAAAACATTTCTCTTTTTACTCTCTATCAACCTTTCCACATGATGAATCATAACAATAGAATTTCTATATTGTCAACACCTTTTATGACCTAGTAATAAAAGGTGGTTATATTTTTATAATCATACTTTATTTCACTAAAGAAAATGTATAGATTCCATAAGGATTTACCCACTATATATAGACATTTTCTTAAACGTCATAGACTCTATCTCATTCAATAACTCCCTATGTAATCAACAAACAGAATCACTTGAATTTAGTTTTATATAAATCCTACCACTTCATAATGCCCCATCTAATTAATTATATTAAAATAATTTATAACCTCTTTTAATAAAAATAGACTACTTCTAAAACAACACACATGAATTTCATATATTATGGAAATATTAAAAGGAAAATTGTTCTAAAATCAGGAGGTTTCCGCAATGACAAGTGATACATTTCCACAACTGCCGCTATCTTATTGGATTGAATCTACTCAGTTTCCTACTTTCCCTCGTTTATCCGAAAATATAAAGACGAAAGTTGCTATTATCGGTGCTGGTATTACAGGTATTACTACTGCCTATTTACTTGCAAAAGAAGGCATCGATGTTGTTTTAATTGATTCTGGTCGTATTTTAAACGGAACGACTGGGCATACAACAGCGAAAGTAACAGCACAACATGATCTTATTTATGATGAATTAATAAACCATTTCGGTGTAGAAAAGGCCGGGCTTTACTATGAATCAAATAATCAGGCTCTACAATTCATAAATGAAACTGTTCAAACATATAAAATCGACTGTAATTTCTCAAATGAAGATTCATATTTATATACAACTACCGATAACGGATTAAGAAATTTATCGAAAGAATATGAAGCTTATCAAAAATTAAATATACCTTGTGACTATGTTCAATCTCTATCGATTCCTATTCCAGTACAATCTGCGCTTATAATGAAAAATCAAGCACAATTCCATCCCCTTCTTTATTTAAAAACACTTTTAGAAAAGTTTGTGGAGATGGGCGGAAAGCTCTACGAACAAACAACAGCTATGGATGTGGAAAAGGGAGATCATCCACAAATAATTACAAAAGAGGGCCATCATACATGCCCATCAACTTAAGAATTTGCACTACCCCCAAGTGTCAAAAAACGTTATTCTTTCTAAAAAGCTAGCTAGAAAGGATGACATTTTTTATGAATCTTTCAATTCAAGATGAATTACAACTATTTTCTGAAGAGCTGTATCGTCATTTAACCCCTTCTCTTTTGGAAGAACTCGCTAAAGAATTAGGTTTTGTAAAAAGAAAACGAAAGTTTTCAGGAAATGAATTAGCTACCATATGTATCTGGGTCAGTCAACGTACAGCGAGTGATTCTCTCGTTCGACTATGCAGTCAATTACACGCCGCCACAGGCACTCTTATGAGTCCAGAAGGACTCAATAAACGCTTTGATAAAAAAGCGGTTGAATTTTTGAAATATATTTTTTCTGCATTATGGAAAAGTAAACTTTGTAAAACATCAGCCATTTCAAGTGCAGCACTCACGTATTTTCAACGAATCCGTATTTTAGATGCGACGATTTTCCAAGTACCGAAACATTTAGCACATGTATATCCTGGGTCAGGTGGTTGTGCACAAACTGCAGGTATCAAGATTCAATTAGAATATGACTTACACAGCGGACAGTTTTTAAACTTCCAGGTAGGTCCTGGAAAAAATAATGATAAAACATTTGGAACAGATTGCTTAGATACCTTACGGCCGGGTGATCTGTGTATTCGTGATTTAGGATATTTTTCATTGGAAGACTTAGATCAAATGGATCAACGTGGCGTGTGCTATATATCAAGACTTAAGTTAAACCATACCGTCTATACGAAAAATCCATTTCCAGAATACTTTCGAAATGGGACAATCAAAAAACAGTCACAGTATATCCAAGTTGATTTAGAGAACATTATGCACACGTTAAAACCAGGACAAACGTATGAAATAAAAGAGTCGTATATTGGCAAGAATCAAAGATTATTTACAAGAGTAATTATCTACCGATTAACAGAGGAACAAATACTGGAACGTAGAAAAAAACAAAGCTATACCGAAAGTAAAAAGGGGATTACATTTTCAGAAAAGAGTAAACGATTAACGGGTATCAACATATATGTTACGAATACGCCTTGGGAAGTGGTTCCGATGGAACAAATCCATGATTTTTACTCCCTCCGCTGGCAGATCGAAATCATATTTAAAACGTGGAAATCTCTATTTCAAATTCATCATTGGCAAACTATCAAACAAGAGCGATTAGAATGCCATGTGTATGGAAAACTCATTGCCATTTTTATATGTTCTTCCACGATGTTTAAGATGCGCCAACTTCTGTTGCAAAAGCACAAAAGAGAACTAAGCGAATATAAAGCAATTGGGATGATTCAAGATCATCTATCCCTGTTATATCAAGCGATACAGAGAAACACCCGTATAATAACAAAGGTTTTAATCCGCCTGTTTACCCTACTAAAGAAAAATGGCCGGAAATCCCATCGATATGAGAAGAAAACTATCTTTGATATTATGGGTGTTGTCTATGAGTATAATGGATTGAGAAAACAAAAGAAAGCTGCATAAGAAAAAAATGAAACCCGTTAGGGTTTATTTCGTATGCTCATTTTTAAGAGGATTATACTGTTTAAAAGTTTGTTCATTTCAATTAATGGAAAACCGTAGAGTTTCTATCCTTAAGTTGATGGGCATGGGGCCATCATATCACTTGTGAATATGTCGTCTCTTGTTCACATTTTCCTTTTTATGATGCAAATAGCTTTTTCTTTACGCGAATGTACGCAGAACGCTCCTACGCTCTTGCAATAAAAGCAAAAACGGATTATCCAGGTGGCATGTATTTAAGTATTGATGATCCAAAGCGCTCCTTACGCTATATAACAAACAATGGAGAAAAATTAATTTTGATTGGCGGAGAGAGTCATAAAACAGGACAAGGAATAAATACGATGCTTCATTATGAAGCACTTTATTCTTTTGCTGAAGCAACTTTTGGAATAGACGAAGTTCCTTATAGATGGTCAGCACAAGATTTAATCACTCTAGATAAGCTTCCTTATATCGGACATATTAACGAAAGAAATCCAAATATATTTGTTGCAACTGGATATCGCAAATGGGGCATGACAACTGGAACTGCTGCCGCTCACCTACTGAAGGACTCCATCCTAAAAGTCCACAGTCCCTATAAAGAACTGTATGCACCATCACGCTTCCATGCAAATCCAGATATAAAAACGTTCCTCTCCCAGAACATTGATGTTGCGAAACATTTAATTGAAGGAAAGATTGAAACCGCATTACGTAAGCCAGAAGATCTCGAAGTTGGTGAAGGATCTGTCGTACATGTTAACGGTAAACGAGCAGGTGCTTATAAGGACAAAGAAGGAAAATTACATATCGTCGATACAACTTGTACACATCTCGGCTGTGAAGTTGAATGGAATAATGGTGATTGTACTTGGGATTGTCCTTGCCATGGTTCTCGTTTTTCAATTGAGGGAGACGTTCTTGAAGGCCCAGCAGATCAACCGTTAAAACGCGTTGATAATGAGTAAACAAATAAAGAAGTTCAACAGAATTACGGTTGAACTTCTTTATTTGTTATAAAACCTGTTCAGATAAATTTCGACACAGGAAGGAAAATATTAACATTAAATAAAATAATATATTCATCTACAAATTAAAAGGGGTGAATATTATGCAACCTTTAGCTCCACCTCATCTAGAATCTACAGAAACTATCTTTTCAAGCTCTATTACAAAACTTGTTGTTTTTATTTGTTGGCTAGCCATTTTAGCTGATGGATATGATTTAGGTATTTACGGTGCCGTTCTACCAAAGCTCCTAGAAGACAAAAGCTGGGCGCTATCACCAGCGCACGCTGGTACAATTGCAAGCTATGCTTTATTTGGGATGTTTATTGGGGCTATTCTAGTTGGAACGATTACAGATCTAATTGGGCGTAAATGGACGCTTATATGCTGTTTAGCACTTTTTTCTATCACAATGGGTTTAGCGGCTATCGCTTCTTCTCCTGAGTTATTTGGATTATCTCGATTTATAGGAGGAATCGGATTAGGCGGTGTTATCCCAACGGCTTCAGCACTTACTGTTGAATATTCACCAAAAAAAAGGCAATCTTTTATTTATGCTCTTATGTTTACTGGCTATCCTTTAGGTATCGTATTAGGTGCTATTTTGTCTATGTTTATGTTAGAAGATTTCGGATGGAGAATTATGTTTGGTATCGGAATGATTCCACTACTCCTCATTCCTTTCATTATTCGCTATTTACCTGAGTCCATTCAATTTTTATTATCACGTAATCGCCAAGAAGAAGTGAACCAAATTCTTAATCGTTTTCAAATTGAATTTCATGTAAAAAATAAAACTCATCAAGCTCCATCTACTATACGAAAGAAAAATGGATTTTTTACTTTATTCTCAAAAGAATACATAAAAGCAACACTACTTTTTTGGATCACTTATATAATGGGAATGTTTTTAATATACGGTTTAAATACTTGGTTACCACAGATGATGCGCCAGGCGGGATATCCTCTTGGATCTAGTCTGTCTTTTCTACTTATGCTAAATATTACCGCAGCTGTTGGTGCGTTATTCGCTGGAGCAATTGCTGATCGTATAGGCGCAAAAATTGTTATTAGCATCTCTTATCTTATGGCAGCCATATGTATCGGACTATTAACAATCAAGCCATCTGTTACAATCATTTATCTTTTAATTGGCCTTGCTGGTATTGGATCGGTCGGTATTACTCAAATATTAAATGCATATGTAACACAATACTTCCCATCACATATCCGAGCTACCTCCTTAGGCTGGGGACTGGGACTTGGCCGAGTTGGTGCAATTGCTGGCCCTATTCTCGTCGGTATTATTATGACAATACAATATGACTTAGCATGGAATTTTTACTTATTCTCCTTTGCAGGTCTTATCGCAGCTATATCTGTTTTCTTCATTCCTACAAAATAAAAAGAGCACAAACTTACTTGTGCTCTTTTTCATATGCTTCAAACAGCATGTCTCGAAATAGTGTATTTAAAATTTCAATATCGATCCCTGATCCCTTTTCAATTCCTTTTACATATTGCCCATAGTAATGAATTTGTTCTTCTAAAAATTGATTTAGCACCTTAATTTTCAATCCAACATCTAATTCAGTACCTGCTTTTTTCTTTATTAACAACTTTTCAATCTCATCTAATACACTACGTTCTAATGGTAATTCTGTAATCAATCGATCAAATTCTACAGGTGGTAAAGTTGCTTTCTCTTCTAGCCACTTACAAGCTAAAATAGGACGTAATACATAAAAGTACTTTTTCAGCTTTACATTCTCACCTTGCAAAAATTCACGATAATTTTTCGACGCCATATGTAAATAATGATATATCGTTGCTTTTGGATCAAAATTCTTCTCACTCATCTGTTGAAGTAGTTCTGGAAAATTAGAGTTTTTCGAATAAAAAATTGGTGATCGAATCCACTCAAGTAAAGCTGGGTTCGACTTCGCGAATAGTTGCAACGCCTTTTTAATATCCCAACCACTTATATCTAAATCATCACTAATTGGATATTCAATTACATCTCGTTTGTCATGAATTGATAAATACCATTCTACCGGATGTATATAAACAAACCTAACATCATAATCGCTATCTTTCGATGGAAACCCCCAAGCACGACTCCCTGATTCCACCGCAAACAAAATTTTCACATCATTCTCTTTTTCAATTCTTTCTAACTCCAACTCGATTTTCTCTCTCATTTCATAACATCTCCATTTTTTGATTATTTCCTTGGAAATTCGACAATACACTATTAATTTTACTACATACTAAAAAAACTGTCAGAAATTACTGACAGCCTAATAAAACTTCTATTGTTGCTTTTCAATTACAGTAGCAGCAATTCGTTCAAACTCTTTTTGAATCTCCTCTTTATATGCATCTACTATTGAAAAATCCATAGCAGCAATATAAATTCGTTCTAATTTATCACGAACCGATTTTGCTTTCGCTAAGAAAGACATTGCCTCATTCATTTTTGCTTTATACTGAATGGAAACATCACGAATTTCCTTCGCATATTTCTCATCAGTCCCTGGCGTAACAATAAGGGCATACATATCAATAATTTCATCACCCTCACGACTTGGAAAATATTCATGCGGTGCGGTGCTATCAAAAATTGCAAAGCCTAATTCTCTTACGATAACCATATCAAGACTATTCGGGTCAAATCCGCAATGATATACTTCAACTTCAAACCCTTTTTCTTCAGCTGCCTTAGCTAACTTTTTAAGCATCGTTGATTTTCCAGAACCTGGGCGCCCTTTTATAAAATAACGATGTGGTAACCCTTCTGTTAAATTAGGAACAAAATCAACTGCTCCTTTCGGTGTAGCAGCTCCTAAAAAACGATGTTTTACAAGCGATTTTCTCCCGCTTTTATCTGCAAATAATTTCTGGATTAGCTGATCGGTTAGTTCATTTGCTTTATTAAAATCTATATTATCAATATATATCTTCTCCCACTCATCATGTATAAGCAATGCCTCTTTAAAACGTGCGTAAGCAGACTGAAAAGCTTTACTTGCTTCTGAAACAAATCTTTCAATTTCTAACTTCTGCTTCCTTAATTTATCTGAGTCCCAAGCAATTCCTAAATTTATATACTCTTCAACAACTCCTGGCATTTTGGGCTCAATTACATGTGGTGATGTCCCATCAACAATTCCTACTTTTAATTTTGGGATAATTACACCATCAACCGATTTATTGTCAGAAGAACAATGTAAAAATTCAATATCATATCCTTTTTCAACCCATTCACGACCGATGGCCTTTATTAAAGAAGATTTCCCCGTTCCTGGACCACCCTTTAAGATAAATAATCTGTCTAACCCTTTTAAATTCTCTTCATATAAATTATGAAATCCCCTAGCTGTATTACCACCAGCATAATAATTCAATACATTTCCTGTCACTGCACTCACTCCTTCGCAGCATTGTATTTACATAAGCTACAATATGCGCGTAGCTTTATTTGGGTGAATACCTATTTTGTATTGCACGCAAAAAGGAAATGAATTACAATTTAACTATCGGAAAATTCCGATTTCAAAATTAAATACTTCTTTATCAAGAGAGGCAGAGGGACCGGCCCTTTGAAGCCCAGCAACCTCAGTTTATACGAACTGAATAGGTGCTAATTCCTGCAAAATGCATTGCATTTTGGAAGATAAAACTCAACTAGCATGTAAAGCTCACCTTTCTTGATATTGAAGGGTGAGCTTTTTATTATTTGAAAAACATATATTGGAGGTATGTAAAATGAAAGTAATTGATTTATCGCAAACATTTGAAAATAATATGTCTCAATTTCCTGGAACACCTAAAATACAACTAGAAGCTGTTACAAGTGTTGAAGAATCAGGCTATCAAGTTACAGATTTTCATTCTGTCGTTCATGTTGGCACGCATTGTGATGCTCCTGCGCATTTTATTTCAGGCGCAACGACCATCGATCAATTACCCCTAAATCAATTTGTAGGCGAAGCGGTTCTTATTGATGTAACTCATGTACAAGAACGAAAACTACCTAAAGAAGTACTGGACGATGCCGATATAAAAGAAGGAGATATTGTTATTTTCCATTCCAATCTATCTACTAAATGGAATACAGAGGCGTATGAGAAAGAAGCTTTTTATCTTTCTGAAGAATTAGCCGAGGAACTAGTACAATTAAAAGTAAAATCTGTCGGTTTAGATTTTATTTCTCCTGATGAGGTAACGACAGAAACATCACCAATTCATCACATACTACTTGGGAATAATATTTATTTAATCGAAAACTTAACAAACTTAGATGCCATTCACACGAAACGTTTCTTCTTCTCAGCAGCACCTTTAAAAATTAAAGATAGCGACGGTGCTTTTGCAAGAGCATTTGCTGTAATTTTTTAAACAAACTATACAAAAAAGCAAAGATCATCATTGACCTTTGCTTCTATTTTTTTTATTTAAATTAAGAAAGAATTGCTCAACATGAGGACGTAACCAAGCTAAATAATCCTTCTCTTTCTTCTTTGTACAAGCTATTTCTTCCCCATCTACCATTTCAACAAGTTCTAGTTCTAACAGTTGCTTCGTGAATGCTAACATATTCACTTCTTCGGATGGATACTCTTCTTTTAATTTCTCCTCAATTTCCCCCAATAAAAAACCGTCACGCATCATTGCCAATGCATCAATCCAAAGTGGCGGCATTTCATATTTTTCTCCTGTAATTGTGTCTTTTACAGTATAATTCTTTTGCTCTTTTCGAAATTGAATCGTGTGTAAACATACAGTCGAATTTAATGTTAATTCCATCATACCACCTCTTTCATAATATCTGCATAGAAAAAAGGATGCGCGTGCACCCCTTCTTATCTTTTCATAACACTACTGAACCGTTACATGAGCAATCAATCTCATGTCGATATTTTCCTTCATTATAAACGAAGTATTTTATAAAAAAAACCCTTCTTGAAACATTTTATAAAATGTTTATATTTACACAACAAGAACACTTTTCTGAAAAATCTTTTCTCAAATACATTAAACGGTCGGCAGAAAAATTTCTACTTTCGTTCCTACTCCTACACTACTTTGGATCGTGATACTCCCTTGATGTTCCTTAATAATTTTATATGTAATCATTAATCCAAGTCCTGTACCATTCTCCTTTGTTGTGTAAAAAGCCTTGCCGATTTTTTCTAACTTCTCATTCTCTATACCAAATCCTTGGTCTTCAACAGAAATACACAAATATCCTTGCGTTTTTTGATATGCACGGATATGAATTTCTCCACCCTCTGGCATTGATTCTATTCCATTTTTAATGATATTTAATAACACTTGTTTTAATTGCTTATCATCACCGTTTATAGCCGGTAAATTCCCATCTACTTGTAAATGACATTTAACTCTATATTGCGTTGCATAACTTTCCATTAGATGCACAACATATAGAAGGGTGTCTCGTATATTACACCTTTCATAATTTGTTGGCTTTGGTTTCCCTAACAACATCAATTCACTAACAAATCCATTAACCCTTTCAATTTCTTGTAGCATAATGTCGTAGCTCATCGTATCAGTTGGATTTCTTTCTTTTTGCATTTGCGTAAACCCTTTTAACGCTGTTAATGGATTTCGAATTTCATGGGCAATTGTTGTAGACATAGTCCCAATCACAGCTAAATTTTCCGTCTCTTTCATATTGTTCATCATTTCAACCACTGTTCTTACATAAGATTGAAATCGTTTTAATAAAGAATGTGAAATAATGAAATAAAATACACATAAAACAAGTGGAATTATCACTTTTAAATCTTGTAATAGCAATGTGAAAAATACGTACTTTCCAATTACACTAAAGGAAACTAAATAAAAGTATTTTCTATTCACGAAAACTGGGGCAAATAAAATTAACAACATTTCTACCATACTACCATGTTCAAAAGGTCTATCCGTTCGCAAATAAATCATTAAATTATTAACAAGATTGATAAACATGTATCCAAATAAAAATAAATATTTTACAGAATATACATACCCTCTTTTTTGAAGATATATAGAAATAGGAAATAATGCTATTACAAATATAGGCACACCTATCCCAAGACTACCTTCTGGCCACCCTACCGCTGTTCCACTAATATTCATAGCAGGATATACAAAATAATATATAGCGTCATATAAAAAGAATATAATATAAAATAATAATATAAATACCTTTAAGGCTCTTCTTTCTTCATAAATCAAGCTCTTGTATTTGTTCATATAAAAACTCCCCTTGATCGATACAAAAAACTTTCATTGTTATCTCCTTAAAGTATAAGTATGAAATTGCTTTCAGGGCAATATTTAAACTTATAATACTAAAAGGAAGGAGATCTCTCCTTCCTTTTAGTAACAACTTATATCCACCTTACCCTATCATGTAACAATCCATCAGTAAAATTATTATGCCCTATTACAAAATCCTTCATATATAAATTTAAATACTCACCGTACTTACTTTCTGTATTTAATAACAACTCCTCGACGTAATAAGCACCTTGTTCAAATTGATCTAAAAGTAAACTAGACAAGCCCGCATAAATTCCGCACCCTACCTGAAAATACGTTGCATTCGTTTTATATTTACGAAAAACTTGGCTACTATTCATTACATTATACATATATGTCTCACTATTTTCATAAACGAGTAACACACCGACCAAGTCCTCTCCAGCAACCTCTTCTTCCGCTGGATTAAACACTTTACGATTCCAGTTCCATAAATCTTCTACTTGATCTAAGTTCTGTCTAATTATATTTGTTGTATACTCATTAATTCGGTAAAGAAAACCAACTTCCATATTGAAGTTTTTCCCTAAAATTAATACTTCCTCATGTAGCATTAAGCAACCATATAATTCTTTTTCTCCTAACTTCACTTTATACTCTGAAGCATATACATCTTCATAAAAGTAAAGAGGACGATGATAACTCATATACATCGGATAACTCCAGATCGCTTCATCTAAAAATCGCTCTACTGCCCATGAAGCATAAAGTGTATGTGGCTTTATAAGTGCCGTATCATTCAAAAATGATGTGTCATGTTCTACAATATAACATGCTCTTGGCCTTTCATTTGGTCGTTCCTTCATAAGCTCAACAACCATCCATTGAACAACACCTGGATTCATACCTGAACCTATAATCGCTTTTGTATTTGTAAATTTCTCTTTCTCCTTCTCAAACCTTGTATATCTTTCCGTAAGCTGAAAGCCGATTAAGCTGTCGTCCTGATCTACTGCTTCATTTTCCAAGGCTGAATTAATATAACAAATTCCTAGTTCATTACAACAGCTTAATACTCTAATTGTATCTGCCCCTGAAACATCAATCACAACACTCGTTCTTTTTTCTTTTAAATGTTTTTTAAATTCCACTACATTTTGAAGGTTTATTTCATATAAATATAATTGATCTTTCAAATTCGAAAACAGCTCATCATAATAAGTCCTATCTTTTTGTTTTATATCCACCAAATGAAATTTGGCATTCTTTAATACTTTATAAATTGGATCTTTTTCATTTACTATCGCTTGATTTAAAATTGCTAAAACTGCTTTTGCTGCTCCACCAGCACTACCAAGCAATGTAATTGATAACGAATTCGGAAACTGCTCCACAAACAAAACCCCTTTAATAAATTAGTTGAGCAGCTCCTCCTCAAAAAATAAATTGAATACATAATAAGATAGCTCGTACACAATTTTTATAAGTTAGTGCACAGTTACCTTTTAAAAAATCACACTATAATATGTTTATATTCAATTCATTTTCCCCTCATATCCAAATTAGACTAAAACAAATAGGCTCGACCTTTTCTTCTCCGGATAAAAGAAAAAGCCAGCCCTTTCAACTAATCTACGGACAATGGACGGATTTTACATGTTGAATATTCACATACATTTTTGCATCACGTGCTTTTGATATTTCAATATGACCTTCATCAATTTTCGCCATTTTTCCAATTTTATTGGACTCCTCACCTAAATCGAACACCATAATTTTCCCAGCCATTTTAATAAGCTGTTCTTCAAACGTTCTAGCTAACGTAATATTTAACGGATTTACGGGGAGTTCATTTTTATTGAGGGCATACGGTACTTGGTTTTCTTTATACGGAATTAACCATTTTAAATGCTTTAAAGATATATATACCGTTTTATAAACCGGACTATAAAAAACAATATAGTCGTTCATCACACTTGTAACATAACCATGTATTGGAGCATTTCCTGCTACATAAACTTCTGTAAAAATCCCTTTAGAAGTACTTAATACTTTTCTCAAAGAAATTGAAGGGGATTCCCTCTTAATTACAGAATCAACATCTGGTTTTAGTATGTCTTCGTCATGTGCTCTTAAAAATTTATAGTATTGTACATGATATAAAGATATATATACATAGTCTTGTCCATTGTAAAGAACAATAATGTCATTTCCTACGTCTATTAATATACCTTTAAACCTTTTTTCACCGATTAATTTAACATATATATTTTCCCCAATACTTTTGTTTAACTCATTCATCTATATCCTCCTTCCTATGAATTTCAGCTTTACTATCTTCCATTTCAAAAAAATAATCAGGGCAATGTTCTGTCTTAATAGTAAGTAATTCCTTTTCATACTATCGAAATAAGAAATTGTTCTTCTCTTTCCCTCATAATGCCCCTCTTATTTATTAAACATTATTCATCTTCATTCTTTTTACATTTCACTACTTGACTCACACTCTTAATATGATAATTAATGATATAAATAACTTCATCACCGTTTACTAGCGTAATACATTCTTCATGCACTTCACTTAATAGGCCTTCTACACACTCTGGGCCGCCACGATTAATCTTTACCCACTTATACTTCAAGTCACGTAATACATCGACGAAAGTATCATCATCAGAGCAGAAACATGAAACATAGCCATCGCCACATTTACTTTCTTTCACTTTCTTAACTAGACTCTTCACATGTTTCAATTGGTAATATACTAATTCACCAAGAGGAAGTTGTAATGTAAGGTAATCTCTTCCTAACGATACAAGTACCCCCACTCGACTCTCTGGTCCACGAAGATTTACTTTTACAGTCTCACCGACTAAGCCTTTAATTTGTTCACAGCATAATATACTTTCCAAATTTGTATCCTCCTTTCTTATTATCTTCCTCTTCTTGACTGTCTTTGTGCGCGAGCTCGACCCGAATCATCACTTTCACTATTGCTTTCACTGTCGCTTTCTTCGCTTTCTCTACAAGCTACTGCGACACTCTTAATATGAGATACTGCAACTAATATAACTTCTTCTTTTACAATTAGTGTCACAAATTCACAAGAAACATCTTGTAAAATACCTTCAACTTTCTCTGGGCCACCACGATTAATTTTCACCCAGCAATATTTGAAGCTTTGAAGTAACTTTTCAAAGTCATCTTCACATTCACATTCCAACCATCTGCAATCATCTGCTTTACAATCTTTCGCATTTTTTGTAATACTTTTCAGATGACGAATCTGATAGTAATAGAGCTCTCCTTTTTCATTCTTTAATACAAAGTAATCCGAACATACAGCGACTATTGTTCCTTTTTGAGATTCTGGACCACCCCTGTTTACTCTCACAAAAGATCCAATTAAGTCTTTCAGAAAATCACAATGAAATAAACTCACGAGAAAACCCCTTCCATTAATTTATAAGCTTTTGCACTGATAGTATATGTATCTGTACAGGTTACGTTCTCTATGTTTGTCCTAGCTAGAAAAAAATATGCTTTTAACATGGTAGACTACTACCTATCAAAATTTGAAGAAAGGCTAAGAACTCCTTATGTTTTTGATATCTTCAAACAAAAAATCCCTTATGAATATACATTTCTGCATATCTTCATAAGGGATTTTCCATAGTTTAATCTTCGTCTTTAACATCCATATCTTCTGGAATTGGTTCGTTCAATATTTCTTCCACTAATTGCTTATATTTCTCCATTTGTTCTAAATGTGTATTAAATTGTTCTTTATTTACTAAATATTGCTCTCCATCGAATAGCGCACGAATTTTCTTTTGCTGAATTAACTCTTCAATATACGATTTTGGTAAATTCAAATACTCCGCAGTCTCTTCTACTGTTATATACAATGCGTTCATTCCTTTATTATTTTTTCATCTATACTGTATCTTACTTTACTTTATTTTTGTAAACAAATAAAAAAGATTTTGTAAATGCAGTTCAAAAAGCAGGTAGATGCATTCCATATATTGTATAGTATTATATAGTAAGAATTTTTTAAATATAGAATGGTATTACCCATTTACACAAAGGAGAGTTAACATATGGCTACTCGTCACATCATTACAATGTTAGAAAAAACACTACAAGTTGAAACAGAAAACACAATTTCTCATTTAAATGTATCTTTATCTGATCGTTTTCTTTCTCAAAGCACAGCAATACATGAAAACAATTGTTATCATACAATTGGTGAATGGTACAAAAATCATTTCTTATTCCAACAAGATGATTTCCTTTGGGCTAAATATGCCTTCTATGACGCATATTGTGAAGCCATCAAAAAACAAGGTCATCTTACAAAACGTGTTCGCCAAATATTAGAATCATTAGCTCGAATGCATGGAAAACAATATATTGCTTCCATACTAAATATGCCATTTCCTAATGAACGCGCTAAAGGGACAGCGTAATTTAGCCATGTTCTGCGTAAGCAAAACATAGCTAAATTGTTTTCTAGGATGCTTTACCAATAAAAAGTTCATATCATACGAACTGATGAAACCGGTGTCATTATAATGATAGAAAATATAGTAAACAGGAAAACCCCCACGTACATCTCTCATCCATTTGAATAGAGAAATACGTGGGGGTATACTTGTTCCTTATTATTTCATTATCTGCTTAATCAGTTCGCGATTTCTCTTCTTAAATACTTCATTATGAGAAGAAACCATTCCGTACTCACTTGCATCTGGTTGGATAAATTGTTTGGCTTTATTCACAGCATTTCCAGCATCTTGGAATGCACCTGCAATTAAATGTAGTTTCCCTTCGTGCTTTAAAATATCTCCAGCAGCATATAATCCATCTACTGAAGACTCACTATTTGCATTACCTGCAATATAATAATTATCTATAATTGCAACGTCTAACTCACTATTTTCTAATAATGTAATGTCGCGTTCATATCCATGATTAATAATAACTTCATCAATAGGTAAATGAGAAACCTCACCTGTTTCATGATTTGTTAATTCTACATATTCGATTGCTTCATGATTATCACCAGCAATTAATTTTGTAATCGATGTATTAAAGAAACACTCCGCTGAGCTGTTCATAAGTTGTTTTACTTGTGCTTCATGACCAGATAATTCTTCTTTTCTATAGGTTAAATACACTTTTTCCGCAATTGGTTCTAATTCATTTGCCCAATCAACAGCAGAATTGCCTCCACCGGAAATAATAACTGTTTTACCTTTGAAACGCTTTAAAGATTTAACTGTATAATTTAAATTCGATACTTCAAATCGCTCAGCACCCTCAATAGATAACTTTTGCGGTTTCAATATACCACTTCCTGTTGCGACGATAACTGTTTTTGAAAAGTGTTCTTCCCCAGTACTTGTTTTTAATGTAAAAGTACCATCTTGATTACGAATAATTGATTCCACTTTTGTATCTAATACAACTTCTGGCTTAAATGTTAACCCTTGCTGTACAAGTTGTTCAATTAACTTATCACCTGTAACTGGTAATAGTCCTCCTACATCCCAAATCATTTTTTCCGGATACACATGTATTTTTCCACCTAAATGTGGTTGAAATTCTATTATTTTCGTTTTCATTTCTCTGAGTCCACTATAAAAAGCTGAATAAAGCCCTGCAGGTCCTCCGCCTATCACGGTTACATCAAACAATTCTTCTCGATTCATTCGTGCTCACTCCTCAGCTACTAATCATTGATTATCATTCTCAATAAAATATAACCTGTTTCCGCAAAATTTACAATCAAAATTACTATTGACAATACACCTATATAAAATTATATTATTTAAAGAATCAATAGTGATAATCATTATCATTTTGTTAATAATTAGCAAATTTGAGATTACATCTTCTTTCATTACTATGGTTATTACTATATTATAAAATCTCATATTCAAGATTTTTAATAAATTATTTTGCATTACCACTACTATTTCAAAAAGATTACAGTTAAACAAATTATTGTATACACATATCATCTATGTTAAAGGAGAAAGACGATGAAAAAGTTATTTATTTCACTAACAGTCCTTTTCGTTCTTGTTATGAGCGCTTGTAGCAATAGCTCTACAGACAAAAAGGACGATGCAAAAGGTAGCAAATCAGAAACAATTACATACCAATCTGAAAATGGTAAAGTAGAAGTTCCTGCAAATCCAAAACGCGTTGTTGTATTATCATCATTCGCTGGTAACGTAATGTCATTAGGTGTAAATCTTGTTGGGGTAGATTCATGGTCTAAACAAAACCCACGTTTTGATAGCAAACTTAAAGATGTTGCTGAAGTATCAGATGAAAATGTTGAAAAAATCGCTGAACTAAATCCAGATTTAATCATTGGTTTATCAAATATTAAAAATGCTGATAAGTTAAAGAAAATCGCTCCTACTGTAACATACACTTACGGAAAAGTTGATTACTTAACACAGCATTTAGAAATCGGTAAGTTATTAAACAAAGAAAAAGAAGCAAAAACTTGGGTTGATGACTTCAAAAAACGTGCACAAGACGCTGGTAAAGAAATTAAAGCAAAAATCGGTGAAGATGCAACAGTTTCTGTTGTAGAAAACTTCAACAAACAGCTTTATGTATACGGCGAAAACTGGGGCCGTGGAACAGAAATTCTGTACCAAGAAATGAAATTAAAAATGCCTGAAAAAGTAAAAGAAAAAGCATTAAAAGAAGGTTACTACGCATTATCTACTGAGGTATTACCTGAGTTTGCTGGTGATTACTTAATCGTAAGTAAAAACAAAGATACTGATAACTCATTCCAGGAGACAGAATCATATAAAAACATCCCAGCAGTAAAAAATAATCGCGTATACGAAGCAAACATGATGGAATTCTATTTCAACGATCCACTTACACTAGATTTCCAACTAGACTTCTTCAAGAAGAGCTTTCTTGGTAAATAATACAAACATGAGGAATTCTTAAATTAAGAATTCCTCTTCCTTTATTCTATGAACAGAAAAGATGTGAAACGAATGACAAAAGATCACGACAATCCACGTTCTATAGCTTTTACATACAAACTAATTTTGAGCATAATTGCATTCTTTCTTATTTTTATGGTGGCAATGGTATTAGGGGCTGCCGATACTTCAATAAAAGATGTATGGTTAGCGCTCACTTCCTCTGCTAAAGGGGACAAAATATCTATTATTCGAGAAATTCGTTTACCACGTGAAGTAGCTGCAATTTTTGTAGGAGCTGGACTTGCTGTTTCTGGAGCAATTATGCAAGGATTAACACGAAATCCGCTTGCAGATCCTGGATTACTAGGGCTATCTGGTGGAGCAAATGCTGCACTTGCACTGACACTTGCTTTCAACCCTTCCATCAGCTATCTTTACTTAACATTAGCTTGCTTTATCGGTGCTGCAATCGGTGCGATTATGGTATTTGGAATTGGTATGGTGAAAAAAGGCGGGCTGTCCCCTCTTCGAATTGTATTAGCCGGTGCTGCCGTTTCAGCATTTCTACTCGCAATTTCAGAAGGAGTCGGCATTTACTTCAAAATTTCACAAGAGGTATCACTTTGGACTGCTGGGGGCGTAATTGGAACAACTTGGGGCCAATTAAAAATTATTATTCCAGTCATTTCAATTAGTATCTTTATCGCTATCTTACTAGCAAAAAAATTGACAGTTCTTAGTTTCAGTGAAGAAGTTGCTATTGGACTAGGTCAAAAAATTATTGTTATTAAAACCATTCTATTTATCATTATTATATTACTTGCTGGTGCGTCTGTAGCTCTTGTCGGAAATATGGCATTTATCGGCTTAATGGTACCTCATATGGTACGTCCAATTGTCGGGCCAGACTACCGATTTGTTATACCAATGTCAGCAATTACTGGAGCTTCCTTTATGCTACTTGCAGATACAGTCGGACGTACTATTAACGCTCCGTACGAAACACCAGTTGCCGCTATTGTCGCAATTGTAGGGCTGCCATTCTTCCTATTCGTTGTACGTAAAGGAGGAAAAACATTCTCATGATGCAATCTATTCTAAGAAAACAACGTCTTATTATACTCGCTTTACTAATACTAACCATCACAACCATTGTAGTTGGAATGGGACTTGGTTCAGCATCTTTATCTTATGATCGGCTACTCCCAACATTAATGGGACAAGGGACTTTTAAAGAGGAGTTTGTTTTATACTCTTTACGACTACCTAGAATTGTTATTACATTATTAGCTGGTATGGCTCTCGCTTTATCAGGTGCTATCCTACAAGGAATTACCCGAAATGATTTAGCGGAACCTGGTATTCTCGGTATCAACTCTGGAGCCGGTGTTGCTGTTGCTATTTTCTTTTTATACTTTCCAATAGATGTAGGTTCATTTCTTTACTTACTACCTGTTGTTGGATTTATCGGCGCATTTCTGACAGCTGTTCTAATTTATGTATTTTCTTATAGTAAATCAACTGGACTTCAGCCAATCCGACTAACATTAACTGGTATTGGTTTTTCATTTGCACTATCTGGAATGATGATTGTCCTTATTTCATCCGCTGATCGTATGAAAGTGGACTTTATCGCCAAATGGATTGCAGGAAATATTTGGGGAGATGACTGGGTCTTCGTTTTAGCAATGCTCCCATGGTTAATCGTATTAATTCCGTTCGTTTTCTATAAAGCAAATCGATTAAACATTCTAGCATTAAACGAGCCAGTCGCAATCGGCGTTGGGATTGAAATTGAAAAAGAACGCAGATACTTATTAGTCGCAGCCGTTGCGCTTGCAGCTGCAGCTGTTTCCGTAACAGGAGGAATTAGTTTTGTCGGACTAATGGCTCCTCATATTGCAAAATCTTTAGTAGGTCCAAGACATCAAATTTTCATGCCTATCGCCCTTTTAATCGGCGGATGGCTATTGTTATTAGCAGACACAATCGGACGTAATATCGTCGATCCTAACGGTATTCCAGCTGGTATTGTCGTTGCTTTAATTGGTGCTCCTTACTTTATGTATTTATTGCTTAAAAAGGCGTAAGAAACACCCTCAAGATTTTTTCTTGAGGGTGTTTTTTATTTCATTCTACTGTTGCCCATACCCTTCAAACTTCTTCGCCAAATTCTCCATCTCATCTTCTGGCAATAGCTTTGGTTCCCCAATGCTTTTCGTTTGATAATAAATTTGAGCACAAAACTCAATCTCTTCTGCAACAGTAAATGCCATTTTTATATTATTTGCACCAGCAATTAAACCGTGATTTGCAAGTAGCACAGCACGACGATCAATCATGCCTTCAAAAGCAGCATCCGCTAATTGCTTCGTACCAAATGTTTCATACGGCGCACAGCGGACATTCGGACCTGCAAAAGCAATTAAATATGACACAGCCGGAAGCTCCCATCCTAATGACGCAATCGTCTTCGCGTAAGGAGAATGTGTATGCACAAGCGCATTTATATCTTCACGCTTCCTATAGTAAATAAGGTGCATATCTAATTCACTTGATGGTTTTCTCTCTCCTTCTATTACTTCACCATCTAGGTTTAATATAACTACATCTTCAGGCTTTGTTTCATAGTACTCTAAACCACTTGGGCTAATCGCAACAAGACCTTGTTCACGATTAAAGATACTAATATTACCACCCGTCCCCTTTGTTAAACCACTAGAAATCATTTTCTTTCCATACGCTACAATTTCTTCTCTTTCTTTTTGTAATAACATATACATCCCCCTAAGTATGAAGCTTATGATGACTGACTTTTATATTTATCTACTTATTGAAATATCTTTTTTAAATTCTCCGTAAACGGTGCCTTTACAATCCCTTTTTCTGTAATAATCGCTGTTACATTTTCATGTGGAGTAACATCAAATGCTGGATTATATACTTTACTTTCTTTCGGAGCAGAATATTGTCCGAAGCGATTAATCACTTCAGAAGCATCTCTTTCCTCGATGGGAATTTCTTTTCCTGTCGGTGTTTTTAAGTCGATTGTCGGCGTTGGCGCTGCTACATAAAACGGAATGTTGTAGTATTTCGCTAAAATAGATACGCCTAATGTTCCAATTTTATTTGCTATATCACCGTTCGCTGCCACACGGTCGCATCCAACAATTACAGCGTCAATCTTCCCTTGTGACATGACCATAGCCGCCATATTATCCGTAATGACAGTAACATCAATTCCCGCTCGCTGTAGTTCTAATGCCGTTAACGTTGACCCTTGTAATCTTGGACGTGTTTCATCCGAAAAGATTTTTAAGTCCCATCCTTTTTCTTTCGCTAAGTACATTGGAGCCGTCGCAGTACCATACTTAGTCGTCGCTAACGCACCAGCATTACAATGTGTTAATACTCCCATTCCATCATGGAATAATGTTAATGCATGTTCTCCAATTTGACGGTTTATTTCTTCATCTTCTCTATGAATTTCTTTTGCCTCTTCTAGTAATCTATCTTTCAACTGTGAGATTGATAAATGAATATTATCTGCCGCTACACTTTCCATTCTTTCAAGTGCCCAAAATAAATTTACTGCAGTCGGTCTTGATGTCGCCAAGTATGTACATACCTTTCTTACTTCATCCATAAATCCTTCTTCCGTACTTTCAGCAAATTCCTTTACCCCTAAATACACTCCATAAGCTGCTGAAACACCAATCACTGGTGCACCTCGTACTTTCATTACTTGAATGGCATCCCACACACTTTCAGCTGTTTTAAATGATTCATAGACAATTTCATTCGGTAATAACGTTTGATCTAACAAAACTAAAGCATCATCTTTCCACTGAATTGGTATTAATTGCTCTTCCATCATATTCTCCCCTTACTCCGCGTAGTGCATTGACTGTTCTTTTAACGTTTCTACAAAACTTCTACCTGTTCTATATTGATTCGCTCGTAAAATAAAACTCTTCGCTACTTTAAGACAAATTTGCTCCGCTCTAGCACGTGCTTCCTCATTCTCAATACAAGTAATATCTTTTACTTTCGCTAATCCAACAATACGGCGGATTAATTCAAGACCTGTCACTGCAGCTGTATCCTCTAATACAGATTGTAAATATACTTCGTTAAAGCCTTCTTCCTTCGCCATAATCTCGGTCACATGAATATCCCAAGCATCTAAAAACTTCTTCTTAAATAAATCAATTACCTCTACCATCGTAGTTTGTAACCAATCCATATACGTATCTTTCTCAGCTCCAGGTGGCATCGTTGCATCTGCATTCACCCAAGCAAACATTAAATTCGCCATTACATTCCCAACGTCATATCCCATAGGTCCATAAAAAGCAAACTCAGGATCAATAACCTTTGTAGAATCATCTCTTACAAAAACAGAACCAGTATGTAAATCACCATGAAGCAATGCCTGTGCATTCGTCATAAAAGAAAATTTACGTTTCGCTACTTCCATACGAAGCTCTTTATCACTATAAATATGCTCCCTAATCCATCCCTCATTTAAAGGAAATAACTCATTACGCTTATTATGATTTGTAAATGGTTCTGAATATACGAGGTCCTCTGTAATCTCACATAATTCAGGATTTATATAATTCTTCACAAGTTCCTTCTTCTCTTTATGATTCATTACAACATCAGATGTTAATAAAAGTGTATTTACCATAAAAGTAGTTAAGTCGTCAGCAAGCTGCGGAAATATTTGATGATTTATAAGTGCTGTACGTAATATTGTGTGATTCGATAAATCTTCCATTACGCAACAGTTCATCACACTATCAAATAAATACACCTTAGGAACAAGTCCAGGTGCTAACTCATTCTCTAACTGCAAAACATCTGATTCTATACGAATACGATTCGTCGATAACTTAAACTCATCTGAAATGCGAGCTGTATCCCCAGCTTGCTTTACGATGACAGACATGTTCTCTTTTTTATCCCAAACGCGGAACACATAATTTAAATTGCCATCACCTATTTCTTTACACTTTAGCCCCTTTGCATGTTCAAACTTAGATAATTTCTCTTTCACATATGCAATCACATCGCTAGCTTCCATTAAAAAATACTTTGTGAACTTAGACATGGTTTCCCCTCCACACCAATTGTAAGCGTTTTCTAAAAGCTATAAAAAATAATAGGTTGAATTTTTTCATCCTATAAATATGTATTCTTCTTTTTGAAAGGTATATCTAGGTTTTATTATATCTTGTTAGCACTTTGAGTCAATGTTTCTAACTATCAGCGTAATATACTTCCTAATTATATATTTGAGATGACAAAAATTGTTCAAAAAGATTTCGATTCATTTTATTTTATTTATCGCACAATTCTTTGTAAAATAGAAATAAGCAGTTCCTTTTCAAATACATAACTTCTAAGAAATATTTCCTTCCTAAGAATTTACACTTACACCATATTTCTAACATACACACTACTCTTTCAAACAATCATTGAAAATTTATAAACTTAAAGTTACCTTTCCATTCCCTGTTAGCCTTAATTGAGAATAAATATTAATTAAATTGGTATAAAGTTGGTTTATTCTCTTGACAAAATAACCACTTCTATATGATAATTAATATCGAATTAGAATTATTATAGTTAATTAAAAAATATATTTTATGAGCACACTATTTTTTGATGCTCAAAACCAACATTTAGGAGGAATTTTAATATGTTATTAATCGGCACAGAAGTAAAACCGTTTAAAGCTAATGCTTACCATAATGGAGAATTTATCCAAGTTACTGACGAAAGTTTAAAAGGAAAATGGAGTGTAGTTTGTTTCTACCCAGCTGACTTCACATTCGTTTGCCCAACTGAACTTGAAGACTTACAAAACCAATACGCAACTCTAAAAGACTTAGGCGTTGAAGTATACTCTGTATCTACAGACACTCACTTCACTCACAAAGCATGGCATGATAGCTCAGAAACTATCGGCAAAATCGAGTACATCATGATTGGTGACCCAACTCGCACAATCACTACAAACTTCAACGTTTTAATGGAAGAAGAAGGTCTTGCTGCTCGTGGTACATTCATCATCGATCCAGACGGCGTTATCCAATCTATGGAAATCAATGCTGATGGTATCGGCCGTGACGCAAGCATTCTTGTTAACAAAATTAAAGCTGCTCAATACGTACGTAACAACCCAGGTGAAGTTTGCCCAGCTAAATGGCAAGAGGGTTCTGCAACACTTAAACCAAGCCTTGACCTTGTAGGCAAAATCTAAGGAGTTCGATCAAAATGATACTAGATGCAGATATAAAAACACAACTATCCCAATACCTTCAATTAATGGAGAACGATATTTTACTTAAGGTAAGCGCAGGAGACGATAACGTATCTAAAGATATGTTAGCTCTAGTAGACGAATTAGCTACTATGTCATCTAAGATTACAGTAGAAAAAGTTGAATTAGAGAGAACACCAAGCTTTAGCGTAAACCGCCCTGGTGAAGACACTGGTGTCGTATTCGCTGGTATTCCATTAGGACACGAATTTACATCATTAGTGTTAGCTTTACTACAAGTAAGTGGACGCGCTCCAAAAGTTGAACAAAAATTAATCGATCAAATTAAAAACATTCAAGGCGAATATCATTTTGAATCTTATATCAGCCTAAGTTGTCATAACTGTCCTGATGTTGTACAAGCTCTTAACGTAATGAGCGTTCTTAACCCTGGTATTACACATACTATGATTGATGGCGCTGCATTCAAAGAGGAAGTAGAAAGCAAAGACATCATGGCAGTACCAACTGTTTACCTAAACGGCGAATCTTTCGGAAGCGGTCGTATGACACTTGAAGAAATTTTAGCTAAAATGGGTAACGGTCCAGATGCATCAGAGCTTTCTGATAAAGATCCATACGATGTTCTTGTTGTTGGTGGGGGCCCTGCTGGTGCAAGTGCAGCAATTTACGCAGCACGTAAAGGCATCCGCACTGGTATCGTTGCTGAGCGCTTCGGTGGTCAAGTAATGGATACTATGGGCATTGAGAACTTCATCAGCGTAAAAAAGACTGAAGGTCCTAAGCTAGTAGCAAGCCTTGAAGAACACGTAAAAGAATACGACATCGATGTAATGAATCTACAACGTGCGAAACGTTTAGAGAAAAAAGAACTTATTGAAGTGGAACTTGAAAACGGCGCTATTCTGAAAAGTAAGAGCGTAATCGTTTCTACAGGTGCTCGCTGGCGTAATGTTGGCGTACCAGGTGAAGCTGAGTTCAAAAATAAAGGTGTAGCATATTGCCCACACTGTGACGGTCCATTATTCACTGGAAAAGACGTAGCAGTTATCGGCGGAGGTAACTCTGGTATTGAAGCAGCTATCGACTTAGCAGGTATCGTTAAGCACGTAACTGTTCTTGAATTCATGCCAGAATTAAAAGCTGATGCTGTATTACAAGAGCGTCTTAACAGCTTACCAAACGTAACTGTTCTGAAAAACGTTCAAACGAAAGAAATCACTGGTACTGATAAAGTAAACGGTATTTCTTACATCGATCGTGAAACTGAAGAAGTTCATCACGTTGAATTACAAGGTGTATTCGTACAAATCGGTCTTGTGCCAAACACAGACTGGTTAGGCGAAACAGTTGAACGCGTTCGCGGTGAAATCGTAACAGACAAGCACGGCGCTACAAACGTACCAGGAGTGTTTGCTGCAGGTGACTGTACAAATAATCCGTACAAACAAATCATCATCTCTATGGGTTCAGGTGCAAACGCAGCTTTAGGTGCATTTGATTACTTAATCCGTAACTAATAAAAAACAGGTGCCTTGGCACCTGTTTTTTTATTACCCTAATGTATAAACTAAAAACCTCTCATTCCCATTCTTCTCATAAGCACCTGGCAATCTAACTTCTTTCTTCAGCTCAAACGCAGTCTGATTTTCTAAGAAGAAAATATAGTCCTCAGAAGGATAATATAAAATAATATCCACTTCTCTCCCCGTATTTTCTACTGAAAGCAAAATGTTATTTACTACATTCATAAACACTTGCACAGAAAACGGATTAAAGAAATAAAACCTATTATCATGTGGATCAATCTTATATTCCTGCGCTAAACAACATTGGAATTGAATTTTCCCCTTACTGTTTCGTGCCTTTCGGGCATAACGATCTCGATTATCCATCGCTTCTTTATAAAATTCTTCATTCATTTCAATTCCAACTGCTGAAGCCCCACATTTATGATGCATATAAAAGTTTAATCGCCCTTTTCCGCACCCAAAGTCTACAATTCGGTCGCTACTTCGTATTTCATATTGATTCAATAACTCATCTAACCCGCTATACGGCGTCGGTTCGTAGCGGTGATAATGCATAGACTTGTTAAACCCTTTTTGCTCACCGACTGTTTTTATATGTAAAACTGCATCGTAATATTGTTCGTTCATTCGTTTTCTCCTATTAAAAAATGGTACTTATTATTATACACCATGTACTGGAGGCTCATTTTTCATCAAATTAATAGGTACGTGAAATTATATTAACGATTTTCTTAATATATCTATCGTAACTTCAAATATATCAACGATTTTCTCAATATATCTATCATAACTTCAAATATATCAACGATTTTCTCAATATATCGATTTACCGACAATTCACGACAAAAAAACAGGAGCTCTTTAGCCCCTGTCTTCTAACACTTTCAATACAGTTTGTTTCAATATTTCTACCCCATCCATAATACAACTATGATCAAACCTCATATACGGATGGTGTAATCCAGGTTGTAGGTCTGCTCCTAGTCCAAGCATGACAGCTTTTAAATGTGGTCTTTTCACTGTATAGTAATGGAAATCATCGCTTCCTGTCGTATAGAGAGGCCCTGTGCATCTCTCTTCCCCATACACTTCGAGAATACCTTTACGCATAAAGCGCTCTGCTTCTTCGGAAACCTCTGCTCCTGGTGCAAGATCCATCCATTCGTATGAAGTTTTCGACCCCATCGATGCAGCTGATTCTATTACATGCTCAATCTTTTTCTTTAATTCTTCTAATAGTATATTACTCTCAGCTCTTACATCTAAACTGAAATGACCATTTCCTGGAATGATATTTAAATTATCACCACCTGCTTGGCATCTCGTCATTTTTACTGAATAGGAACTTTGCGGTGGCAGCCAAATATTTTTCAAACCGATATTAATCATGGAAATGACATCAATTGCATTCACACCTTGGTGTGGTCTTGCCCCGTGTGCATCCTCCCCATGAATCATACCCTCTAAAAATCCTGCTGCTCCATGGCGAATAGATGGGGCTGCTTGTTTCAAAGATAGTTCTTCAATTGGTCTTAGATGGATGCCAAATAAGAAATCAGCATCATCTACAGCACCTTTCTCCACCATCTTCAAAGCACCATTCCCCTTCTCTTCTGCCGGCTGAAAAATAAATCTAACCATACCACTTTTCCATCTCATATTTTTCAATTGTAAAATAAGTCCCATTACAATGGTCATATGAGCATCATGGCCACATGAATGGTTCGCTTTAAATTCTCCATTTACTTCTTGCCAAAGTGCATCCATATCAGCACGAATCGCAATAACTGGATTCCCGCCTCCAATCTCAGCAATTACACCTGGACAATCATCAAATGTTCTATATGAAATTCCTTCTTCTTTTAAAAAGTCAGTAATATACGCTGTCGTTTCATATTCTTTCCAACTTACTTCAGGGTTTTCGTGTAAATGCTGAAAAATCTCCGTTAAGCGCTCTTGTAGTTCTAATGTTTTCAACGTTCCAGTCTCCTTCCCACATTACAAACGATTCGGGTTAATTATACTTATGAAAAACAGATGTTTTTATGAACATATTGAATTTTAAGAAAAAAGTCAATTGTTTATTTTTAAATACTTAAAAACCTTACTCTGCACTTATATTACAAACTAAACAAACAACTAGAACATTCCTTATTTTCTGTTTTTTATGTTGACGCTTACATAAACTTTTAGTTATCATAACCTAATAAACGTCTATTTTACGACAATTCTAAAAATACAAACAAACATACGTAACAAGGAGGAACTTTATGAAAAAAGAAATACCTTTTGGAATAGCGATTATCCCTATTATCATTACCGTTGCAGTTATGATGGTTACAATTGTTGTATTAAAACAAACCCCTCACGTTCCACTTATTATCGGTACAACCGTTGCTTCTATTGTCGCTTGGCGTTATGGTTACAAATGGAATGATCTTGAAGAAGCAATGTATAAAGGGATTCGTCTTGCATTACCTGCTATCGTCATTATTATTCTTGTTGGCTTAACAATTGGTGCTTGGATTGGCGGTGGAATCGTCGCAACGATGATTTATTACGGTTTAAAACTTTTAACTCCATCACTATTTTTAGTTTCCATTACCGTCATTTGTTCTATCGTTGCATTAGCAATTGGTAGCTCTTGGTCTACAATGGGGACAATTGGTGTTGCTGGAATGGGAATTGGCCTAAGTATGGGAATCCCAGCTCCAATGGTTGCTGGTGCCATTATTTCAGGCTCTTATTTTGGCGATAAAATGTCACCGCTTTCAGATACAACTAACCTAGCCGCAGGATTAACAAATACAGATTTATTCGCACACATTCGTCATATGTTATTTACTACAGTTCCAGGTTTAATTATTACTCTTATCGTCTACGCGGTCTTAGGAAGAAGCTTCGGCGCTAACAATATTGATGCGAAGAGCATCGATCAAACGTTACAAGTATTGCAACAAAACTTTGTTATCTCACCTTTCCTACTCATTATACCCGTAGTCGTTATGGTATTGGTCGCTAAAAGGTCCCTGCTATACCAGCGATTCTCGTCGGTATTATTTTAGGATTTTTATCACAAGTCTTTATTCAAGGTGGTTCTGTCTCAGCATCTGTCGGTGCACTCCAAGCTGGATTTGTTATAGACACTGGAAACAAGCTAGTAGACGAACTATTTAACCGCGGTGGCTTAGATTCGATGATGAATACAGTCTCGATGACAATTGTCGCTATGACTTTCGGAGGAGTATTAGAACATACAGGTATTCTTCGCTCAATTGTAAATCAGATTTTAAAGTTAGCGAAATCAGCAAAAGGGCTTATCGCTTCTACTATCGCATCTTGTTTTGCAACAAACCTTACTTGCTCTGAACAATATATTTCAATTGTTGTCCCTTCAAGAATGTACGCAAATGCATACACAGAAAAAGGACTACATTCAAAAAACTTATCCAGAGCATTAGAAGATGGCGGAACATTAACTTCTGTCTTCGTTCCTTGGAATACGTGCGGTGTATTTATTCTCGCTACACTTGGCGTAGGTGCATTTGAATATGCCCCTTATGCTATTTTGAATTTCATCGTACCTATTATCTCAATCATTTATGGTATAACAGGCTTCACAATTGTAAAACTATCAGACATTGAAAAAGCAGAACTGCTAAAGAAACAAAAAGCTCAACTAGAAGCTTAAAAATAGCGGTAAATTCAGTTCATATAGTGCGCGAGGTCGCCCTTGTTGATAGGGCATTTCCTCGCCGCAAATATGAGCATACCCGTAATCAACTAATTTCTTTAACAACCTTTCTGTCGATCTTCGAGTCACTTGTAAGTACTCAGAAAGGTCAGCTGCTGTAAACTTCAATGACGGATGCGATTGACTAAATTGAATGATTTTTGACAAGTTGGCCGGACTAAGCTTCGTTTCCTTCGCTATTTTCATTAGTTCCGGATTATCATTTTTCAAACTTTGTACTCTCTGTTCTTTCGGGAACGGACCAAACAAATCTTTATCACTTGTTAGTATATAAAAACAACGATCTATTGGATTATTCTTTGCAAAACTTTGAGCAATTTTTGCATTTTGCTCCGCCTCTTTCACGGTTTTTCCATAACCAAATCCAATAGCTATCGTTCCTTCTACGCTCGCAAACAAGTTATTTATCGCATTTGTTTTAATAATCGATTCGATATCACCACGAGTTGTATACAAAATACATGTCATTTCATCCACTTGTTTAAATGAACCACGTAGTTCTTTTGAAATGACATCTAGTTTTTCAAGCAAACTCGTTCGTAATTCTAGGGAAGAAATAATACAAGCACCAACAGTAGCTGAATAGCTTTTTGCTAACTCAGCTTTTATTTTTGCATCTTTTAGACCATGTATAATGGATTGTGTTGGATCAATCATGCGCTCTGAAGGAACACCTATTTTTTGAAGCTCGTCGTAAACAGCGTGAATACTAGTTAAAGCTAAATGAGCTTCTCCAGATTGATATTTAGCTACATGAAAATCGATAACTCTATTTATTTCATCTTTACTCCACAGCATATTTTCATAATCCAACACTTGCGGGCTTTCTTTTATACCAATATCATGGAACACATTTGTAATAAACGAGCGGTCTACTAAATCGATGGAAATGTTATGTGGTTGAATACTTTGATGATACATGATAGAAAGAATTGAAGATGCGACAGTTGTCTCGTCTTGCTGTAAGTATGTACTTGGAATTCGTAATTGTTCTCTTATTTCTTTTGCCATATAATAAGGTAAAGCACCTGAGAAAAAGATGACATCACAAGGCTTTAGACACTTTAATAATTCAGAAGATTCCGCCGGATGAAGGTAAATATATGGATCAATTTCTATTCCTTCTAATTTTTGAGCAATAGGAAAAAGGTTCTCCATAAACTCCTTTGAACCGACAACTGCAATTTTTATCATCATTTTCTCTAACTCCTTATCATTAATTAACGACTATTTAACGTCAACTATATCAAATGTACAAAACTATTGTAAACAGGAAGGGGTTTCTATTCAATGAAAATTACAGCTATTCATCTTTACGCAATTCGTTTACCGCTTCGCAATCCGTTTGTTATTAGTTATGGCTCTTATTCTGATATGCCCTCTATTATCGTCAAAATGGAAACAGATGAAGGTATTATCGGTTACGGTGAAGGCGTTGCTGATGATCACGTCACAGGTGAATCATGGGAAAGTACTTTCCATACTTTAAAACATACGCTAACCCCTGCTCTAATCGGGAAAAATCCAATGAATATCGAAAAAATACACGACATGATGGACAATACAATTTACGGTGTTCCAACAGCGAAAGCTGCAATTGATATTGCTTGTTTTGATATAATGGGCAAAAAACTAAATCAACCTGTATATCAATTAATTGGCGGGCGCTATCATGAAGAATTCCCTGTCACTCACGTTTTAAGTATTGCCGATCCTGAAGATATGGCTGAAGAAGCTGCTTCTATGATTCAAAAAGGTTACCAATCTTTCAAAATGAAAGTTGGTACGAATGTAAAAGAAGATGTGAAACGTATTGAAGCTGTACGAGAACGTGTAGGAAATGACATCGCTATTCGCGTTGATGTAAACCAAGGCTGGAAAAATAGCGCAAACACATTAACAGCACTGCGGTCATTAGGACATTTAAACATTGACTGGATTGAACAACCTGTTATCGCGGACGATATTGATGCCATGGCTCATATTCGTTCTAAGACAGACCTCCCGCTTATGATTGATGAAGGACTAAAAAGTTCTCGTGAAATGCGCCAAATTATTAAATTAGAAGCTGCTGATAAAGTGAATATAAAACTAATGAAATGCGGTGGCATACATCCAGCTGTAAAGCTCGCTCATCAAGCTGAAATGGCCGGCATTGAATGCCAAGTGGGATCAATGGTCGAATCATCTGTTGCCTCTTCCGCAGGATTCCATGTCGCTTTCTCAAAGAAAATCATTACGAGCGTAGAGCTAACAGGACCATTAAAATTCACGAAAGACATTGGAAACTTACATTACGATGTACCATTCATTCGCTTAAACGAAAAGCCCGGACTCGGCATTGAAATAAACGAAGATACACTACAAGAACTAACCGTCTTTCAAGACGTTGTACGCTAAAGGAGGACTATCATATGACGGTTCTATACGAAGGAACATTAAAACAAAATAACGAATCATTTCACGTTACATTACTATCACTAGAGCACATCGAACAAATTTTATCACTACAAAACATCGTAGTTGAAGCACTAGAAGATAAAAGTCGTTTACAACCACTCTCACTAGAAGAATTTCAATACATTCTAGAAGGAAACGGCATGATGATCGGTGCTTTTATCGAAAACAAACTCATCGCATTTCGCGCTCTACTCGTCCCTCCTATCGACGATGAACATTTAGGGCTTGATATTGGTCTATCAGAAAGTGAACTGCACCGCGTCATCTATCAAGAAATCTCAAACGTTCATCCGAACTGTCGAGGAAATGGGATGCAAAAAATATTAGCAAACGTCATCATGGACGAATTACAAAAAGAAGATAGCAAATATGATTATGTATGCTGCACCGTTGCTCCTTTTAACATCCCGAGTTTGAAGGATAAATTTGCGCAAGGGATGGAGATTGCTGCGCTGAAGGAGAAGTATGGTGGTAGTCTGCGATATGTTTTTGTGAAGAAATTGCGCGGAGATAAAGAAAGCGATTGGACGGATGTTCAAAGTATTCTAATGAGTGATGCTAGTGGACAGCAGGCTTTGCTTTCGGAGGGGTATCGTGGGTATGAGATGGCGAAAGTGGATGGGGATTTTGTTGTGATGTTTGGACGCTAACCTATATACTCGAAAAGAGGAGATGTCTGCTGTGACCTCTCCTTTTACTTTCTCTTCATTGAACATATCGATTGCAACTCCGAATATATCAGCGATTTTCAAAATATATCGGCGCAACTTCAAATATATCAGCGATTTTCGAAATATATCGACTTACCGACAAAGATTGACAATAATTGCAACCTATACAAAGCGCAACATTAAACCGTCATCTTCCAACTAGATAAAGCTAACCAGTTCTCCATTTCCTTATAATCGGGCATGATTTTCCCGACAAGACGCCAAAACGATCGATCATGATTTAAATGAACCATATGACACATTTCATGAACAACTACATAGTCAATTACTCGCTGTGGTGCCATTGCTAGCTTCCAATTGAATGTTAGTTGTAAATTCGAATCGCAAGTACCCCAAGTACGACTACTATCTGTAATACGAATAGAACGTGGTTTTGTTTTGAAATTACTTTGATGCGCTTTAATACTCTTCTCTACTAAAGATTTACACTGCTTATAGTAAAATCGTTTTAAAGCTTGTTGTATTTTCTCATCCTTAAGCTCTTTCACATAAATATGTAACTTATCCCCTTTAAATACTGCGTTGTCTTGCTCAATGCTTGCATCTTGGGAAATCTGTATCGGATACGTATTCCCTAAATACAAAAAGCCTTCTCCTTGATCATAATCCTTTTCCTGTGGTCCATGCGCTCGCTCCTGCATTTCTTTACGTGTTGTCTGAATCCACCCCCACTTCTCTTCTAGCAACTGGACTAAGTATTCAACAGGTGTCCCTTTCGGAGCCTGTATTTCTACATTTCCATACGAATCTACAAAAAGACGCACGGACTTTTTCTTCTTATAAGTTATATGAAAATTAATTGTCTCACCTAAATATGTATGTACCATTTCATCACCTAGCATAGTATTTTTACAAATAAAAAAGAGTAGGATACGAACGTCCTACTCTACCTATTATATCATTTACTGCTTTAACGAACTCATTATCCTCTATACTTTACACCTAATCCCTTAATGAAATTCCTTGCGTATCTATCGCCGCACTCTTTGTAATTTTTATGACCTTTTTTTCTTAATAGAGCGCCTAACTCTCCTTTTGTTACCGTAACGCCTACGCTATCTAATATATCAAGTACATCCTCACTCGTTAAAGATAGTGCGATTTTCATTTTCTTTAGAAGAAGGTTATTGGCACTCTCCTTGCTCTGTACAGGTGCAGGCTGCCCTGGTTTCGGATCTTGCTTTCCTCTTTTTAAAGTAATAAATCCATTTAAAAATGCCTCTAACATCATCATATCGCATGTTTTTACGTACTCATCTTCAGCTACCTCATCATTTTCAGCTTCATGCTGAGGAGCTCTCTTTATTTTTGTAAGCATATCAACTACGTCTTCTTTCGTTACTTCCATCCCGCCAAGTTTAAAGATTTCTACCATATCTATATCTTTTATATCTAAAGCGTATCGTACTCTTTTTAATATATCGTTGTTGCTCATTGCCATTGGGTTTCCTCCTGAAATGTTGATTATTTATTCAGCGGTTAAAGTTTATGCTATAACCTGCTTTAAATTATCATGTTTAATCTAACCTTTTAGTTATTGTCCGCTAAATTAATACTTTAACATTTTAAAGATATGTTTTATAGTCTTACCCGAACTTTTCTCTATCATTGTATCTACAGAGCTCTTACATGTTTTTTATATGCCTATAAAAAGATTTCTCTCTTAACATTAACTAAAAGAAAAAAACAGTGCTTTGATTTCTCAAATACACTGTTCTTTTCCAGCTCTGCACTTATTTTCAACTCACTCATGTCATGCACTACATATGAAATGATTTAACTGCTTAAAAGTTAAACCATCTCACTATCCTGAGCCACACCAACACTATCCTCAAACTTATCCAACAAAGCACGCACCTCATCGGTCGATTTCGTACTCATCAATTGATTTCTCAATTCCGCAGCTCCTGGGAAGCCCTTCACATAAATTTTGAAGAAGCGGTGAAGTCCTGTGATTGAGCGTGGCAGTACTTCTGCATATTGATCTTGAAGATCAAGTTGTAGTCTTAAAAGATCTAGATGTTCTTTACTGCTATGTTCTCTTGGCTCTTTTTCAAACGCAAATGGATTTTTGAAGATGCCTCGTCCGATCATTACGCCATCAATGCCGTATTTTTCAGCAAGTTCCAGTCCCATTTTACGATCAAGGATGTCTCCATTGATTGTTATTAACGTATTGGGTGCAATGCGGTCACGTAATTTTTTGATTTCCGGAATTAGTTCCCAGTGCGCATCTACTTGGCTCATTTCTTCTCTTGTGCGTAAATGAATAGAAAGGTTTGCAATATCTTGTTTGAAAATGTGCGTTAACCAATCTTCCCACTCGCTTAACTCTTTAAAGCCAAGTCGTGTTTTTACGCTGACAGGCAGTCCACCCGCTTTTGCTGCTTGGATAAGTTCTGCTGCAACGTCTGGACGTAGAATAAGGCCACTCCCTTTTCCTCTTGATGCAACGTTCGGTACTGGGCAACCCATGTTAATATCGATACCTTTAAACCCTAGTTCTGCCATACCGATACTCATTTGACGGAAGTATTCAGGATTGTCTCCCCAAATATGTGCTACCATCGGTTGTTCGTCTTCTGTAAAAATTAAACGGCCACGTACACTTTTCATACCTTCTGGATGGCAATAACTATCCGAGTTTGTAAACTCTGTGAAGAATACGTCCGGACGACCTGCTTCACTTACTACGTGACGGAAAACAACGTCTGTCACATCTTCCATTGGTGCAAGTACGAAAAATGGTCGTGGTAATTCACGCCAAAAATTATCTATCATTTCAAATTCAAATCCTCTCACTATGAATACAATTTCAAAATCTAAATTTATAATTTGTGAAAATCAGCAATATTTATTTTAACTAAAATCGCTTATGAATGGTATTTTTGTAAACCAAAAAGCAGGTGGTATAGATTTTTTCTATATCAACTGCTTTCCTATTATACTAACTTAAGCCAAGCCACACACTCCACATGAGTCGTATAAAGTATATCATATCTTTTGGTATATCCTATATTACTGTAGTGCATTCTTTTGCAAAAAAATAAATTAAAATGTCCTCTTGTTATTTCAAATGAATTTAATTTATTTTAAGTGTGTGGTCATCTTTGTGGTCAGTGGTCAAAAAAGAGCCGAGTTTTATACTTTGCTCTTTTTTTTAAAATTTTATCTCTCACCCTCTTTAAAAAGAACGTTTGTTCGTGTAAAATAATGACATATCATACGAAATTGAGGGATCATCATGGAAAATCAAAGTTGGGGTACACCGAAGATTAAAGGAAGAGGGATGGTTTTAACAATAGTATAATATATGAGTAGAGATAACGTATACAACGATAGGTAGTTCTCTTTTTTTGTCTCTTTGTAGAAGCTATAATAATAGTATAAAAGAGATAGTATTTATAGTATAGATAGATTGAACAGTTGGAGGTGGAAAAATGTTTAAAGTACAAAGTATTATTACATCGTTTGGGGAAGAACGTTGGATGGTTTTACATAACAAGGGTGAACCAGTTATCCCAATCATGAAATTTATAAAACATAAGGATTCTTTAGGAAAAGCACCTAATACACTTAAAACATACTGTTATCATTTGAAAATATTCTGGTGTTTTCTAAACGAAAAGAATAAAGATTACAGAGAAGTGGATATAAGTTTATTAACAGAATTTATTCATTGGTTAAGAAAATCAACAGATGATATAAATACTATCTATTTAAATGACACAAAGAAGTTAGTGTACGCTAAAAGAACTGAATCTTCCGTTAACTTAATCACTAATTGTGTTATCGAATTTTTGGACTACCAATGGCGTAGTGGTCAAATCTTATTTAATGTAAAATCCAAAGTTACAAAAGAAGTCCATAATACAAGGCGGAAGTATCGTAAATTTTTAGATCATATAACACATACCCCAACAACCAAAATTAATATTTTAAAACTTAAGGAACCTAAAAGAAAAATAAAAACCATTACTACTAAGCAGGCGGAATTGATTCATATAGCATGTGATAACATAAGAGATGAGTTAATAATTCGTATTTTATATGAAGGAGGATTAAGAGCTTCTGAGTTATTAAGTTTATGGATAGAGGACTTCAATATCAATGATGGTAGTATCACTGTTAGAGAATCTAAAACACAAGCTGGAGAAAAAAGAAAAGTATATGTATCAAATGAAACAATGAATTTATTCCAAGATTATATTATCGATTACCATACTAATGATGTAGATTCTAACCATGTGTTTATTAATTTAAAAGGGAAAAATAAAGGGCAGCCAATGCAATATTGGGCTTTGCAAGCTGTTATACGTATATTGTCTAAAAAAACGAAAATAAACTTTACCGCTCATACACTTAGACATACATGTGCAACACAACTTTATGATCTAGGCATGGACGCTGGTATCATTCAAAAATTATTAGGACATGCCCAGGTACAAACTACTTTAAATATGTATATTCATCCTTCAGAAGAAACTATAAGAAAGCACTGGGATGAAGCCCAGCAGCATAGGAGAATGAGAAAATGAATATCGTAGCTATTAATTCTAATAAAATACAACGTAAAGTTATGAACGACCTTAAAGGGTATTGGGCTTTAGATGAATGGAAAATCGAAGAGTTTCCCCTGCCAGATAGAAGAGGAAAAATTAAAGAAACAAAAAAAATTGTTGATTTCAATAAAATTAGTAATGAATATATTAAACTGGAGATAAAGTACTATTCTTTTTATTCTTTAACCAATGAAATTTGGCTTTTATCCAGCTTTATGGAGAAGCATTTTTATAAAATGTACTTTCTTTCAAAATTTTTAGCCGAGAAATTCCCTCAAGTCACATCAATAATTGATATTCCTTACACTACATTATTAGATGAATACAAATTATATCTAACTGAAAATAATAAGCCGTTAAAATACCCCCATCATCGTGGAGGAGAATTTATTTCACCTTATCTTGGAGTATGTAAAAGTTTATATGATTTTTTCTCTAATTATTATGACGAACGACCTGAACATCAAAAAGATAAATGGAATATAAAAAGACTAGGGATTCCATATAATATGTCTCGAAGAGACAGATTTCTTAATTTCACCAGTATAAAATTTCCCTTTCGGGAATTAGTTAAAAAATATGTAAATCAAACATTACTTATACACCAACAAATTACCTTTGCGACCGCCCAAAATATTTTAAAGAAAATGTATTTGTTTTTTGATTTCATTGTAGAAACGTATCCAAAGTGGATAGATTTACAGAATCTACAAAGACAGGACATTGAAGATTTTTTATTTTATGTTAGAAATCGTGAAATGGGAGGAAAGAGTTATACGAAAAATCGTGTTCCTAGTAATCGTCATGTAATAGAGTGCCTTTCAAATGTCAGAAGAATAATTGAATATATGCAAGGTTTTGAATGGAAAGAAGCACCTAAAACCCCTGTTAACAGATTAATATTTCCCGAAGACTTTCCTCGAAGAGAAAAGAAAAACTATCACGAACATGTTAAACATGTGCCAGATTTTATATGGGAGCAAGTGTTGGAAAATCTACATAATTTAGATTCGGAAATTGCACGATTAATAGTCATTATGGAAGCAACAGGATTTAGAGTCTCAGATGTATGTCAGTTACAATTAAATTGTCTAGCATATAAGCAAGATGGTTGGTGGTTGGTAGGAGATCAACGAAAAGTAAATGTAAAAGAACATATTGTTCCTATTTCAGAAGAAATTGTGAAAATCGTTAAAATACAACAAGAATATATTAACAATCATGAAAAGAAGCATAACAACTTAAATCAATTTTTGTTCCCTGTTCTTACTGGAAAAAATAGAGGGATGGCCTTTTCACAAAAATCGGTTACCTATGCATTAAATCAACTAGCCGAAAAATATAAAATCCTTGATAAAAATGGAGAAATATTTCTATTTAAGAACCATGCTTTTCGACATAGATATGGGGTCAATCTAATTAATAATGGTATGAATATTCTTCATGTACAAAAGTTAATGGCACATACTAGTCCTGAAATGACATTAACTTATGCAAAAATTTCAGATAACACTCTTCGTAGGGAATGGGAAAAAGTTCAAAACTCAGTGCGTATTGACACAACTGGAGAATTAATACAAGCCAGTCTCCCTGAGCAGGCAGAAGAAAACGGTTTGGAACTAGAATGGATTCGCCATAACATGGACTCTATTCGTTTGGATCATGGATTATGCATAAAGAGTCCTAAGGTTAGCTGTGAATTCTTAGATTATTCGTTAGAAACCCCTTGTATTAAAAATAATTGTAGGAGTTTTCATGTAGATACAACATTTTTAGATTACTATAATGCGCAGATATTAAAGATGGAAGAAGATATTATAAAGTATCAAACTAGCGGTCGTATTCGTTCTATTGAATTGATTCAACCAAAACTTAATAAGTATAAGGAAATTAGGGATTCATTGAAAAATGAAATTGGAATTTTCGGTATGCCGAAACATAAACGAGAATATATAGGAGAGGAAAGAAAAATTGATGGTTAACAAACATCCGAATACAACGGGGTTATTGAATCATGCCTCTAAAAAAAAGAGGGAAACACAATATAGAGTGAATGAAGTAATACAGTTAATGGTTAAAGAAGGACAAAAAATTAATTTTAATTCAGTTTCAGAAAAAGCACAGGTTTCAAAAGCATATTTATATAGAGAACCCTTAATCAGAAAAACGATTGAAGACTTACGTCAACAGCAAGAAGGCATACATGATTTTAAGAATATAAAAAGAAGGACATCGGATGCCTCCAAGGATGTAATCATAGAAACTTTAAAGAATAAGCTCAATCTTTTAAAATATAAGAACAAGCTATTAGAAAGTGAAAATGAGCACTTAAAAACACAACTGAAAAAAGATTTAGGAAAGGTTTATGAAAATTTATAAATATGTGATATCGTCCTATCAGTTGTAAAATAACACCCTTAATAAAGCAGGATTTGAACATTTTTATTTTAAGAAATAGAATTTAAATCATAATGATACATATTAAAATCTTTTGAAAATACCTCTTGAACCAACTGAATTGTTTCTGCGTCATAAAAACTATCATAAGTAGGTAATCGTGGAAAAACAGGGGTTGTAATATCAGCGTCTGCATAAACTCCTTTGTAAATCATCTTACTCCCTTGATAATGCCAAGATTTTGATAATAGATCTAATGGTGATTTTTTTAATTTATATACCTCTTCTAGCTTCGAAATACCTGTGTTAAAATTTTCTAGATGGATATAGTTTGTAACAAATTCTTCTTCTCCTTGTATATATTGTTGTGTAAAGTGAGGATCTACTTGATCTAATTTTGTCATGTGTGCTTTTAAGTAATACAAAAATAGTTTAAAGGAAATGGGTTTATTGCAAGTTTCATCACCATACAGAAATTGCCGAATGGGTTTCCATACGGGATTTTCAATATTTGGTGGTGGAACCAGAGCAACAAAAGAACTTACTGCCCTTCTATAAGGATTTCTTACTAGTTTGTACGTCTTCTTCTCTTTAGTTTGTAATCCATTAGCTAATTGTGCTAAATAATGTGTAGAGTTCTTATATACTTCATACTCATAGTTGTGAATGAACGGATTGTACTTTATCGCTTCTTTAAATAAATTAATTTGATAAAAAAACCAGTGGGCTAGCGAAGTACATCCGCTTTTTTGGCTCCAAAACAAGATGAGGGGAAAATCTTTATGAAAATGAGGGACACGCCCTTGCTTGTATATAAAATTATATAGTTCTATATGATCCATTTTGAACCTCCATTCTTATATAGCAAAACATGAAATATTTTTAATAAGCGATAACTAACTTTAGTCCACTAACACCAATAATGATAGCTAAAAATATTTGAAGAGGTTTAACGGGAATCTTAGTGGAGAATTTACTACCAAGTATGACACCTGGGATAGAACCAATGAGTAAGTGAATTAATAAAAGATAATCTACGTTTCCTAAATTCATATTTAGTATGCTTGCAACCGTCACTAATAAAAACGCATGTGTAATATCTGTGCCTACTAATTCGGATGGTTTCAGTCGATATAAATATATCATTGCAATAGCAAATAAAGAGCCTGATCCAACGGAAGTAAGTCCCACGATAAAACCGAGTATTGCACCGATAAGAATTGTTAGGTTCTTTTTTTGGACCATAGTCTGTTTTTGAAAAAAACTTTGTGTAGATTCATTATAGAAAAATGTTTTTATAAAAATAGAAATTGCCGCAAGGATTAAAACATATCCTAATATATATTTTATAATTCCCTCTCGATTATCATGAAAAATTGGCAAGAAATGAATTATTATTACTGCGATAATTGCACTAGGTAAACTCCCAATAGCTAGATATTTTACTAGTTTAAAATTGATGGTTTTCTGTTTCCAGTGTTGGGATATTCCAAACATTTTAGTGATAGAATTATATACTAGATCCGTTCCAACAGCTACAGAAGGACTTATGCCTAATGTTAGAAGAAATGGAGTCAGTAATGCGGCCCCGCCTATCCCTGTTACTCCAACCAATCCCCCTATGATGAAACCCATCATTATAATAGAAATGCTCATTATAATTCCCCTTCCATACCGCTGGCTTTTCATAGTGGTTATAGTTTTTAAAGAGACTCTATACATAGTCGGGTGATAGGTATATTAGTTAAAAATTAATTTCATTCTTCTTATATCCATATGCTTCAAAATCGTCAGTAAATATTTCTGAAACAAGGTTTAGAGCTTCTTCATCATAAAAACTTCGATAGGTTGGTAATGAAGGGAAGTGTGGATTTGTAATATCATCATCTGCATAATTTCCTTTATGAATCATTTGATGTGCCCTATGGTGATTGGAGTTTGTAAGGAGTGATATATCAGAAGAAAGTAATCCATATTCTTTCTCCAGCTGCGGAATTATTGTATTAAAATTCTCTAGTTTTATATTTTGTTTGATGACCTTTTCTTCTCCCTCAATATATTGTTGTGAAAAATGTTGATCTAACAGAATGGATTTAGCCCCTATTTCTTTTACATAATATAAAAATTGTTTAAATGAAATTCCTTTCGATTCATTTTTATCATTATAAAAATACTCTCTAATCTGTTCCCATTGTTTCGAGGCGTAAGGGTTGTCATAAAGTATTAAAAATGAGCTTACAGCTCTTTTATAAGGGTTGCGCACAAGTTTTATGGTATCCTTACTTAGTTCCAAGAGTTGCATTTCTAAATTTGTGTAGTAATCAACTTTATTTTTGTATATTTCAGATTCATAGTAATGAATGAACGGTGCATATTTCATTGCTTCCTCATATAACCCAATTTGGAAGAAAAACCAATTCGCCAGAGAAGTACAACCACTTCTGTGACTCCAAAATAAAATTATGGGGAAATCTTTATGAAAATGTGGAATACGTTCGCCATATTCAATTAATCCTTTAATATTGTTCTTCATCAGCCAAACCCCTTCGTTATTCTGATATTTATTGAACACTTAAATACAATGGTAACTACTCATACCATTGTATTTAAACACCACTGTAAAGGTACTTAAGTTGGCATATAAAATCCCAGTGTATTAAAAACAGCTTACATAGGTGTCTTAATTTTCCAGGTTTATCAAAATGTAATAATTGCTTAACAAACTTTAAAATATAGAAATCTATTATAAAGAGAATTATGTATGAAGATATGTATACAACGATAGAGGCATTAATATCGCTACAATAATCGAAAAAAAGTCTTGATAAAATGGTGAAGTGGCAACCATTTGCCAGTATGCCGGAACAGTTTGCAGGAATTAGAGAAATACTTAATGACTTAAATAAAGTACCGAAACCAATAGTTTCTGAAGATATGAAAGAGCAAATTCAACATAGTCTTATTCGATCCATGCAAACTCATGAAGAAATATCAATTTCTTACTATCGCGATGGCATGATACAGGACATGTACATAAATGTGCTACACATCGAACCAATGTTAAAAATCGTATATTGTACGGATGCATTTGGTCTCAACACAGAATTTAAGTTTGATGAATTAGTGAATATAAATTAAATAAGAGCCGCCCGACAGGACGGCTCTTATTTCTGTTCGTAAAACTATTCTTTTGTATAAAAATACTTAAGGCCTTTTGCATCTAACCACGCAGTTACTTTATCTAATTCATTTCCTTGACGATAATCCGTTTCAAAATATACAAGCCCTTGACGATCTCCACGAGACACAATTTTAGAAGTGTATCCAAGCGTATCCATCATTTGAATCATTTCTGGAATTAAATTTACACCAAATTCATAAGTAATCACCTTATTATGTTTGTTCACGATAATCTCCACTCCTTCTTGTTTATACGATTTATTTGTAAACCAATCTAACGATTTGCTTCCAATTAATTCATTTAAATCACACTTTCCAATACCAGGTACATTACCTGTTTCAGTGTATTGCCATATATCGCATGGATAATCCGGTTTCTTCCCTCCATAACGTGGAATCCACACAAAGTCAGCTTTCACATTCGCCATACCAAATGGAAAATACATATGATGGCCAACATATAAACCAACTTTTTGAGCACCTAATCGGCGTAGTTCATCGATAAAAGCTTGTGTTCCTGCTCTCATATCATCCATTGTTTTTACTTCTACATCAGCAACCCAGACCGTTGCGCTCTTGTCTCCGCGGTTCCAAAAGTCTCGAGCTTCTATACGTGCATCATTTTCAGAAACAAAACGACAAAACGCATAGTTACCAAAAGGAATTTTATGCTGCTTCATAGCTTGTACATATCCTTTATATAGAGGATCTACATAATTTGAACCATCTTGTACACGAGCGATGATAAAATCAATGTATTGTTTTGCCACGGGCCAATTAATATCTCCATTCCATTTTGAAATATCTACAGTGTAACCCATTATTTATCCTCTCCTTCGCTGTTTACATCATGATCAGACCAAATTCCCAATGCGATACCAACTGTCAACAAATATGGTGCTAATTCATCCAAAAAGCTTTTAGCTTCTGGTACACCAAATTTCGTAAATAAAAATCCAAGCAAAGAAAAAACCGCAACCCATGTTTTCCAGTTGCGGAATCGTTTTTTTATATTCTCTTTTGTCATAATTAATTTATCTCCTTTTCTAAGGTATCAATACGTTTATGTGCTTGTTTAGAACTTTCCTCTACTCTTGTAATTCTTTCTCCAAATAAAATCATTTGTTTTTCACTTGCCTTTTGATCTATGCGAATATCGTCAACACCTTTACTGATGTATTCTAATTTCGCTTTCAATTCTGCCCCTTGCTGACCATCTGATTTAATTTCTTTTGAGCGGTTCAGCGAATAAGAAAAATACCCAATTAATGCTGATGCGATTGCGATAATTAATCCAATTTCAACTGTCATAATTCCCCTCCTTTTTAGGCAATAAAAAAAGACCAGCTATTGCTGCTCCTGCTCTGTTTCTGTGTTATTTTCATTAGTTGGTGTTGGCGGTTCTTGTGGAGGATATTCACCTGTAAGTTTAAAATAATCATTTGCACAAATGTTCCGTTTAACAACTCCTAAGTTCAATTCATATAATTTGGCTCCACAACCACATAACTCACATTTCGTTAAAACCCTAAAACCAATAGTTCCGTCAGACATGTCCCGCCACACCTCAACTTTACTCGTATCATTGGAAACCCCTGCATTATCTAACATGTCAGCAGGTACTTGTATAAAGACTCCTGTTTCCGTTCGTTTTACGTCTACTATTCTTCCCATATAAGGAAGCGTTTCACCTTCTTGAAAAGGCATCATATAGTTAATATCCATGTTTAATCCTTCCTTTCTATCCAAGTGCGTTAAATTTCCAACCACTTGGAGTACTCGCATAAAAACCCGGTCCAGCATTACCGTCTGTAAAACGAATATGACCCCACTGTTGGAATCCACCGCCACCTAAGTTAATTCCCTGCATTGCTCGTATATTCCTAAAGATTTTAACTTCTTTTTCAGTACTTATATCAAACGTTTGTCCGTCTGGTGCTGGAGATATATTATTATTCACACCACCTACAGCAAGTGCGTTAAACGGCTGAATACCATCTGCTCTTTCTGCTGCAGCACGATCCCAATTATACATAGATGCATATTTGCCACTGTATAGCGTTACACCACTTACACAAATCGCTGTCCCTTGTCTCATGTCAGCATTAGCAGAACAAACTTTAATAATCAATGCATGTTGTTGCGGAATATAGTTTGTTGGCACTTTGAAAGTAAAAGAATACCTTCTGATTTCTCCGTAGAATGTAGACGGCTCAGGAAAGTCCATCTTTTGTTCACTCAATATGTCGTAACTTACGTTGTCTCGGAATTTAACGCAGCATACGTGTATTCTCGGTTTTCCTGTCTTACGCACGCCATTTATCATAGCAGTTCTAAAATGAGCTGATGCTGTATATTCGTTACCAGGATGTATACCGTTATTCACGATTGCTTCTGGATAGTTATACATATCTACCCTTGCGGCATTCACCATTTGCTCGTAATCAAATATATGTGTATTCTTTTCTATTACGACATTTCCCCAGGACTTCCAAGTAAGACCGTATCCACCTTCAAATCCATAATAATCGTTATGTCCAATGTTTTTCTTTGTAACACTAGAAAAGTCGGGATCTGCTATTAGGTTTCGTCTTGATACTGCAGTTGTTTTTGTGCCCCATTCGTCTTGGAATAGGAAGTCTAGCATTTTAACAGTTACACCATCTTTATCAATGGTTATCTTATCACCATCAATTCTAATAAGATTCGTATCAATGCCTTTTGCAGTTAACCATTTCACCATTGTATCAGCATTAATATTCAGTTTCTCAGCATCGATTGTAATCTTACCAGGTGACATATTAATAGAAGTAATAATACCGTCTTTTAAAATTTGTGCTAAGATCCCTTCATCTAATACCTGTAACTTCGATTCTGTTTTCTTTACATAGGCATTATAGGTCTCATTAATAAAACTTTCCTGTTTTTTGGAAATGATAGTAACGCCTTCTTCATTAGTAGCGATACTTCTTTCTAATTCGGTTACTTTTTTATCGTAATCTTTAGTTGCTACCCTATTAGCAATATCTTCTATCATTTTGTCAGCATCCGTTTGATCTTTCGGATGTAACCAAAATTCTGTAGCTATAGTGCCACGTTGTAACATTGGTGCGGCACACCATAAACGCCCATTTCTTGTAACGTAATAACGCCATCTCACAAACGCTGCATTGGCTGGCGCTTTATCTGTACATACAGCACGAATCCATGTATGATTTACAACCTTGATATTCGTTCTAGCTGTTTTAATGCGAGTTTTTTTGTCAGCAGTCCACCATTCAATTTCAATAAATGCACCGCCACTATCAATAGGTGTTTTCCCATCAGTATTGAAATAGCCTGATGCAACAAAGTCTTCGTTAACCTGACACTCAATGAATTGACTTGTAAGTCCCCACCAACGATCTTGAGTCTGGCCAGTAACGGTAATTGCGAATGTACTCATACCTTTGTATTTTAAATTCGTATCAACAGATCCAGTTGCTCCATTACCACTATTCCAAAACCAATATTTCTGTCCTAACTTAAAATCAGCATCACGCAACTCGTTTACAGTACCTAAACCACCTACATAATTCTCAACATCTTTTATTTCTACTTTTCCTTCCAGAGCTTTTGCAGTAGTTTCCCAACCCGCTTTAGCTTCTTGTAATTGCGTACCTTGTTTGGTTTGTATTTCTTGTATACTAGTAACATTTTCTTTAATACCATCTGCTGTTTTCTCTACAGTAGTAACACGCTCGCTAAAATCAACTTGTGTTTTTTCTACCGTTTTGATACTTTCTTTGATTCCATCCACACTTTTCTCAATCTCGGTTGTTTTCTTGTTGAATTCCTCATTCGTTACTTGGTCTTCTGGTGCCGGTGTCCATGCGGTAGGTACTGTGCCAACTTCTAATTTAGGCTTTTCAATTAACACGTCTCCTGTGAAATCACGTCCTAAAGCGTAAACTAAAATCTCTTTAATAGGCTTATCCATTACTACAGCACTCGCTGTAAATCTTTCCTGTTTATACTGTTTACCTAGTGTTAGACGGTTTTCTACACGGCAGCTAGGATAAGCAAATGTATTGTCTGTAAAAGTAATTTTCACTTCGAAACCAACCCATTTATTCGTTGTACCCCATGCAGTAACCTTACCTGTAAATAAAAAACTCATAGCAATATTCTTGCCCTGAATTAAAGTAACCGCATCCTTAGCTACACCAAAATAGGTATGAGGCTTATTTTCTCCAGTCTTCACTGAATGGGATTTAGTAGCTGTTTCTAGTAATAGATTTCGGATACCAATTTCCGTATTATCAACTTTCTTTTCTACACTAGTTAACTTTTCGATGATTTCCCCAGCTTTTTCTTCTATTTCAGTAGTTGTTTTCTTTAGATCATTTGTTGTTTTCTGTACCTCAGAGATTTTCTTTATTGTGCCATCGGAAGTCTCTACTACTGTATTTAATTTCTCAGTGATCTCACCGTTTTTTTTCGTTAACGAGTCAATAGATTTAGTAAAACCTTCGTTGGTTTGTTTCATTTCAGAGACAGTTTTGTCAATTTCACCTTGAGAGTTTTGTACATTTTTAATAGTTAAAGAAACTTCTTGAAGGTTTTCTGTTACTTCCTTGAATTGACCAGCAGTTTCATTTTGCGCTTCTTCCACTTTCTTATTTAATTCTTCTTTTGTAAGTTGAATATCCTTATTAACCTGCTCTAGTGTATCTTTTTTAATTGATTCCACATCAGGAATAAGAAGCTCCCAACCTTTACCGTTCCACACTTTTAGAACACCAGGTTTACCGTTACTAATATCTCGCCATATCGTCTTACCAATTTTAAGATTCGTTGTTGGTGGATTCACAGCCTCGATGATTTCTACTGTATTATTCTTCAAGTTTTCTTGAACTTTCTCTGCTAACTCTTTCGCTGCTTTCGACTCTTTCTGTGCTTCATTTACTTTTTTATCAGTATCTTGTACAAGTTCTTCTAATCTATCTAACAATTCTTTATTTGCTTTATTTCCTAAAGTAGCGCGAATCCTATTGTACATTTTTCTTAACTCTTCGTTCGCATCAGTAATTTCATGATAATCACCAAACACGTATTGATCTTGTGAAGGATCAGTATGTGATTCATCACCAACGATTGCCCTTGCTTCAAGGTATAACTTAGGTGTGAATCCTGTATCTTTGATTCGGATTGTATCGCCCTCATTAATTAGTTCATGTGCTAGTCCGAAAATACGTCCAATCGATTGCGCTTCTACTTCGTATGAAACAGAAGATACACGTTTTGCTAGCTCTGTTTTCATAAGAGTCAGTAAACGTTCTGGTGTGATGTTTTCTTCTGTTTCCGGAGTATAGAAACCAAATTTATGCTTTCCATGTTCATTCCACCGTTGGAACGCATCATTATCAACAATGTAAGGAAGTCCGTTATTGATACTCTCAATTGTGATAAGTTTATCACCTTCATCTCGTACAAAACCGACAAGTGCTGTGCAAATATCTCTTGAGTGCTCAATACGTCTAACACCAACTAAATCTTTTCCTAGCACTACTTCTTTTCCAGTTTCTTGGCCACGTTTCCTTATCATATCTACATACCAGCCAGTGATTTGAGAACCTACTACTTCGACACGATATTGGATTTCTAACTCAAATAAAGTAGCGATTTTCTTTAAAAAAGCGAGCGGATCTATAAATTCATCAATAGTCATTGTATGGAATGAAGAATAATCGGTTTTTCCACGTTTCCACTTTGAATCCGCAAGAGCAATATCTATAAACGTATTAACTGTTTCGCTCTCTATGCGTTGTGGTTTAATGAACCCATCCTTGGCTATTTGAACCCAAGCGCCAGAAGCATGTACAGTAATCGTTCTATCATTAGATTCTTTTTCTACTTCATTATTGATAACATACGGAACAATACGACCATCACGCACTTCCTTTAATACTAAGTTCTGTTGTTGTAATGCAACTGCATGTGAAGTTCCATCAAAAGTTTTAAATTCTAACGTATCAATGTTGTTTTTGATTTCCCAATGGCGTTTATCATCCCAATAGTCTTTTGATTGAATGACTGATATAATCTGATCTGTTTTGAAATCAACAACATGAAGTATCCCACTTGGTGTTCTCATCTAAATCGCTCCCTATATTTCACCTTTGCTGTTCCTATATCGGAAGGTATGATTTCAAGTGTATTAATACCTTTATTGATAACAGGAAAATTACTAAAAATATCTTTTATGTTAATAGCGTTTTTCCCCTCAATACTGACATGACTGCTTTCTGTATCAATCACGACTTTGTCACCAACATCGAATATATAAGGCGGTGTATTTTGATTATTTAAATTCACTTTCCAAAATTTCAAATCAGAAACTGACATCGCTTCTACTGGCGGAACATCTTGCCACTGCATGATACTAATCTGTATTTGAGCTGCTTTTTCCATATGTTTATTGTCTTTATCGGTCCATCTTGCAAAGCGTTCTGAATCATCTTTTTCTGTTCCAGGAAGAAATTTTGAAATATAAGCCTCCCAATCATTACCGGTTCTAGCGATCCACAACCTACCATAATACTGATTCCATGTATTCGGATAATCACCACTCTCATAAATCAAACCTATTTTTCCAGGCTTATTATCATATCCAATTACCATCGTTCCAAAATTTTGTTCAGCTTGCCAATAGAGATCATTCATGGCAATTTTTGAAAGAACTTTGCTGTTTTCATCGAGTATCGCTATCTCAACTCGTCCCATTTCATTGATCTTTTTACTTTTACATGTAACGTGGGCTTGCATAATAAAATCTTGTACTGGCCCACCAGGAATACTCTTTTTAACAGATGCGCCATGCCATCCATTACTCGAACCATAGTCCGAACAATAGAATTGGTAACTATCTGTTTTCATTTCACCAACTGGATTACCATCTTCCATAGAACTAACCTTACTCCACCCTACAGTAGTGGACATATCATCCCATATAAGACGCTGATTTCTTTCTACAGGCAATTGTTCCATTTTTAATGGCACTCCAATACGGAAATAATCTGGTTCTTTTGAATATTTATCTTCAAACCATACATCTAAAAAAGTGTTTGGTTTTTTAATATCAATTTCAATAATCGGATTTGAATGCACAGAGCCTTTGTTTTTAACATTGGCAATTAACCCTCGACCATCATTTTCAAAATCAACCGTTTGCTCATTTCCTAACTTATACGGCATTGGACAAATAAATTTCAAAGTGCCTTGTCCGATATCTACAAATTTATCAATATCAAAATCTTCATCTATAACTGCCATATATGTTCTATCAGGCATTACATCAAAAATCAGTTCTGCTGGATTTTCAGTAATAAGCCACTCCGCTATTTCTTCTTTTAACGTTTCTAAATTCGTCCCATTTGGAACGATAATCCCCACAGGTACAGAAAGAGGACGGGTTTCGGTATCTGTACTTAATAACCTTGCGCCCGGATATCCGGGGGTTTTCAGAAAATTCCTCCTTAAAGGCGCCCATGTTGGAGGATTCCAGCCTCTTTCAATATAGATATAACTTTTTCGTTCTCCATTAAATTCAAAGGAACTCATCGTCTCTCTCCTTTTATACAAAATAAAAGAAACCCAAATCTAAAAGATTGAGTTTCTTGCTTGTGCTCTATTTTGATATTCGGTTACATACGGATGGCTCACACGCGCTATTTCCCTTCCTTCTAGTATGACAGGAATTTCTATATAAGTAGGTTCTGACTTTATATAGGGTTGCTTATCAGGATTATCATTGTCAGGTCTATATTGAATGACATTAGGATTATCAGATAACACTTCTCTCCATCTAGAAAGGCTGCCTACATCATGAATGGAAAGTCCCTCGAATCGTTCCATTTGACGTCCAATTTCTCTTACCATATCACGCATATTTTCAGGGATATGTGTAATCCAATCATTTTGCCAATCTCCATCTACAAAGATTGCATTAAAATACTTTGTTAGTGGGTCATCACCTTGGAAACTAAATATTTCTTCTGGTTTTATAGAACGAATACTATCCATAGCTCCTGTTACTGTATCTTGTAATGCATCTCGCACAACAGAATATTGACTTTTAATACCTATCGCAATTCCTTGTGCCATACGAACACCAGAAAATCTCAACTTATTTGATTCACTATTTAATTTCAGTTCATTTACAAGAGCTGCGTTTGCCTTGGTACCCATTTCTCTACTTTCTTTTTCAGCCATGTGAGCTGATTTCTGAATACCTAGCGCAAATCCTTCACTAAACGGCTTACCACCTTGATCACGTGTTAATTTTGATGGAGAGTTTACATTAAGTGTAGCTTTCAATGCATCAAATGCACCTCGTGCCAAACTAGCTGCTACATTTTGTACATTCCATTCACCATTAGATATACCTTTAGCAAACCCACTAGCAAAAGCTTCTCCAGGACTAAGAGAGCTGACACTCCCTAATCCATCTTTACCACCTTGAGCAACACTTGTTCCGCTTGCAACAGCGGCTCCACGTTTTGCTCCCATATCACTTGCGAATTTATTACCAGCCTTATCACCACCGCCACCATCGGTTGCACTTCCTAACATGCCCTCTACACCTAATTTAACATTACTAGCTGCTCCGACTACATTCCCTTTATTCCCGTTAATTAGTCGTTGCATAAGAAGAGTAGAAGATGCGCCACCATTTCCATCTGTGGTTGATCCTAAAGTATTTTCTACACTTTGTTTAACACCTACGGCCGCTCCATTGACATTGCCTTTATTATTATTAATATTATTAAACATCATAGAAGTCGCGTTATTACCGCCATTATTATCAGTTGTACTTCCTAATTGCTGTTCAACGCCTAGTTTAATATTAAAAGCTTCACCTATAATACTTGGCTTATATTGAGCCATAATTCGATTCATTAATGTAGTAGAAGCTGCTCCACCATTTCCGTCTGTGGTTGATCCCAGTGTTTGTTCTACACCCTGCTTAACTTCCTCTGCGGCTTGAACAGGTTGACCCCCATTTTGACGAATTCCATCTGCGGTACTTTGCGGAATAGCTGCCCCTTGCTGAGTTGTATCAATGTTTGTTTTTTGTACAACCATTTGTCTTATAACTTCGAGTGCCTGATCTATATTAAACTTCCCATTGTGTAAGCCTTGAACAAGAGACGCAATTGTCACTTCTCCATTCGGCCCTAAGTTGTACTTAGTCTTATCTTCAATATTAACTCCCAATGTATTGAGAACGTCTTGCACATTAATAAACCCTGTTTCCATACCAGTTTTTAACGTAGCCATTATACGAGTGCCGTCTTTTGCTAAATCTGCTGCTGTTAATTTAGATAACTGTTGTTGAAAAAAAATAAACACAGCGTCAATACCTACTGTGCCCTCGTGTAATCCATTTACAAATTGTGTAGTTTTCATTTTTCCGAGTGGTCCTAAATCTATATCGAGATTCTTCTTTAAATCTAAGTTTAACTTAGATGCGACCTCCCCGATATTCATCTGTTTAAAACCATCGGTAAATGAAGTCATGACTTTAATACCTTCTGGTGTCAATGGTTTATTACCCATTTCTGACCGCATAGTGTTTATGATTGCAATCGCTACATCTTGGACTTTGTACTTACCAGATTTAATTCCATCAACAAATTCTTCTACTGCAACCCAACCTTGCTCTCCTAAATCAATCGTTTTACTTCCATCTTCAAATGTTTTTGCGATGTCATTTGCAACTTCAATAGATTTTTCACGAGTTGACTGGAAAAGATTATCATAAACAATATTAGAATTTGCAATTAATGACTCTCCATATGTTTTTACTTCATCAGCACTTTTCTTTCTCAGATCAGCTTCTTTTGAAGCTCTATCTTGAAGTCGCTTGAATAGATTCTCATTTGTGCTTTCAATTATTTCGGAATTCTTAACGTACTCTCCGAATCCTCGACCCTGAATTTTAATTTTTTCAGTTTCAGCCTTCGTAATACCTGTTGTTAAATCCATCTCAACACCTTTGGATTCTAACACTTTTTGCGCTTGTTGAAGTTGTTGCTCATACCCTTTTGTTATCAATACAGATTGCTCAGAGTATTTTTTGTTAATTTGAGCTATCGCAATTTCTTGCCCTTTAGTATCAGCTATTTTGCTTTTCGCAAACTCTATTTCTTTTTGTCTTGCTTTATCTAATTCATTTGTTAATTTCGTATACTCTGAACCTAGCTCTTTTACTTTACCTTGAATTGTCTCAACAGAAGTATTTTTGTTGAAATTATCCATTGCTTTACCTATTTTTTGAATCTCATCCACACTTTTTGAAGCTGCTTTTCCAACCTCTGCATCAATAGCTTTTAAAGCTGTAAGAAATACCGACTTATCGGCCGCAGTCATCTTATATATTTGTCCATTATATTGTGTAAGTAAGCTCTGAATTTTCTCATTTGCCTTAATAACTGCTTCTTCTTGTGCCTTAAATACTTCCATTTGATCGTTAACAATTTTATCTTTTGCCCTTAATACTGCGGAATCAGTTTCTCCAGCAAACCAACTATCTAAATGAGCTTGTAACTTGCCTCTATCTTTATTAATCGCTTGGATTGCCTCGTCTGCTAACTTACCAAATTCGTCATGTGCTCGTTGTACAGCCTCTTTAGCCTTATCACCTGTCATTGTTGGTATTTCATCTAATGTTTTAAAAGCCTGTTCTTTTAAATTCACATACCCTTCAAGAGCTTTTTTCGTACCTTCACTTACACCATCACCAAAGCGCCTACTGTCCTCCTCTGCTTTTTGTGCCTTTTTCCCAGCATCTACGAAAGCAAAACCTAATGCACCAAGTCCAATTACAACTCCACCAATTGTTGCGACAATTGGATTTGCTATAATTGCACCAATACCAAAAGAAAGGAACCCAAGTGCACTAACTACTCCCATAACTGCCGGGGCTAGTAATAATGCTGTCCCATATACTTTTTTAGAGCTATCATCTAATCCGTTGAACCAATCAGCGACACCCTTCACAGATTCTTTCAATTCAGGAATCGCTTGTTTAGCGATATCTAAAATCACCTTACCAAGTGGTTCTAGAGCAATTTGTAGTTCTCTTGTTACAGATTTCCATTGCTTAGCGCTTGTATCGTAACCATCAACCATTTTATTCATTGCGCCACTGTAGTTTCCAAGACCTGTTTCCATATTATTTAGTGATAACATAGTAGTAGCTTCAAGGTCTTCCCATTTCACGCCGAAAAGTGCAACGCCTAACTGATTCACTTTAATTTGATCATCCGTTGTTCGTAACTCATTTAAAACAGCATTAAAAACATCTTTGGAAGTCGCTTTTCCTTCTAGCATCGCTTTCCAAACTTTTTGCGTTTCTTTACCCATTTGACCCATTGCTTCTGTTGTGGACTTACTACCATCTTTTACACGGATACCAAATTCTTTTACAACGTCATTCACATAATCCAAGTTATATGCGCCGTTTTTCGAACCGTTAATGAGAATTGTGAACATTTCATCTGCACTAAATCCCATTTCATGGAACAAAGGACCATACTCACTTAAATTATCAAATAGCTCATTTGAGTAGTTTAAACCCTTTACAGAACCTTGTGCTAATAAATCAAATGCTTGTTGGCCAGATAAACCAAAGCGTCCCATTAATTGGGCTGCACCACGAGTTACCTCGTTTACATCTGATTCCATTGTTTCTGCTAAGATTTCACTATCACGAGTTACTTGTTTTAAAGTATCATCATCATTAATATCCTTAATATTGCGCTTTACTTTAACTAAAGAATCACTGACACTAGCTAAATCTTCCCCATAGCCTTCGCGCCATACTTCTTTGGCTACAGCACTAACCTTTAAACTTTCTTCCCTTGTTAATCCTAAACCAGATTGTACCTTCTTGTTCGCTTCTTCAAATTGACTTGCATTTACGACTAAAGCTCCAACTCCAGCCGCCACGCCAACTGCTGCTGCGCCAAACCCTTGGCTCACTTTCGTACCTGTTTCTTGCATTGTGTTTCCAACTTCGTTCATACGCTCGCGTAATCTTCCAGAAACGTTACCCAATCGCTCTATTCTTTCTTCCGTATCACCTAGCTCATTACGATAACGATGTAAGGCTGCTGAAGCATTATTAAATGCTGTATCATTTCTAGAAACTTGAGCGGTTAATCTTTGTAAAGCTTGTGTGCCTTGTTTGTATTCTTGCTGTAATTGATTATATTGAGCTTGCAAATCTTTTGTTTCTTGAGCATTTTTCCCGTATGCCTGAGTACTTTGTTGTATCTCTTGTTCTAATTGTTGCATAGATGTAGCCAATTGCTCACATTTTTGACGCATTTCTTGTTGTTTTTGTTGTGAAGTTCTCAAAGCTTGCTCATAATGCTTCATTTTTTGCGTCTGAGCTTCTATTTTTTGATTTAAATGGTTTACCTTATTCTCCAGTTGATCCATCTCTGAACCAACTCCACGTAACTGCTCAGACGTGTTACGAAATTCAGCATCTATTCTTTTCAGACTTCTATTAATGCCTGCAATCCCATTTTCGAATTGATCTGTATCCAAACGGACACGACCACCAATTGTATTATCTCCTAGTGCCATTCAAATTCTCACCTACCTTTACAACCACATTGGTACTTTATCTGCTGTTGTCACTCGATTTGCTTTTTGTTTTCTCGCTAAACAGGTAAAGTAAAACGCAATATCCATTTCATTGATTTGATTTTGTGTCATACCTGCGTCCATCAATATGTTATAAATATCAATTACAGCGTCGCTATATTTGATTTTTCCTCCGTCGGTTTCATTTCTAGTTGTGCCATTAACTTTTTTTTCGCATCTTCTACCGTTTCCATTACCTTAATCGCATCATTTAAGCGTCCCATAATTGTTAAACAAACAGAATGAATTGTAAGACTTAAAAACCATACATGAGTGCCATCCACAAATTCCTGTGCTGTAAATTGATTTCCGTACACACTGGCAACAAAATTAGCGGCTCTTTCAATTGTTTCTTTTGGTACTAAGTCCGCTTGTAATTCATCAGCTAATGTTGAAGCTTCAAAAGTAGCTGAACCTGGGATAAATTGTGGTAAATAAAAATCTTTTTTACCTTCTGTATTTTGTAATGTGATTTTCATAATCTGTTTCCTCCTTAATAAAAATAAGGATGGCATTTCGCCATCCCTTTTCTTAATTACTTCCCACTTGGTGGGGCTGTTTCTATTGGTGGAGCTGGTACTTCTTTAAACCACTTTGCTGCAACTGCTGCGTCGTGTCCTTCTTCCTCTTCATCTAATCGATGTCTCCAATTACCGTCCGAACGTTGAATTGCCTTACCTTTAATTTTTGCGCTTTGGAATGTTGGTTTATCTTCTGCTGTTTTATGTTCATCACTTGGAAGCTCAAACTTCATTTTGTAATAACATACATATAGGTTTTTTCCGTTGTCGTATGGTAAACGATATAGCAATGCTACATAAGGAGGAACATCACTTGTATTATCTACAACTTGACCTTTTACAACCTTTTTACCTAACAATTCGGCATAAACGGATAAAGGTAATGTATCAACTTCTAATTCAATTTCTGTTCCACCAAATGCACTAGCTGTTGCTGCTGGTCCACCTTCAGCATAAAAAGTTACTGATTCCGCTTTAGGTGACGCTTTACCACTAACTGTTTTACCGATTCGTTTTGGTGTAGAATAATTAAATTTACCATCTGATGTTTCAGTTAAAACTGCATAATGTAAATCTCTAAAATCTATTGTCATTGCCATATTTCATTTTCCTCCTTAATTAATAATTTCCGTTACAAAACGAAAACCATATCGATAAATTTTTGTATCCATTTCATAATCTGGATAAGTGCTTAAACGCTGAAAAGACAGCTTTTTCATAGCTGCCTGAACTGCACTTTTTAATTGCGTTTTGATTGGTGCCATTGACCATATATCAACCTGATACATAACGTTAGTGGTTTTTTCCTCATTCTCCGCATATAGCCCAGGAGAACTATTTAACTCTGAAAATGTAAGCCATATATCTGTTTTGTCATTTCCTTTGACAAATTGATATATAAATTCTCCACCTAACTCAGATTTAATAACTACATCTGTACGTAAAACATCAAATATTTCCTTATTAAAATTTCTCATCGGCCTGTCACTCTACGCATAAATTCTCTTTCCATAACTCTCAAGACCTCTTTTTCACTTTGGATTAAAGTCTTTTCTGCAAAACCTTTATGTGGAGGATTTGGATTTTTACTAGTCCCCCAGTTTTGAAACTTCATATAAAAGTGAGGAGAGCGATCCGCTTTATCCCATCCAACTTCAATGAAATAAGAACCACCTTTTTTTACAACCTTTCCTTCTTCAATAGCGTTCTTCGCGTGTTTACCATCCCACCACGGTTGTTTTAGTGTTGGTTTATTAGGTTCGGGGCCAACTGGAGAATTAAATTCCAACTTCTCTTCAAATACCCTTGCACCAGCTTTTAATGATTCTTTTGTAATTTTTGGGACATCCTGTCCTAAATTTTCTAATTCACGAATCCATTCTTCTATACCGAAGACCTCTAATTCTGCCAATTAGATCGCTCCTCACAGATTAAACACATATCTTTGTGTTTTTCATCAATATCAATCACTGATTTAATTTGAAAAAGCTTCCCTTTATATTTCACACGCATATCAGAATGAACACCTTTTCTGTACGGAATTGTAAAATTTATTAACTTAATAACAAATTCTGCATTTCCCTTAAAAACTTCAGAATTAAACCCTGAACCTACGGGAGTTTCAGCCTTCGCCCACGCTTTAGAAAAGACTTCCCAGCCTGCTGGTAGCGCGTTTCCCTCATCGTCTTTCCTTTCAGTTTTATGTTCAATCATAATTCTTTTATCTCTTTTTCCTGGATTCATGCTGTTTCCTCACTTAATTGAAGTTGCAATACCATACTCTTAATGGTATATCGTACTTTTTCATCTACTTGACCAGAAAAATCACGATTTTCATACCAATTTGTGATTAAAACTAATGCGATTTTTTGCGCTTGTTTTCGGTTATCCTCAGTAGCATTGTAATGCTTACCTACAGATCCTTTTACATATATCTCGGCATTATCAATTAAAAGCTCTAAGATATCATCCTCTTCTATATCCTCTTCTTCTAATCTCAGCCATTTTTTTGCCAAATTTAAATCTATTAACATGAAACCCCTCCTAAAAAAGAGGGGATATCCCCTCTTATGCTTGTGTTTGTTCTGCTAATGTAAGCTCTCCCACTACTAACGCTTTTTTATCAACTGGTTTAACATCTAAGCGCTCTCTAACTTTCATACCAACTAAATCTTTCCCCCATAAATCTAATGCTTGCTCAGAGAATTCAATAAATAATGCTTCTCTATCAAAAACAGTTATCGCTTCTTTTAAATCACCAAAATACATTGGTACTTTCTTTGTTTTACTATCTGTTTTTAGCGTCTTATTACTTAATACAACAATTGGATACTTGCCAAATAACAGTTTCTTCGTCGCCATTGTTGGATCTGGTTGTAAAATGTACTTACCATCTGAATCTTTCAGTTTATCTAAATAATTAAAAGCATCTTGATTCATGATGGCAATTGCCGTTGTTTCAAACGCAGTATCCAATTTAACATTGAAAATGTCCTTTAAATCATCTACCTTACTAACCGGAACCTTTGTTGTACCGAAATTATCATTTATTGCTTTTAATATCAGAGCATTACGAGTTGCTTTTGATTTTTTTCCTGTCCATTTCCTAACATATCCTTGAATATTTTCTGCTGTATCTGCGAGTAATTCTTTAGAGAATTTTAAAATTCCACCTTTTTTCTTTACAGCAAATTGAATATCTTCAAATTTTGGTGATTCCATTTCTGGAAAGTCTGCCGCTTCATCAATATTATCGAAAGGAATGTAGTCCGCTTCTACTTCAATAACACGAGAACCAGTAAGAGTAGATACAGATTCTACATTTACATAATTCTCAAGTGCATCTGGAGCACTACGACGTAATTCCTTGATAGCTGTTCGAATATCCTTTGGTACTGTTAAACCACCATCGGATGGAACACCTTCTGTCATTGTAGTTGCATTTAATACTTCCTTTTCGTCATCTGTAAGTTTATGTTTCCCTACAGCCGCTTTCATTGCATTAACAAATGCATCAGCAGGTTTTACTGTATTATTTTGTGGTTGTGGAATAGGGTCTGTTGGAATATTGTTTTTTTCATCTTCATAAAGAGCAGATGCAATATCAAATTCCTTCTGCAAATCCTTAATTTCATTTGTAAGTTGCTCTGCTTCCTCAAGCTTTTTTTGAGCCAATAACTCTCTTGCTGCTGCTTTTTTGTTCTGAATCTTATTCAATAACTCTCTTAATTCTTTTGGCATCTTTCTTCCTCCTTAAAATTGAGCAATAAAAAAAGAGTTAGATTAAATCTATCTCTCTCATCAAATTATTAATTTTTTCTTCTTCACTTTTTTGCATCGGTTCTCTTCTTGGCTCTTTAAATGCCTTTGGGGTATTCCTGTATTCCTTAAACAGATTACTTGTACATGCAACCGCAGTATTTTCTTCTGCCACTTCAACGTTAAAATATTCACTTGCTTTAAGACCGTTTAGCCACGTCTCATTTTGCACCATTTCTCTTATTACTTCGATGTCTACGCCCTCTTTTAGATTATCCTTATAAACATTGATGATCCCTTCCTCTATTGCATCTAAGTCATCGGCCATCTTTCTAAAATCATTGGCATTTCCATATATACCATTCCACGGTTTATGAATCATTAAGTATGCATTAGAAGGAATGATCAACTTATCCCCGGCAAATGCAATTACAGAAGCGATTGAACCTCCAAGCCCATCAATATGAACCGTTTTATGCCCCTCGTGACGTTTAATCATATTATAAATAGCCATTCCTGCAAAAACAGAGCCTCCACCGCTATTTATATAGATGTTTAAGTCTTTCCCTTTTACACTATCAAGGATATTTCTTACATTCTCAGGATATTGGTCCTCATCATCCCAAGCACCCCACCAAGAAGAAACGATATCACCATAAAAATAAAGAGAAGCAGTATCTTCAGCTTGATTTTTAATCTGTAGCCAATCCACTTCCATCACCTCCTCGTATGATAAAGTTAGGTTTTTTAGGAAAGGGATTTACCTATAAACCCGTGAGTATCTAGTTATATGAGATACTTATATTTGTAGATAGAGTGTTGCCGACCACCTCCTTGAATCTTTGTATTCGGTTGAAAGAATGGTACCTCTGTCTAATAAGTAGTTTACGAATGAGTTGGATGTTGATGACCATTGGTCATTCTTCGTATCTCTTACGAGGTAGTAGCGCTTATTAGTTCAGAGGAGGACAACACTATCTAACACTGATTAAAATAGGGGTGTAAGCTATGTTCTATTTAGGTATTGATATCGCTAAACATAAACATTATGCGTCCATTATCGACCAAACTGGAAAACCTATTACTAAGCCATTTCCCTTTCAGAATCATAAAGAAGGCGGACAAGCACTGTTAAATTGGATGTACCAATATATTGAGTCTCCTACAGAAATACTGATTGGAATGGAGGCAACAGGACATTATTGGTTAGCCGTTTATTCTTTTCTACTTGATCATGGCTTCTCAGTCGTTGTATTAAATCCAATTCAAACCAATGCTTGGCGAAAAGGAACAGAAATTAGAAAGCGAAAAACAGACGCCATTGATGCCACTATGATTGCCGATATCATTCGATTCGGCCGTTTTGTTGAAACCCCACTTGTGGACGAGAAAATGTTCGCTCTAAAACAAATGAGCCGCTTTCGTAATGCGCTTGTAAGTAATATGAGTGATTTAAAACGAAAAGCTCTTGTCGTATTAGATCAGACTTTCCCAGAGTACCAAAGCATCTTTTCGGATGTTTTTGGTAAAACTTCTTCGCAAATCTTACTTGAATATGCCTCTCCTAGTGACTATGAACAGATATCTATTGATGATTTAACACAAATAATTGAGCAAACCAGTCGTAATCGACTGGGGAAGAAAACAGCCAACAAGCTAATGGAATTAGCCTCTAATTCGTTTGGTGTTACCTTCTGTAAAGACGCTTTTTCCTTCCAACTAAAAATGTTGATGGAACAAATTCGTTTTATCGAAGATCAAATCAAAGAATGTGAAGAAGAAATGTCACAACTTTTAATTGATTTAGATACTCCTATCATGACAATACCTGGTGTTGGGCCCATTTTAGGAGCCACTATACTAAGTGAAATTGGGGATATTCACCGCTTTGACAAACCATCTAAACTTGTCGCTTACGCAGGCATTGATGCCTCTGTGTCCCAATCTGGACAATTTGAAGCCTCAGGTACGTCTATATCCAAACGTGGTTCTTCTCATTTGCGTAGAGCCTTATTCCAAGCGGCTATTACAGCGCATAAACATGACCCTGTATTAAAAGCTTTTTATGAAAAGAAACGAAAGCAAGGAAAGCACTACTATGTTTGTATAGGGGCGGTAGCTAGAAAGCTGTGTTACATTATCTATGCCATTCTTAAAAGCAATAAGCCTTATGAAGTACCACCTCACACAACAGAAACATGACCTTTTCATTTTTTTTGAAAATCCTTAGGTTTATTTGGCACGCCCTTTTTTAGAAAAACACCCCCTATTTATATAAAAAACTCCCCTTGACTTCTCATAGTTGGTCTTTCTCAACTGATACTAATGGAACATAGTTTCCATTACACATTAATGAATCCCCGCCATCTTTACGCGGCAAATCTACAAATTCTCTTGCCTCATTTGGAGTATAAATAGCATTGTTTACACCCTTTGATAGGCCTTCCATCTGTATTGCGAAATCAGCACGTAAAATACCATTCACATTAAATTTAAAGCAATATCCATTTTGAAATTCATCACTAAGAAGAAGCTTATAACTCATTTCTTCCTCGTAATTTTTCAAAATATATAAAAGGGTATCTACGTAAAAAGAACGCTGTTGCGTTTCAACATTTGCATAGTTACCCTTATCATAATTATTTACTTGTGCAGGTTTAATACCAAATGCCCCAGCAACCTGTAGTGCTGTATATTTGTTAATCTCTAAGAATTGAGCATCTGCCATGTTCACATTTAATGGAGTGAGTTGAAAACCTAATGGTAGCGGGACAATTCTTCCTGCATTTTTCAAACCATTACTAAATTCTTCAATTTTTGCTACCATTTTCTTTGCTTTGTCATGATCCAAATCACCAGTATACTGGACAACTGCCTTTCCCATTAAACCATTTGAAAAATAGTTATTGAGATATAAAGCTCCACTTTGTATGTTCTCAATTGATACCTTCAATATGTCTTTTACTGCTAAACCAGATATACCATCTAAAGATAATGAAGTTTTAAAATGCATAACCTGATCATATCGAAACCTATATTGTTTACCAGATTTATTATCTCCCCATATATACCAAATCGCATTTTCCCTTTGGAATATACCTGCATTATCAATCCAAATCTGTACGTGTTCGCTAGGAAGAATCCACAAATCTTTTACTTTATCCCTCTCCGTATTAACATAGACATACGCATTCCCATAATGATTTTTATTTGCTTCTACTGTAGACCAAAATGTACTTGAAGTCATATATGGATTAGGCCGCATTTTTAAAAGTGTATACAAATTATGATCTGTTGCTTTTTCAAGACCGTTATTTGTATCTCTATATAATTTTAAAGGTAATTTCCCAATACTTTCAGATAAAAGCCTTAAACAGGTAAAATATGTGATTTCACTTAATTTATTTTTATTTACACTACCTATATCAATACCTAACATCTTTAAAAACTCGTCCGAATCAAGTGATACTGAGTTTTGAACCTTCTTAGGTTTTAATTTATTGAGCCATTCCCACATTCACTCACCTCCTTTACCAACCAAGTTTATCTAGATTTTCATCCGTAACATATTGGCTTAATTTCAATCCTACTTCTCCCTTCATTGCCATCTTATATGCATCAATAACCGCATCAATTGGATCAATTCTTTTCTCTTTTAAGTGTTTATCGATCTTGATTTCACCGAAACTATTGGATACTGTCTTTGCGTTGGCTATACTCCATGTTAACAATTTATTTTTACGATTATATTGAATGTTTTTAGCCTCAACCTCTAGTCTAAAATCGACTGTAGCATCATTTAAATTCTTTGCTGATTGGACAATCATGATGCTGTTATATCCAAGCTCTTCAAGATCATTCAAAAAGGCATCTGCATTGTGGGGATCGTATGCTATTATATTTACAATTAACTCGTACTCTTCTACAATTCTTTTTATATAAGCGATTATATATTTATAATCTGTTTTAATACCCCCTAATGTCTCTGTAACAGTTAATAACCCATCTCTAATCCAGATGTCATAAGGAGCTTTATCAGTCTCTATATGTTCTTTTACACGATTTTTAGGAATAAAACTATGAGAATGTACGAAATAATTTTTCACTTCTTCTTTTAAATATGGGAATACTGCCCCTAAACTCGTTAAATCACCACCGCTAGATAAATCCAGACCTAAATAACACTCTTTCCCTCTAAAATCCTCTAAATCTAAATCTGAAGCACATTTTTTCCAATGTTCCATGTTCATATATTGATTGTCTGTGAATTGTACCCAAATATTTAAGTGCTTTGTAAGGAAATTGCGAAGTTCACTTCCGCCCCTACGTTTTGCTGCACTTGCCATAGTTAAAAGTGTTTCTATTCCTTCTTGATCTCTTGCTACTAAAGGATTAGCTTTTATCCAATTACTTGAATCCCAAATATCATCATCTTTATCTAATTGAGCAATATATACAAACTGTTTATCGTCTTCATATACACCTTCAAGAAGTCTACAACAATCTTCATACAACTCGTAGCAAGGACTGTTTAAATCAAATCCTGCTGTTGTGATAACTGATATTAAGCATTCTTTTAATTTAGTTGTTCCACCCTCCAATAATTTATACATTTGATTTGTAGGGTGTTTATGGTATTCATCCACAATGCCAAGGTAAGCGCGAAATCCATCTATACTCTCCGTATCTCTTCCCAGAGCACGGACAACTCCATTTGTTACAAGTGCTTCAATGGTATTTTTATATTCTTTCACCTTGAAACACTCACTTAAATCTTCATCTGTTTCAATGAACTTAATCATTTCTTTGAGAACTATGTTTGCTTGATCCTGTTTTGTAGCTGTACAGTATACTTGCGCATAATTATAGCCATCAAAATTGCTATAATATGTCCCTAATACACCATTCATCATAGATTTACCATTTTGTCTGCCCACTTGAACATAACTACTTCTAAATCTACGATAACCCGTTTCTTTATGGACCCAACCATGTAATGATCCAAAAATAAATGCTTGGAATGATGCTAAAGTAAGTGGTTCTACTTCTTCTCCTTCACCTATCATTAAAGTTTCAGCATACTCAAGTAACCGATCTGCCTTTTCCTCATCAAAATAATAGACGAACGGCGCCAACTTACTTTTTTCCAAATCATCTAAGTGCCTTTGGCAAGCTAACTTAACGTACTTCCCTGCAATTTCTCGACCTTCTAATACATCAAGAGCATACTGTGTGACCCTATTCATACAACTTACCTACATAAACTTATTAAATTTATTTTGAGGTTTTTCATCGTTCTGTTTTGGAACTACTAATCTGCATCTTGATGTAATTGTTAAACCTAAATCGCTGGAAGCTTGTCTACATTGTTTAAAAAGTTTGTCTTGATTTATAAGTAAGTCTGAATACACGCCGTTAGATACGGTATACCTATTCTCAGATATGATGTTACCTTCCTGATCCTTTTTTACATCCACCACTTCTTCTAACGGACTAAGCTCAAGCATAGCATTTGTAATTTCTACATACATTTTCCTTGCTATTAAAAATCTTGCTAAAGCATCAACATCAAGATTGGACATGATTTCAATTCTGATTAGCTCATCGGATATTTTTTTAAAGTCTCTTCTCAAATCTTTTGGTAAATAAGAAGGCGCCCTAATCTTATCACTAGGCGCCTTGATTTCTTTTGATTTACGATTTGCAATTTCAGCTTTTGTTAAATGTTTTTTTCCTTTGAGTACAACTAAATCCACAGGTTCTCTCGGTCTAGCCATCCACCTTCCTCCTTTCGGAATTTTCATTTAGGGAGTTTTCGCGAAAAAAAAGACCACCCGGCGACTCGTCGCCCTCCTTGAAAAGTTTTTGATATCCCCCTACCCTATCAAACTTCTTAACTTCTTCTGTATATTGAACTTCTCTGTCCTAACGTCATACAGCTTATGGACTTTCTGGTGGCATTTCTCACACAATGAAATCAAATTACTTCTTACTAAAGCTAATCGATTATTTTCTTCTAAAGGAATAATATGATGTACTGTGTTCATTGGTTTAACCTTGTTCTCACTCCAACATAGTTGACACAACCCATTGTCTCTATCCTTTACCCTTGCTCTAGTTACTCGCCAAGGCTTTGAGTTATAGAACTTCTGGTTGTCCGTATCCGTTCGCTTCGCCTTGTAATCTCTGTGCCTTTGTTTCCTTCTTTCTTCAGTAACAACAGCACACTCCTCGCACATACCTTGTTCCATCGGTACTGTCTTACCACACTTACATATCTTCAGTAACATGATTACTATCCACAATCAATCCATTTATAATATGATCGATAAGGTTGTTGTAGTGGAAGTGTTTATATTCACTAAATTCGAGACTTGTTACACCTGACAATTCATGTTTACCTTTAACCACAGTGTACCTTACAAATACTGTTTCTATCTGACTAAAAACCTTCGTGGAATTGTTTGTAAGTACATCTATTGTTTCAAAGCCAATGTTGTTAATTACTACTTTCATCCTTATCTCACTCCTCTTAATCTCGATTTATCAATCACCCATGTCTTACCTATCTTCTTTGCAACAATCTTTCCTTCAGCGCATAAGTTCTTAACATGACCAGATGATACATTGAGAATAGATGCAGCTTCATTTACACCGATTACATTGTGTAAGAATGTATTCACCTCCTCACTCCTTATATTTGTTTTTATAAAACACACCAGCAATCTTCATGGTTACTAACGCTGGCCAAACAGGTGTGAAGATTCCAATGACTAAGAGCATTACTACAATAGTAATTGCTTCTTGTTTAGTATCACCCTCTTCTTCTTTTAACATCTTACGTAAAGCTGGTTGCATACCAAAAGAAACATATATCATACCTACAATTAAATAACCTAATAACCACAACATCATATATTCTTCCGCATTTTATCTGCCATATTGTTAGACACTACCTTCTGAGCAATAGATAGATAGCAAGACGTACATATCTTTCTTTCTTCACCATAACGAAGGTCTTTGATAATATGGATAGCTTTATCTTTATGACACCATTCGCATTCATAATGATCCTGTAACTCTTTCTCCTTAGCAAGTGCAATCTGAGATTTCCCAGACGGTTCAACCTTAGTAATAGCTTCAGCTATTTGCTTTCCATTTAGAAAGAGAGGAACTTCTATTTCAATCGAATCATTATTATTAGTAAACCTACCAATAACCTTTTCCAACTTCTCTAATGCGGCCACACATTCATTAGCAACTTCAGTTACTTCCTTCATTTGTTTTAACGCTTCAGATGTATTAGTTTCAGTATCTATATTAATCTTTAATTTATTATTAGCCATCTACAATTCCCTCCGCGGCTTTCTTTAATCGCTCTATCTTTTCTTGCGCATCTTTGGGAAGATCGTTCATTTTAGCGCTTAATTCCTTTTTTAAATGATCAATCGTGTTGATTACACCTTCAATTCTCATAGATAATTCGTTAATCACTTTTTGTTGATCTCGATTCACACTATCTAAATCATTAACTGTTTTTTCTAATTGATTGATTCTTTCCGCAAGATATTGATTATCCATCCCTCATCCTCCTCCAAAATAAAAAGCACCCGAATGGATGCTTTGTTATCATTTATTGATTTGCATTTTGATTACGGTATGTGAAGTTTTATTCTTCTTTCAGCTAACAACCACGACAGACACCATCGGAAAACTTATCAGGTTATCCTAATTCTGTCTACCTAGGATGTTGTTAGCTCAAAGAAGAGCAAAAGCTCTCCTTAATAATGGTATCATTCAATCGTTACCATCTGCTGGTTTCGGATTTAATTTGCTACCATTACGGAATCGTTTAAACAACATATAAATTATAAAGGAATCTTTATGAGTTGTGTTTTCCGCCACTTCTCACAATACAAATATATCACGTAAATTCCAAAACAACCGGCACATTTCCTGCCAAAAAGCGGTCACGACTCTGCCACTTATTTTTCCCTATCAATATCCTGACCTACTCTTTGCAACTGTTTTACCCAAATCAGTAGTTTTTGGCAACTACTTACTCCTCCTGTTTTTCCTCTAATGACTTACCCATATCTTGTATTGTGTGTAACTGACCCCTTCGCCAAACCCCTTGATATCATTGATTTTGTTTCACTTTCTCTTTTGAGTTACACAGTACGAAATTTATGAGTAACTGTATAGATTTAAAAAGAAAAGCAATGCTTAGATTTTAAATCTAGTCATTGCTTTATCCATTGCATCTTGGTTTACACCTATATAACGTAACGTGACCTTCTCTGACGAGTGATTGAATATCTCCATAAGTAATGCTATGTTTTTCGTTTGCATGTACATATGATACCCGTACGTCTTTCTCAGTGTATGTGTTCCTATTTCATCTAGCCCAAACTCTGCCGCTGCTCCGCTTAATATCTTATATGCCATACTACGACCAATTGGACGATTTTTACCTTGTCTACTTTGCAATAAATACTCATTATCTTCTCTTTCTTCAATAAACCATTTAAGTTCTCTTTTCAATGCTGCAGTAATTTGTATTCGTTTCTGTTTCCCTGTTTTCTTTTCTCTCATAGATATATGACTACCTTTGACATCTCCTACCTTCAATTTCAAAATGTCCGAGATTCTCAGGCCTGTATTAATTCCCATAATGAAGAGAATGTAATTACGTAAGCTCTTTTCCTTAAAATAATCTTTTAGCTGCTGTATTTGCTCCGGATCACGTATCGGTTGAACAAAATTCATTATTCATTACCTCCCGTTTCTTCTGTCTCGTAAACTTCTAATCCAAGTGCAAAAGCAAGCTTATAAAATGCTTTAGACTTCCAACGGCGATAAGTACGCTCTGACATCCCTATTTCGTTATAAACCATGTAATCACATACGTCCTCTTCTTCTAAATAACGTTTATAAATAATATCTCTTTGTATACTTCCTGCACGTCCGTTTCCTAATCGATTTAGAAACTGATCAATACGTACTGACATTCTTTCAAGCCACTCTTCTCGTTTACTTTGTTGAATATTTGCTATAGCAACATCTTCTAATGGTTTTCCAACTGTATGTGTAGGACCATGCTCACGTACTTCATAAGAAGGAGTGACTTTCATTTCTTTACGCATCATCCCAAATTGTCTATGTATACGTACGCTTTCCAACACACCTTCTAATTCCTCTTGTGTCGCTGTTCTATCAATTTTTGGTAAGAAAGATAATTGTTTAGTCATGTAAGACCACTCCTTTTTATTTTTAGATTACTTTTGTCTTATTGCTCCACGTCTTCGTTCATAACAAGGTCTATGCATGCCCATTAAATCTTCAATATCACGAGTGCTAAATTTCTCTTTTCGTTTTTTCTTCTTTTTCTTCTTTGCTTTATTTGTTTGCTTTTTCCATTCACGCAATTGATCTCTTAACCCCTTCATTTCCCCATCTCCCTTTTCAAAATAAAGAGGACACCTATTCCTAAAACAGCTTTAATTACTGCTTTAATGAATTGGTGTCCTCTAGTTTTCTAGCCGGACTATATTCTGTTTGCTTTACTTTAAAAGGATTATTTTATTAAGTTTTGATTGTCATATACATTTCCTATTACTTCGAATGACACTGCACTCATTCTCAAATCTTCATCCTCATCTCCATCTGGATCTTTGTAGTAAAACATAGCGTCCTTTTCGTGCCAATCAACTCTGTAGACTAAATCGTTATGACATTTGACAATATCACCTTCGTAAATTGCCTTGCCGTTCTTATCTTCTACGCCTGTATATTGACCAACTGTTTCAGCTTCAACTCGAACATCACCCTCTAATTGGCTTTGGACTATAAATGGAACTGACTCCCAAAGACCTAGCATGCCATCAAACATATAACCATCAACATAATAACCATAATGCCACTTCCCTCTTTCATCTCTTCCACGACATTTAATTTTTCTCATTTTCTTGTTCCTCCCCTGAATAAAACTCAATATTCCGTCAATACTGTAGACAACCCATTAAGTTACTTTCTCCTTGTTCCCCCTTGGAGATGAGCAGTTAGCTTTTGCTAGCTGCTCTTTTATGTTAGTGACGAATCAATTAGTAATGTTGTATTCTTACGCTCATTAAATTCTTTTGTTATTTCTTCAATCGTTAAATATCCTGCTACTGAAATTGACGATTCAATATATCTGTTTAATGCTTGCTCTCTTGTTATTTCTGTAGGTTCTCCCTCTTCTTCTATTTCCTTAATGCTTTCTCCAGCAACTTCTTCTACATAAACCTCGATAGCTTTATCTTCATCCTCTGCTGCAACCATTGCCCAATATCCATGTTTATCAAACTCAAAGTATTTCATATCAATTCCCCCTCTTTAATAGGCTTCATGCTCTTGATTATTTCTTTTACATGTTGCACTAACTCTTCACGATCCATTTTTGTGTAACCTTTTATTTTGTTATGTCTACAAACTGATTTAAGTTGTTTTAACGGCCACTTTTCTACTGGTGGAATACTAACGATTACAGTTTGGTCATTCATACCTATATCCATATCCATTCTCCTTTTCTACAAAATGAAATTTTTGTTCAGTTTTCTTTAACTTCAATTTCCTCTGCTACATCTTCTAGTACGCTAGCTAGATAATAAGCATCATCTACATAATCTGTATGGATCGTAAATGTATTAGCTTTTGTAACAATCGTTACTTTACCTTTTCTCATTCTTTCTTCATTAAATCCCGTTTCATTAACCGTAATTTCCATCTTTCATTCTCCTTTTCTACTAAAATGAAGTTTTTATTCGATTTCTGCACTTATACCATCTTCGCTTAGAAACTCACATAATATTTCTAAGTCTCCACTCGCTACAACCATTTCCCATGCTTCACCTTCAAATCCATACTCCTCTGAAAGAACATTTACAGCATGTTCAAAATTCGTAAAACTAAGTTCTCCGTAATTTATAACCAAACTTCGAACGTTATCCGGTTCTTCCGTTTGTTCCAGTTTTAGCTCATCGATAGTTATGTCTTTTTCAACTAGCACCTCTTCTTCGACATATCCATCACGAACGCGATCAGCTGCTTGTTCTAATGTTTCCGCTTCTACAATTCCCTCATACACCTTAGTTTCCGTATACGTTACAGTAAATGTTTTCATCATTCATTCTCCTTTTCTAATAAAATAGCGTTTTTGTTCAGTTTTTATCTTTTTCCAACTGTTCTTTCGCTCTATTAACTACCCACTTCAACTCCTGTTCATTTAGATTCTTACAATGAACATTATCTCTATAGTTATCTGTTATTTCCCCGCTTTGCATATCAAAAGACAACCAAATTGCAGCAATTTCTAATCCCATTTCATAGTAGCCTATGATTATTCACCTCTAACCAAATTACGATTTTATGAAAAAGCTTGCTTAATTCTGGCATCAATAAAATTCCGATCATTACCCCAGCAATAAGCTTCATAGCATTTAATTTCTTCTAATAAACACTCTAATTCCTCAACACGACCAATTACCTTATCAAGCAATTGCATCATATCTAATTCATTTGTTAACTCTTCTTGAAGTGCTTTCCATTTACTCCTTTGGCGAAAATGAATATTCCATGCTTGCTGCGGAGTAAATCCCATACCCATTAATTCCTTTACTATATCTGGTAGCTCGGATTCAAAACTGAAACTTGTTTTTTGCGGGATTTCTACACTATGCTTGCTTTCGAACTTAAAATTAAACTCAACACCCTTTACTTCCGCCACTTTCATCGGCTTACCATCTTTTTCGATGAAAAAAATAGCATCTTTAATATCTGTAAGTGTATGATCCATATTGTTTTATCCTTTCAAATAACGAATTTATTTGGTCTCTTCACATTTACAATCGTGTAACCACTCATCACACTTCCTGCATTCACACTCACAGTTTTCTAATTTCTCATCACATCTAGAGCAATAATCTATGACTTCATAAATCACTTGTTTCCCTCCTTACTAAGTTCCTTAATAGTCCGAATCATCCAAGCAAAACTGTTCGCTTCAACTACTATGCTCTTCCCTTGTACTAAACTAGCGTCACATATCAGGTGTAGTTTTTCGATTGTTGTCATTTCCTTTTGCTCAATTACTTTCTCCCAGCCCATTTTGTCTCCCCCTATCAAATAAAGATTTTGTTATATTTCACCTTCGTGCTTTTTTATAATGTTTAGAACTTCCTCTGCATACGGCTCGTCTTGATTAACCACATAATATTTAGGTTGTGGGTTACGCCCTTGTTTCTCCCTTTCGCACTCTATCTTTCGTGAAATCCCCTCTAAAATATCCCTTTCGTTCGCGGATGTCATTTTTAAAATATCATCGAATTTTAAAACTAAAAATTTCACTTATTGCCACCTCCTTTTCGATTAATTAAGAAATTTTGTTTAAACTAATGTTCCATCAATTAACAACGGAAGGTTTTCGCATTGATCAAACATTTTAATCCATTCTGAAATATCATCCCTACCCATTACATCTAAATACTTTGATAGTGCCTGTTCACGCGTGATCTCTACTGGTAAACCTTCTTCCTCTACTTCCTTGATGCTTTCCCCAGCTACAATTTCAACATATAGCTCGATTGCTTTTTCTTCCCCACCATCTTTAACTGCCATCAAAGCGTAATAATCATGTTTATCAAACTCAAAATATCTCATTATTATTTTCCCCTCTCGTTTAAAATAAGAATTTTGTTATAAATTAACGATTAACTACTTCGATATTAACTATCTGGCCAAATGTAGGATATTCCTTAATTTCTTTTAGCCATTCGCTGATTTTTGAATCTAACTTTTTCTGAAGTAGGTCTATTTCATCTTGGCTAGGTTTAGATAACCAGCTTTCTGAAACTTCTCCACATGCCTCATACGCATTTACAGTAACTTGATCAATAACATCTTCTGCACTAACATATGGCACATAATCACTTATCTGTCCGATTGAAAAGTTATCTCCATAAGGAACTCCATCATATTTTTCAAGTTCATTCATTTCTTCCTTCGCTGCCTCAATCGCCTCTTCTTTAGTAGCAAAGCGATCACTTGTCCAAATTTCATTGCCAGTAAGGTTGTACATCCATTCCATCTCTCATTCTCCCTTTCGTGTTAAAATAACTATTTTGTACTAATTGACTCCCAATCAAATGTTTCTAATATATTCAACAATCGTTCCACTTTTGGCGCCCGCCATGCCGTCATAGCGTATGTGTGGACCTTGCTTGTGTAATGATGTTTGTTTAACTCTATGTGCTTCTTAGCTTCCGCTTTAGTTAAGAACATCGTATTTTCAACAATGAATGCTTCTTCCTTTTCGTATACTAAATGGCAATCTTCATCGATGTTTTCTTTAATCCACTCAACTAGGTCGTATTCAGAAGCGTATTCTTGCAATTCTTTTAAGTCTTCAATCTGTTCTTCAGTAAGTTCATGTTCAATTTCATCGTTAATAATTTCTTTTACGTATTCATCGACAATTACAGCTTCACAATCGTTAACAAAGTATAATGATGTTCTTTCGTGGTACCCTTCTGCAGTTACAACCCATTTATAATCCATTAAAGTCCAAAAGCGTGGTGATGCTTGGCAATCGATTTCCTGTGTTTTTAATTCCTGCTGCAATTCCTTTAAAAATTGAATGTCCTTATTCATTTCCCGATTCCCCCAGTTTTTTTATTCCATCGTTTACACTTTTCAATTGCTCTTCGAACATTTTTATCATCGATCTTCTCATGCGTTCGGTATTAGTAGGATATAAAACGTGATCTTCTATATCCTCGATTTTATCTTCCAATCTCTTTTTCTCTTTATTTAACGTGTATAGAGCGTGATTGTATGCCATATCTATCCACCTTTTCGATTAAAATAATGCTTTGGTTAAAGCTTTATAGGATTGTTTCTTTTGATAGGTTTAGTCGAATATGTAATCTCAACTTCTCTTGAATACTCAATTTCAGAACCGCACATACTACAATCAATTTTGTCATTGTCTTGCGAACGCTCCCAGGCATCTACATCCTTCTCGCCACAATAAGGGCATGTTAAATGTTCTTCATATTCGACATCTTCTGGTTTAGACTGTAATTGTATTTCTCTAACACCGATCAAATTATTTTTTGGGTATTTTGCGCAAACGTGATAAACTTTACCATCTATCATAATGTTAGTGCTTATCGCCAAATCACAATCTACTACTTTTATAACTTCCGCTTCTTTATTCTCATCGAACCATAGTTCCATATCGTATTTAACGATTGTGTATGCCATCTCTAATTCCCCTTTTCGATTAAAATAACGCTTTTGTTTGATTCTCATCCGCCCATATTAGGATTGATGCATTCCCACATATAATTATCAAATTCAATCTCTACGTTCTTAATAATCTCGCCTTTATGAATCTCAACATCTTGGTTGAATTCCATCCCTTTCTCAAACGCATAAATTTTTATATCCACGTTGTACTCTTTAGACAAGGTTGCTAATGGTGCTGCATCTATGCCCCAAGCCGCCTTATAATCTTCCAGTACGCATATTTCTAATTTATCTTCATCATCTTCAAAATAATGTTGAATGTTACTCTCTATAAAATTCCGACGTGTTCCTTTAATATGAAAAGCATTTTCTGACTTGATGAAGATTTCATACTCATCTTCCTCTACGATCTTTTCCACAGGCGTTTGTTCAAAGAATCCGTTTGGAATAGGAGTTAGTGCTTCCAATAAAAACTTTCTAACATCCTCTTTTGCTCCTCTAACTTTAAAAGTACCTTCACACCAATTTGGCATATCTCTCATTCTCCTTTTCTAATAAAATTCAAATTTTGTCTTAATATCCGTTATCCTGGCGCTGGTGGTTCACTTCATTCTTTTTGTAATAACCTTGTTCAATTTCTTCAAATGTGAATCCTAATTTCTTACCTAACCCTAAAAACGAGTACAATAATTCTTCATAAAGCTCAATATCTTGAGTTGCACGAAATTCCGATATACCTTCATATACATTGTTAAATTGATTGACTAACGTACTTGCCGTATAGACGTTTGCATTATGTTCTAATAATTTCAGGCTATATTCATTAGGATTAAATCCGATGCCATTCCCTAGTGAAGCTATAAAATGAAATCCATCTACATACTCCATTAAAATAACTTCTTTTTCACTAGGTCCTTTATTGCTCCAATGCTTAAAGCATCTTGTTTCATTTGCAAGTTCTCCAATTTCCACCTGTAAAGCAAGGATCATATTGTAAAATAAATTTTGTCCTTCCAATCCATGCTCCTTAATGATTCTTGTATCTAATACCTTTTGCATTCCGAATATTTTAGTTAAGTTCATTTTGATTTCCCCTTCCTATTTAGCAAATTCCTAATCCTATCGGACGATTTGTTATTAATTCCTGATCAGCTTGGTCTATCACAAGGAGCGCAACCTCCGCTTGGTGCCTCCTTAACGCTTTTGCCATCTTTGGCAAGCTCATACCTTGTTTCCACATTTCACGAAAACGAATTACATCTCTTTCATCCCAAATAAAGTTAGCTTCCTCTAAAGCGATGTAAATTTTTAATCTTGATTCCTTCATCGCTTCATGATTACTTGCTACGCTCATAAGCGAACCTACTTTCTAAAAATGATTATTTTATCTTTTCAGTAAACTTAGTATCCACTCGATCCACTTTACCGTTAACCCATACTGCGACTTGCTCACCAAATCCACTGATTGGCGGGTTAACTGCCGTAACATTCCCGTCCTTGACTATATAAAGTTTGTTGCTGCTAACATCAATTTCTATTTTTTTCATATGTCCCTCTCCCTTTTACTACCGCATGTACTCGACAACATCAGGTTTGAATCCACTTCCTAAGTAAATCCTTACCGGAATTATTTCTTTTTTATCCCTTGCTGCCTTACACAATTCTTCAGCCGTATCCCAATTGAAAAACTTATCTACAGCCCTTTGAAATCTCCAAATTGCCATTACATATTGTTCAAAGATGTCATAACGATCATCTTGTTTAGTTGTGCGTGGTAATTCATCCGTACCCTTTGCATTTCTTGGAACTTGGACGCGTACATCAGCGTATGTATTGCGTCCAGTTCCTTTCTTAACATTGGCCTTCATTACATCGAACTGACAAATTTCCGGTTCTACATCGAAAATATTTAATTGTTTAGGCATTTACAATCCCACTCTTCTCAATAGCGCCCAGCAACTCACTTGCACCTTCCTTACTTAAAAACATCCGACCCTCTAGCAACTCTATGTTTGATTCAGAAACTTCACCCGTTACAAAGCATGACTTATCCTGTTTTTTTAAAACGATGTTTTCCCCTTCAACATGAAATCCTAATGCTGTACCTTCAACAATTCCTAAATTTCTGCGTAACTCTACTGGAATTACCACACGCCCTAGCTCGTCCACTTTTCTTGAAACACCTGTGTTTTTCATAACTTTCTCCCCCTTTTTAGCTAACTTTTTGTTGTTGATTCCGTTTCAACTCTTGTTTCATTGATTCAAATTTGATTAACCATGCTTGCCAACGCTTATCGTTTTCTTCTTGCTGCTGCTTTGCTACCTCACAGTTACACCCTTCCGTTAGAGCTACACCTGGATAAATTTCTTTACGAATAATTCCTTTATCACGACATAATACACACATGCTTATTCCTCCTTTTTGAAGTTTCGCAAACTGTAATTTTCACCGTTCATTTTCAACACTTGAGTATCTTCCATAATCCGACTAAACTCACGCTCTCCGTACATTCCTGCTAACTCCATAACTCCAAAGTTTGTTGTAAATAAGTTTGTTCTGCCTAGCCTACGCTCTAGAATGTCCTTGGTTTTCGTTTTCTTCCAAGTAACTCCCTCAGCATCTTTTTCCGTAAACTCGGCTCCAAAATCATCTAATACAAGTACATCCACATTTGCGAGAATAGACATTAGCTTGTCCTCTGTTAACTCGCTATTTTTATTCCAGGTAGATGTTATTTTTGTGAAGAGAGCGTTCATTTCTATAAACATTGCGCTATAGCCTTTTCTCATAATTTCTTTTGTAGCCGCTACACATAAATGACTCTTTCCAACTCTATAGTCACCCGTAATTACAATGCTTTCTGACTTGTTAGGTTCAAAGTTTCTAGCAAAATCCATCATTACTTCTTTAGCATTTGCTAATTCCTGTGTAGGTGGTGCGTAACTATCAAATGTTGCTTTTTTCAATTTAGGATTAATAAGGCTGTTATCTGAAAACGAATCGTATAAATGAATAATTTCGTTTTTCTTTTTAATAGCCAATGTTTCTTTTGCAAGTTGCTGGTCCTCTTGCTCTACCGATCTACATTGTGGACAAAACTCTTCATTTGTTTTTGTATCTATAAGTAAGCGTTTATTACAAACGTCTTTAATTTTGTCTTTACCGACCAAGAAAACATTTGTACATCTATTAGGAGACAACACATAACTTTGAGCAAATTTACTCAAAATCGTATTTTTCGATGAAGCTACTGTTTTTCCTAACGCTTGCATTGTTTTTCTCTCCTTTTTTACCTTTGTTTTTAAACTCTATTTCTGCTGCATTAACATCAGCTAAAGTACGAATGTTTTTATTAACCCACTGTTTTAAAATGCCCTCAGCATAATTCCATTTCTTCTGCTGTTTCAAAGCACGCTCCATAGCTGCTTGTACAAGTTCTTCGCTTGTATCGTTTACCCATTGTGAAATACTTTCGGCTATGAATGAATTTAAAATGCCGAAATTATTTTCGTAAAAAGAGAAGATGCTACTACTACTTTGTATATTAGTATTTTGTTTATTAGTACTTAGTAAATTATTAGTACTTAGTAGTGTTTGATTTTCTATATATGGATTCTCCACATGTGGAATGTCCATTTGTGGATTTTCTACATATGGGTTTTCCTCTTGTGGCACTTCATAAACGATTGTTTCCCATTTAATAATTTTTCCTTTTTCATCTTTTACAGGGAACCTTTTTACATAACCGTACTTTTTAAGTTCCTTCATTCCTGAATATAAGCTACTAATTTTATCCTTCGCGTGTGTCGCTATTTCTTCCATGTAAAATACCCACTCATCTGGTAATGATAAAATATAAGCCAATATTCCTTTCGCTTTCCAACTTAAACGTTCGTCACGAAGACCTGTATTATTAATGGTTGTGTAATTTTTACTTTTATTAACTCGAAACGTTGCCATTTATTTACCTCCTCGTACAAACTGCCACATATGCTTGCCCACTTTTGATAATTCGTTGAATTTCATAATGCGGATAACCAACCTTGAAATACTGATCAATCATCTTCTTTAATTGATCTTGACTATCTGCTAAGTCCCAAAACTTATTAGGTAATAGCACTTGATATTCGATTGAATTCATATACTATTTCCCTACTTTCCGTGGTATACTTATAACAACTTGTTTTTCTTAAAGGACCCACTGCTATGGGTCTTTTTATTTTGTTCTACATCACTCCAAGCCCAACGTTTTATCGGCTCGTAAGTAATGTAAAGCGACCACGCACTGCATGCGATAAACATTGCGAATAAAGCTAGCGATGTTGTATCTTCCATCATGCTGACACCCCCTTTTCTATCCAATTAAAGAATGCATCCCTGGGAACTACTTTCTTTCTCCCAATTTTCACTAAAGGAAAACCCTTTTGATCCATAATGCCGTAAGCTGTTCTTTTCGCTACTCCTAATATTTCTTCTACGTGTTTTACGTTTAACATAAGCGGATAATCGTTCGCGCTATCATTAGTGACTGGAATGCTATCTAACTTTTCTACAGTTGTTTGTCTTTCATCTTCTTTATTGAAGCGAAGTAACTCAATAGCCTCCCAAAATTCTTCATCCCTCCATCCCTTTTGGGCTGAAAACTTTGTAAGTGATAATGCTATTTGAACTGTTGAATTTCTCATGATTCTTCATCCTCTCCCTCTTTGTCGTCATTTTGACGACTTTCATTCAAAAAAATTTCTTCAATAGTTACGCCTAGACTTTCAGCTAATTTGGGTATTTTATCGGCGTTTAGTTTACGCTGACCATTTTCGATATAAGAAATAGCTGAAGAACCGCTAAAGCCAAGCATTCTTGCTAATTCTCCTTGAGTTATTTTCTTTTCTTTACGTATATGACGTATTCTCATGCCTATAGACAAATGTTTCACCTCCAAGTCGTCGTTTTGACGATTTGTTATTTTCATTATATGTCGTCATTCTGAAGAAGTAAACATGTTTTTTGTCATTTTGTTATATTTTTTTTATCAAATTGATAAAAAACAGTGTAAAGTCGTCAGAAAGTATATATACTGTAATTAACAACAATTCGAATGTAATGTAACTCACACATAGAAATTTATTTATAAAGGGGAATAAATTTATGACTCTAGGAGAAAGATTGAGAGCCTGTCGTGAAAAAAGCGGCTATACACAAACGTATATAACTGAAAAACTAGAAATACACCGTGGGACTCTTTCTAGTTACGAATCCGGGAGACGAAAACCAGATTATGATACTTTATCTAAACTAGCTGATATTTATAAAGTATCTGTAGATTTTCTATTAGGAAGATCCACTGACGAAAGATTAACCGCAGAACAGGATAAACAAGCAACCGCAATGGGGAAAAAGATTGAACAACTGATCTCTAAATTATCAGAAGAAGAACAGAAAAAAGCTTGGGAACAATTAGAAATGTATGTACAATATCAACAAAACAAAGAACAAAAATAAAAAAAGCTAACCTCTGTGGTTAGTCTTTTTTTATTTTAAATAAACCGTCTAGTAAGTGTTCTAATTGTTCCTCAGTATTGGGAGTGTTTCCCTCTAATAACAACTTAATTGCCGCTTCTTTTGCTACTTGCTCTTTTACCATTATAATTTCCCCCTACACCCTCTGTATATTTTGTTTGTAATTTAATAATTTTTAGAGTTTCTCTTTATAGCAAATTATAATAACCGTTAGTTCTTTATAAAAATGACGTTTGGAAAAAAATAGGTGTCGGTTTTTTTGCCGTCAATAAAAAACCTACAGTCCCTAAAAAGTACGAAAGACGCTGCGATTTACGCAACGTCTCTTTTTTCATTGTTATTTTAATTTTTAAGAACCACCTGGTTCAACCATCATATATTGTACTTCATGTTTAGATAATTGGCTTTTACTATCCTTTGTTGCTCCACTAACATTTAAAGTTAAAGTCATTACAGTCAGAATAGATAATACTACCATACTAGCTTTTTTCATATTCATCCCACTCTTTCAACTATACTAGCTAACGTTCGTCTCACCGCGTTAGCATAATGATAATTACCAACACGCTCAAAACGTCTCAAAGATTCCCTTAATCCCAGTATATCATTGTTAATTCTGGAAATATAGTACATTGTGAATGGAGAATCCATTTTTCTTTCTGCAGCTAACTGTTTAAATATTTTTAATGCTTTATTTTTGTCGCCATATAATCCTTCGAAATATCCTATTTCAGATGTATCAAGGTATTCAAATTTTATTTTATCAAGATTAAATCCATTATCTATATAAAGAAAGGCTAAAGTAGATTGGAATGATTTATATTTTCGACTTTCTCTTCCTATGCCATTGTCCTCTAAATACTTTATGCAATCCAATAAATACTTTTCTGATTTTAATACATCCAAGAACATATAACTTTCTCCCATACAGCACAATGCAGTTGCTTTGGTTATTGGGACTTCCATTTCGTTATCTAATATTTTACGGCATTTCTCTCTACATATTTCTAATTTATCATCAAATAAATTCACATAGGCCATACGTTCATTAAAATACATACTAAGCCAATTTCTTATAAATCCATCCTTAATCTCTACTAAATTTTTCTCTACCTTATCTAAATATGGATTCATTGCCCTTATATTAAAAATATCATGCATCGACAATGCATACAGAATATTAATAACTACTTGGCATTCTGGATCATTGGGAAATACCTTTTTATTAATCTCATCCAATAAAGGCTGTCCACGTTTTTTATCCTGATTTCTTTTATTAAACAATTTGTACGCTTTCAAATATTTATTTAACAACTTACAATTACTATGTTTATTAACTAAATAATCTATTACTTCATATTCTCCAGTTCCTTGGCAATAACACAAAGCCTTCCTAACGTTTAGATTCTTTTTACATAGTGTAATAAATTGTCTGATTATCTTATTTCTTTCTTTAACATCTCTGTATATTTCAGATACCACACACAAAAAATTCTCGAATTTCATTTCTGCTGTTTTTCCAGTGATCGCATCATTTATCACTACACGATCTACTCCGGTTTTTCTTTCTAAGTCAGGAAACGTTAATTCTTCTTTTTTTATTCGCTCCTTTATTAGTTTCATTAAACTCTTCACTAGAAACACTTCCTTTTCCCGAACACGGACACCACCTAACAATTCAAAAAAGTTGGAAACAAAATACGAGAAGAGAATATTTATTTTTTATGTTATACTTAGTTGTGACTCGTATGTAGCAAAGTGTTTCCTAAGTACTGGTTAGGGAACGGTTCAAGAGAACGTTTAGCAGACACCTCTTGAACACGCTCATATGGGTCTTTTTTCGTTCATTTTTAGTTACTTCCATACTATCACGAATTTTAAAAATTTTAATAAAATAATTGTTAATCAAATGTTGAGAAAGTTTTTTTATCGCTATAAATCAAGATTTAGTTACATATGCAATTTTTCATATCGTTATTTTTATACTTTATAGATATAATACCACAAAAAGCGAACCTTTGTTCTGTTTTTTTCACAATAAGAGATTGAATTATTATCAACAATGACAATTTGAGTAAGAAAGCTATTTATTCTCTTTTTTATTTGTTCATTCGACATAATATGACAAGTTATTAATATTTTGTTTGCTATGCTAACTTCAGAAATCTTACATTTTATATTTTTGGAGGATTAAGAATGAAAATTTCTAATAAAATGTTTATTTTAATTAGTATAGGGATAATAATCCTACTCTTTATTAGAGGACTCTATAATAGCATTAAGCTTGGAGACTCAGAATTTGGAATAGGATATGTTTTTGGACAAGCTGTAGGAGGAACTTTAGCCTGGTTCAGTATTATTGCGCTTATAGCTGCATTAGTTTTTCTAATTATAGGATTCATTAATAAGAAGAAAAACAATGAGACAAAACCATTATTCGTAAGATCTGCAATATCTTTCGGAACATCTATTGTTTCTTTTGTAGTGCTATTCGTAATTATTTTTATTACAATGGGGATCGAAAATGATCATAAGGCCGTTGCTCTGGAACAGAAAAAAGAAAGCGAATATCTAATGGCAGCCGCGAATTTTTATAACGACATCGATTCTTTTGAATGGTTCTCAACAACTGTGTTATCAGGCTATTCAACTACATGGTCTGAGGCAATTAACAATAGAAAAGATTTTAATGTGGAGATAATATCAAAAAAAACAGAGTCTGATAAAATGATTAAACATGCTGAACTATTGTACTCAGAGATGGGACAACAACTGAAAGTTATCTCTAAAGCTGCAAAAGAACAACCTGAACAATATAAGGAACTTTACGATGAATATAAAAAGATATATAGCATCGTAACGGCACTTAATGAGCAAGTGAACTCTCCAACTGGTAGTTTAATCTCATTTAATCAAAATGTTAATTCTTTACTACAGGAATACAAAAAAGCAAAAGGGAATATTGATATTGCCATTACTGAAGATATAAAAAACAAATCTGAGCAAATTAAAGAAGCGAACAATAGTACATCAAATGATAATGATTTAACAAAATACTGATTTTGTACCAATAAAAAAAGCCCACAAATTATGTGGGCTCAGAAGTATGGATACATATATTTTACCACATAGACACTCGAATGGGTGTCTATTTCCTTTTTCTAATACTGGAATTATTTGTGCTATTCGAATACTATTAGTTCAAGGAGGTATGGATAATGAAAGGATATTTTAGAAAACGCGGTGAAAAATGGTCATTTACAATTGATATTGGAAGAGATCCTCTTACTGGAAAAAGAAAACAAAAAACAGTATCAGGCTTTAAAACAAAGAAAGAAGCCGAAAGAGCATGTAATGAACTTATTCATCAGTTTAATACTGGGAGTCTAGTTGATGATAAAAATCTTACTCTCAGTGAATATTTACAGGAGTGGCTTGAAAACACAGCTAAGCAACGAGTGAGAGATTCTACATTCATTAATTATAGAAGAGCTGTGAACAGTAGGATTATTCCTGTAGTTGGTTCGCATAAACTGAAAGATTTAAAACCTCTACATGGACAAAGATTTGTTAAATCGCTAATCGATGACGAATTATCTCCTAAATATATTGAGTATATTTTTATCGTTTTAAAAGGTGCATTAGAAGATGCTGTTAAATGGGAACTTTTATATAAAAATCCGTTTGAACATGTAGAAATCCCTCGCCCACGAAAAGTGGTCAATAATACGTGGTCAATTGAGGAGACGAAAACCTTCTTAACATACGCTAAATTTGACAATCCTATTTACTATCATTTATTTTTACTTGCGCTTAATACCGGTATGCGTAGAGGTGAATTGCTAGGCTTAAAGTGGAAAAATGTAGATTTAGTTGAAGGTAAGGTTAGTGTGACTGAAACTCTAATTTACGATGAATTAGGATTTCGATATACAGAACCGAAAACATCGGGTTCTAAACGCTTAATTTCCATTGATCAAAGCTTATGTAAAGAGTTAAAAAGTTATAAAGCAAAACAAAATGAATTTAAATTAGCTATCGGTAAAGCTTATGAAGATAATGACTTAGTTTTCAGTAGAGAAGATGGTAGACCAATCTATCCAAGAACATTAACTACTGTCTTTGAAAGGTTTATAAAAACAGCACAAGTGCCTAAAATTAGATTCCATGACTTACGACATACTCATGCCACACTTCTTCTTAAATTAGGTATTAATCCGAAAATCGTAAGTGAACGATTAGGACATAATTCCATTAAGACCACATTGGACACCTATAGTCATGTTACATTAGATATGCAAGAAAGTGCCACTATAGCGCTAAGTGAGGCGTTAAAATCATAAAAAAATTGTTGATGTGGTCATTTTGTGGTCAACCCCATCAACAATTAATATCAAACCCCTATATTTCAAGCTTTAACCAAGCCACACACTCCACATGAGTCGTATGTGGGAACATATCAACAGGTTGTACTTCCTGTGTTTTATATCCACCTTCTTCTAGTACTTTTAAATCACGTGCTAATGTTGCTGGGTTACATGATACGTATACGACGCGTTTTGGCTTCATGTCGATGATTGTGTTTAGTAATGCTTCGTCACAGCCTTTACGCGGTGGGTCTACGACCATTGTGTCAGCAATTACGCCTTCTTTGTACCATTTTGGAATGACTACTTCTGCTTCTCCTACCCCAAATTCAGCGTTTGTCATGTTGTTTAGTGCTGCATTTCGGTTTGCGTCTTCAATTGCTTCTGGGACGATTTCAACACCGTACACTTTTTTCGCTTTTTGCGCTAGGAATAACGAGATTGATCCGATTCCGCAATAGGCATCAATTACTGTTTCGTTACCGCTTAATTTTGCGTATTCTAACGTTTTATCGTATAGCACTTTCGTTTGTTCTGGGTTTACTTGATAGAATGAACGTGCTGAAATCGCAAATTTAATGTCCCCGATAAAGTCATAAATATATTCTGATCCGTATAGTACTGTCGTTTTGTCTCCGAAAATTACGTTTGTACGCTTCGTATTTACGTTTTGAACGATTGATTTTACTTCTGGGAATTTCGCTGCAATTTCTTCAATGATTGCTTTTTTGTTCGGTAATTCTGCTGTACGTGTAATGAAGACAAGCATAATTTCCCCTGTTACTTGTCCGTAACGAGCCATTACGTGACGAAGTGTTCCTTTATTACGCTCTTCGTTGTATGCAGTGATACCGTGCTTTTCACAAATACGTTTTACTTCTTGGATTAATGTATCGTTTTCTTCTGCCTGAATTAAGCATGATTCCATATTAATGATGTCATGCGTTCCTTGGCGATAGAAACCAGCTACAAGTCCGCCTTCACGTTCTCCGATTGGTACTTGTGCTTTATTGCGATATACCCACGGATTTTTCATGCCAAGTACAGGATGAACAGGAACATCACCTAGTCCTCCAATGCGCTGCATAACGTCACGTACTTGTTTTTCTTTCGCCTGTAATTGTCCTTCATAAGTTAAGTGCTGAAGCTGACAACCGCCGCACTGATTATATACTGGGCATTCTGCATCTTTACGATATGGACTTTCTGTATGAAGCTTCATTAAACGACCAAATGCGAAGTTTTTCTTCACTTTAATAATTTTAATTTGCGCTTCTTCACCTGGTAATCCGTTTTTAACGAAAATAGGATAGCCCTTTACTTTCGCAACACCGGCACCATCATGTGTTAAATCTTCAAATACTACATCTATAAACTCGTTTTTCTCAACTGGTGGCGTCATTTTAGTACTCATTTTCCGACCTCTCTTTTTCATAACACTGCGTTACATTTTATCATACTTATATGGTCTTTTTCTATTGGAAGAAAAAAAGCTATTGACGATAGTTCTCTGTTAATGTTACGCTACTACTAATTTAATACGGACGATGTTACCTCATATATACTTGATAATATGGATCGAGAGTTTCTACCCAGCAACCTTAAATTGCTGGACTATGGGGAAAACTAATGAATATTAGCCTATGCGCAAAAAAGGACTCATATTGATTAGCTTTCTCTCATAGATGAAAGTGAATCCATATGGGTCTTTTTTTATTTTTATTTTTCTAAAAGGTCAGACATCTTACGTATGACATAAAACCTCATTCCTTTATTTTTAGTAATATAACGAGCGTTTTATGTACAAACTTTATACGAACTTCTGAAAGGGGCAACTACATGCAATATGTAATGAGCATTATCGGTATTCTTGCCGTGTTAGGTTTATGTTTTGCTTTGTCAAACAACAAAAGTAAAATCAACTTCCGTGCAATTGCAATTATGATTGGTTTCCAAATTTTAATCGGTTGGTTTATGTTTGCTACAAAGATTGGTCAACAAATCATTATTTTCATTAGTAAAGTTTTCAACAAACTAATTAAACTTGGTACGACAGGTGTCGATTTTCTCTTTAATGGAATTCACAGAGATTTTGTCTTTTTCTTAAACGTATTACTAATTATCGTATTTTTCTCAGCACTACTTTCAATCTTTAGTTATTTAGGTGTTTTACCATTCATCGTTCGCGTTGTCGGCGGTGCTATTTCAAAAATTACTGGTTTACCACGCGTTGAGTCATTCCACGCAGTAAACTCTGTATTCTTCGGTTCAAGTGAAGCATTAATCGTTATTAAAAACGATTTACAGCATTTCAATAAAAACCGTATGTTTATCATTTGTTGTTCTGCGATGAGCTCCGTTTCTGCTTCTGTTACAGCATCATACGTAATGATGTTAGATGCAAAATACGTACTAGCAGCTCTTCCGCTAAATTTATTCTCAAGCTTAATCGTTTGTTCGTTATTAACACCAGTTGATACGAAGAAAGAAGATGAAGTGATTCAAAAATTTGATAGAACGCTATTCGGGGACAGCTTTATCGGTGCAATGATTAACGGTGCGCTTGATGGTTTAAAAGTAGCTGGTATCGTTGCCGCATTAATGATCGCCTTTATCGGTGTGATGGAAGTTGTAAACTACGTAATTAGTGCAGCTTCAGGCGCAATGGGACATGCCATTACTTTACAACAAATCTTCGGTTACGTACTTTCTCCATTCGCATTCTTAATGGGTATTCCAACTCAAGATATTATCCCAGCTGGTGGTATTATGGGTACGAAGATTGTTTTAAATGAGTTTGTAGCAATCCTTGATTTAAAAGACACAGCTACAACATTAGCTCCACGTACAGTTGGAATCGTTACAGTATTCTTAATTAGCTTCGCAAGTATTAGCCAAATTGGTGCAATCGTTGGTACAATCCGTGCCCTTTCTGAAAAACAAGGAAGCGTTGTTTCTAAATTTGGTTGGAAAATGCTATTTGCATCAACACTTGCTTCTATTTTATCTGCGACAATCGCTGGATTGTTTATTTAATAAAAAATCACCTTACTTTAACGAGTAAGGTGATTTTTTTGATTCTTTATGAAACCGAGTGAAATTCAACTGCTTCTTCTGTATTGATAATCCTATCTTTATATATACCTTTTATTGAAATGTAAATGATAGATTTGTTTATGTTTTTTAACTTTCCTAATGAAAAATGATAAAGCAATCCATTACTTTTTAAAGTCCACATCTTCCCACTCCATGGACCAGTAGCTTTTTGTTCATCCGACGCCTTGATTTCACCTTCATATTCGCATTCTCCCAAAGGAGTTTTAATTGTATTCTTCTCTGTATCAATTCGAATATTTTTAATTAGATTCAAATTTTCATCAGAGAGAATTTGAATTTCATGATCTTTCTTTTTAAAAAAGAGTTTTCCGTCTTTGGTATTTATATATTCTGCATTATCCATTTTATCTATCATAAAATCATATTCTTCTTTTGTAATACCTAAGTTTTGATGATAAGGAAACGTTTTTTTCGGTATAATTTCTTCTTCGGCATACTTCAAATACCAATCTAAATTATTTGTAATACTATCGCTCATTTTATTTCCGATTTTCTCTAATTTCTCTTTTATCTCATAAGGAAATTCAAGTGTCATAATATCCGCCGTCACTTCCGCATTCATAAGATGCGATGGAATATACTCTTCCACACTATTTGCTTTACTCACTTCACTTTGACAACCAACTATAAATAGCGATATGAAAAAGATATATATTATTTTTTTATATTTCATTTCTATTCTCCACTCCATACATTATTCTTACTTAGTTTTATAGCGGTTTTCATTATAGTATAAAATCTTTATATTTTAATAAAATACATATCCTTATGCAAAATTGCATATTAATAAGTCTTCTTCTTACTTTAAAATTAGCTTAAATTACTTTCCAAATTATACAAATAACAAGCATTAAATGTTATAATTTGTAAAAAACATTGGAGGACCTTATGAAAATTCACGCCCTTTTCGATTTCTTACATTTACTAGTCTTAACCCTGAAAAGCTATTATGTATGGGGAATGCCTATCTATGTCTTCATTATTCCTCTTATCTTTGTAGTCGGTTATATTATTATTAATTCTAATAAGAAACAAAAAAACACATCTATTCAAAGTCACTAATCTATTACATTAATAACCTCCTAAAAATCATATTCCCCTCATTTTCTTCAAATGATATGATGAACAAGGGTATATCCCCACCACTCTTATAGCGGTGGGGATTTTAATATAAATATGCAACATACTACACAATAGAAGGTGATTTTTATGAGAAAATACGCAGCAATTGCTTTATGTACGTCTGCCATTCTAGCAGGCTGTAATACTAACAATGTAAGTCCAGAACCTAAAAAAGAGAAAACGGCTCAAGGGATTAAGAAACAAGAAGAGACTGTGCAAGAACAAGGTAAAATCTCATATAATTCAGTTACACACGAATCTACAAACACAAGTATTCATATTACAGACATAAAAGATTCTTTAAATGAAGTACAATATAAAATTTGGCGCACAGCTGATGGCAAGGAAAGTGCTAAATCTTTTTCTTCTAAAGAAAAAGAGAAACAATTCACACTTCCTTTTGATATAAAGGAATTTGAAGGAAAACGCGGTGAGTTCCAAATTGAAGCAACAGGAATGAAAGAAGATGGGAAAACAATCCCGCTTACGAAATCTACTATTACTTTCGAACAAAAGGTTCCTGTTCTTATGTATCACGCAATTGATGATTATCATGGTCAAGGCATTAAAGACTTATTCGTATCACCAGCTAACTTTGAAGCACAAATGAAACATTTAAAGGACAATGGTTATACGCTTTTAACGTTTGAACGCTGGGGCGATATAAATAAAGTAAATAAACCGATTTTCGTTACATTTGATGACGGTATGAAAAATAATATGAATGCATTTCGCATTTTACAAAAGCTAAAAGATGATACTTTTAAACCGGCAGCAACAGAATATATGATTGTTGATAACGTTGATGTAGAAGGAGCATTGTCTACTTCTGAAATAAAAGAAATGGTTGATTCCGGCATTTTCTCGGTGCAATCTCATACTGCAACACATGCAGATTTACCGAAAATTACAAACTATGAGGAAGAGTTAAAAGGTTCAAAAGAAAAGCTAGAAAAAATAACAGGTAAGCCTGTTATCGCGATTGCTTATCCATTCGGTCATGTAGATGATAAGGTTGTTGCAGAAACGAAGAAGTATTATCAATTTGCGACGACGACAAAGCCTGGGCAATTCATTACGAAGGGTGAACCTGATGAATTGTTAAAGATGAAGCGCGTTCGTATACACCATACAACGACTGTAGAGCAGTTTGCTTCTTCAATTAAGTAAATATAAGGGCTCAACACATTTTGAGCTCTCTTTTTACTTTATATTTATATATATTTTTAGAATTTTCTTGTATTATATATAGTAAGAAATCTTTCAAATTAAAGGAGATTATACATATGTCATTTGAACAAACGTTAGAGAAATATGCTGCTCTTGCAGTTAATGTTGGTGTTAATATTCAACCTGGACAAACTTTATCAATTAGTGCACCTCTTGAAGCTGTACAATTTGTACGCCTCGTTACAGAAAAAGCATATAAATCTGGTGCAAAACACGTATATGTAGATTGGAATGATGAGACGTTAACACGCTTAAAATTCGATCTAGCTCCTGAAGAAGCTTTCGCTGAATTTCCATCTTGGAAAGCACATGCTCGTGAAGAATTAGCAAAAGAAGGCGCTGCATTTATGTCTATCTATGCAGAAAACCCTGATTTATTAAAAGGTGTAGAACCATCGCGTATCGCAACAGCTCATAAAGTAGCTGGAGAAGCAATGAAAGTATACCGTGATTACGTACAAGCAGATAAAGTAAGCTGGTGTGTCATTTCTGTTCCTACGAAAGAATGGGCTGCGAAAGTATTCCCTGACGTAGCGCCAGAAGAACAAGAAGCCAAGTTATGGGATGCTATTTTCAAAGCTACTCGTGCTGATTTAGAAAATCCTGTAGAAGCATGGAAAGAACATGATGAAACATTACATACAAAAGTGGATTACTTAAACGAAAAGCATTATAAAGCTCTTCACTATACAGGTCCTGGAACAGATTTAACAATCGAACTTCCAGAAAAACATGTATGGGCTGGTGCTGGTAGCTTAAATGAAAAGAACGTACCATTTATGGCTAATATTCCAACTGAAGAAGTATTTACAATGCCACTTAAAACAGGTGTAAACGGCCAAGTTTCTAGTACAAAACCGTTAGTATTTGCAGGTAATATTATCGATAATTTCACGTTAACATTTGAAAACGGACGTATCGTAGACTATAAAGCTGAAGCTGGTGAAGAAGCTTTAAAACATTTAGTAGAAACAGATGAAGGTTCTCACTTCTTAGGGGAAGTAGCTTTAGTACCTCATGACTCACCAATTTCAAACACAAATGTTTTATTCTACAATACACTATTTGACGAAAATGCATCTTGCCACCTTGCGATTGGAAATGCTTACGCATTTAACTTAGTTGGCGGAAAAACAATGTCTAAAGAAGAACTTGCTGAAAACGGCGCAAACGCTAGTATTACACACAACGACTTCATGATTGGATCAGCTGAGCTTGATATTGACGGTATTACTGCTGATGGCAGACATGAGCCTATCTTCCGTAAAGGTAACTGGGCGTTTTAAATTTATTACCATAAAGAAACACATTGGATAATCCAATGTGTTTCTTTATTTATTTGGTTTCAATTCAAATTTTATTGTTCTATTTTCACGCGTAAACTCTGGTCTATACGTAGCGATATACGTATTTTCTTTCGCTACGTCAAATAGCATGATATCTTGAATTTTTTCTTCTGGTGCTAACTTTTTACTAATAAAGCTATCAGGGTTATTATATTCTTTAAATCTTGTACCTTTCTTATCGGTAATCTCAAATTCATAAAATGCAAAAGGTATTTCCTTTTTACTATTATTTTCTACTTTGAAAATAATCCCCAAAATCTCCTCTTTCTTTTTATCCTCATCATAATCCGTATATCCTAATTTAACTGAATCGATAGTTACTTGCAAACCATCTACGTCTACTGTCTCCCCTATTTTATACACTTTATCTTGAACATCTTCTTGTTTACTTTCATTACTATCTTTAGTCTCAGTGCAAGCACTTAAACTAAAAGCTATGCCAAAAATTAAAACAATTTGACTCACCTTTTTAACATACTCTTTCCTCCACATAAGACAATATTTCATATGTATCATAACAAAATGCTTTACGCTTTCTTGTCATATTTTGTCGTATTAATTGCTAACTGCACAAATAGAAAAAAGCTATCTTCTACAAAAGATAGCTTTCATGATGCCGATGAAACCTTAAGCCCAATGACACCCAAAACAATAAAAAGAATACAAAATGCTTGAAATAAACTAATATGCTCTTTAAAAAAGTACACACTAATGATTGTAATAAGTAATGTTCCAACGCCAGACCAAATAGCATAAGCAATACTTAAATGGATCTTTTTCACAACGATGGCGAACACGCTGAAACAAATTCCATAAAACACGAAAATCAGTACACTTGGAACGAGCTTTGTTAAACCATTTGATAGTTTCATCGCAATTGTTCCAGCTACTTCAAAAATAATTGTAACAAGTAATAATAGCCAATATACCATACTAGAATCTCCTTCTCTGTTACCTTATAGAGATTCTAGTATACTACTTATAGTCCCAATGAAATATATTTAATTTCTAAATATTCCTCGATGCCGAAATGGCCTCCTTCACGGCCGATACCACTTTCTTTAAATCCACCGAATGGTGCTTGTGCAACTGATGGAAGACCGTCGTTTAGACCGATAATACCGTACTCTAACGCTTCACTAATTTGGAATGCTTGGCTAATGTCTTTCGTGAAAATATACGCAGCTAAACCGTATGGTGTATTATTTGCACGTTCGATTACTTCATCAACTGTTTTGAATTTCGCAACTGGTGCCACTGGCCCAAATGTTTCTTCATTCATACAAAGCATCGTATCATTTGCCACCCCAATTACAGTCGGTTGAATGAAATGTCCCTCTAACTCTGCGACCTTTTGACCACCATATAAAACTGTTCCACCTTTTTGAATAGCATCTTCAATATGTTCTTGTACTTTTGAAACTGCATTCTCATCAATAAGTGGCCCAACAGTCGTTCCGTCACCGAAACCGTCTCCTACTTTCAACTGCCCTACTGCCTTTTGGAACTTCTCTACAAATACTTCGTATACTTCTTCTTGAACGAATACTCGGTTTGTACATATACACGTTTGTCCTGCGTTACGGAATTTCGAACCAATTACCGCTTCTACTGCTTTATCTAAATCTGCATCATTCATTACGATAAATGGAGCGTGGCCACCTAACTCAAGCGAAACTTTTTTCATCGTTTGTGCAGCACTAGCCATTAACTCTTTCCCGATTTCCGTTGACCCTGTAAAGGACACTTTTCGAACGCGACTATCTTCCATCCATGTATCAGCAATTGCTTTTGCACTACCTGTTACGATATTGATTACGCCCTTTGGAATATCTGCTTCATGAGCTAATTCAGCTAATTTCAATGCAGTTAATGGCGTTTGACTCGCCGGTTTCACAACGGCTGTACAGCCTGCTGCAAGCGCTGGTGCTACCTTTCTCGTAATCATCGCTGCCGGGAAGTTCCAAGGTGTAATAGCTGCCATAACGCCAACTGGTTGCTTCATAACTAAAATGCGCTTATTCGGATGAGAAGCAGGAATCATTTCACCATATACACGTTTCCCCTCTTCTGCATACCATTCAACAAAACTATTTGCATAATTTACTTCACCAAGCGCTTCTGCAAACGGCTTTCCTTGTTCCTTCGTCATAATCGCTGCGATTTCTTCTTTATTTTTATCAATAAGCATGAACCACTTTTTTAACTTCGTGGCACGATCTGCTGCCGTTAACTTAGACCACGTTTTAAAAGCTTCATGTGCAGCATCAACAGCTTGCTTTGCCTCTGTTACTCCGCCCTTTGGTACAGTTGCAAATATTTCCTTCGTCGCAGGATTATTTACTTCAATTTGTTCTTGTAGTGTAATCCACTCACCATTTATATACATCGCCTTTTTATCTATACTTACGAAAGTCGCCTTTTTATCCAATGTTTTCTTCCTCCTCTATGAACTTCTTAATTTTCCTAGTAGCAGCAGATTGACTAATTTGCAAAAACTCAGCTACTTTATAACTTGATCCATACGTTTTATACGCTTTAAGAATAATATTTCTCTCTACCTCTTCCAGCATTTTATAAAGGCTTTGCCCCGATTGTTCAACTGCAGCCTCTTGCATAGAGAGTGGCAAATCCTCTACCGTTACAACATCATCGACAGTAATAACAATTCTCTCAATTACATTCTCTATTTCTCTATTGTTTCCTTCCCACGGATATCCAACAAACATTTGTAACGTACTCGGCGCTAGTTTCACATCACGTCCGTATTTTTTATTAAAATGCTGCAAGTAATGATAAATAAGCGGCAAAATATCTTCTGTTCTTTCCCTAAGCGGGGGAATTGCAATTGGAATGACATTCAAACGATAGTATAAATCTTTCCGAAATGTTCCTTGTTTCACCATCTCGCTTAAATCTCTATTTGTTGCCGCCACAATTCGGACATCCACTTTTTTTAATTCTCTTCCGCCTATAGGACGAAATGTTTTTTCTTGCAATACTTGCAAAAGCTTCGCTTGAATTTCAAGCGGCATTTCACCGATTTCATCTAAAAAAAGAGTTCCTTTATGCGCGGATTCTAATAGTCCCTTTTTCCCTTCACGATTCGCACCTGTAAAAGATCCACCTGAATATCCAAAAAGCTCTGATTCAATTAAATTAGTTGGCAATGCCGCACAATTAATTTCATAGAAACTTTCATTCTTACGGTGACTCACTTCATGTAAATGGCGTACTAATCGACTTTTCCCAACTCCAGTCTCGCCTAAAACGAGAACAGTACTATCCACTACAGATACTTTTTTGATTGTATCGACTATTTTTTGCATAGCTAGACTTTTAAAAATAAGTCCTTCATGCTCATATGTTTCTCTTAATTCTTTTTTATATGTTTTTAGCTGATTATCCATTTCCTCTACCTTTTGACGTAATTGATAGAGTTCAGTAAGGTCCCGAGAATAACTAATCACTCTTCTTAAATTTCCCTCATCATCAAAAACAGGCCTTGTACGAACGTGTAAATACTCTCCTGATTTTGTAGTTTGAACGAGTTCAATTGGCCTCTTTTTTTCAATCACTTCTAATGTCGCTGATGGATAAAAGATTCCATCCTTTTGTAGTTCTTTTACATGCTTACCAACTAACTCTTCGGCAGCTAGTTGGTAGTGCCTTTCACATGTACTATTTACACGCACAACGATCCCTTGCTCATCTGTAACAAAAATTTCGTCAAACGCATATTCAAATACATCTTTTAAATCCATTAACACTCGTTCCTTTTCTGCAACCATCCTAGCCACCCCTAACTTCAAATCCATCGATCCACTTCACTACCTTTATTATAAAGTGAATTTTCTGCATTTAATATAGAGTCAGCTAGAATGTTTGCTATTTATACTTCATTTTTTAAACGCGAGCGATGTTTGTTTGCTCATAACAAGCTTGCAATGATTCTTCAATTATTGTTAAACCTTCTTCAAGTTGCTCATCTGTAATAACTAAAGGCATTAACACACGGATAACATTTCCATATGTTCCTGCTGATAATAACAGTAACCCACGCTTATTTGCCTCTGCACATAGATTAGCCGTTAACGTTTTGTCAGGTGCTTTCGTCTTACGATCTTGAACGACCTCAAATGCACACATTGCACCTAACCCACGCACATCGCCGATGCAATGATATTTATTTTTCATCTCTTCGAATCGGTTCATTACGACTTTTCCTAATTCTATCGCTCTATCATTTAATTTCTCATTTTCTATTACATCGAGAACAGCTAATGCAGCCGCACATCCTAATGGACTTCCTGCATACGTTCCACCAAGTTCACCTGGTGCAGACTCATTCATAATTTCTTTACGTCCAATGACACCACTTATCGGTACACCAGCACCTAATGATTTAGACACTGTAATTAAATCTGGAACGACATTATAGTGATCAATTGCAAAATATTTTCCTGTACGACTAAAGCCTGTTTGTATTTCATCCGCTACAAATAAGATGCCGTTCTCTGAACAAATGCGGCGTACTTCTTGAACAAATTTCTTACTTGGGACGATAAATCCACCTTCCCCTTGAACAGGCTCCATTACAACAGCTGCAATTGTTTCTGGTGCTACTTCCGATATGAAGAAGTTCTTAAACTCTTCAATAATAAAATCATCATATTGCTCTTCCGTTAATCCCTCTGGGCGACGGTATTCGTATGGAAATGGCGCTTTATATACTTCTGGAGCAAAGGGACCAAACCCAAATTTATATGGCTTCACTTTACTTGTCATCGTCATTGTCATTAATGTACGCCCGTGGAAACCTTTAGAAAATGCGATAATACCAGGTCTCTTCGTATATTTACGAGCGATCTTCACCGCGTTCTCAACTGCTTCTGCACCACTATTTAAAAAGAGGACTTGCTTATCGAAACTTCCTGGTGCCAATGCCGCAAGCTTTTCCGCTAATTCAATATATGGCTCATACATCATGACATTAAATCCAGTATGAATGTATTGATCGACTTGTTTATGGAGCGCTTCTTTAACCGCTGGATGACAATGCCCTACGTTAATTGTCCCGATTGCTCCTGCAAAATCAATGTACTGATTACCATCAACATCTGTTACAAGAGCACCATTTGCAGATTGTACAAACGTTGGGATGCCGTTACTTACTCCTTTTGGTACTATATTTTGACGGCGTTCTAATAAAGATGCCGCTTTCGGTCCTGGAATTTGTTCATTTACTTTAGCAAATTTTTTTGTGTTCATTGCGTACCCCATCCTTTTCTTTACATTGTTTTCTCTTTTTATTGCAAAATGTATGCCAACTTTCTTTTCTAGCATTTATCCTATATTCTTTGTATCCAGGCATAAAAAATAAGTCTATAAAGACTCATTAAGAGTCTTTATAGACTTATTTTCCTTACACATTAGACTTTTCTTTCTCCCAGAAAAACTCACCCGATTGAGAAATAAACTCTCCAACAGAATCTAACACTAAATCAGCAAGTGGTTCTAATGTTGGACGGTCTCCCGTACCAGATAGCACCCCAATTGCATAGCAATCGCCATTTTTGGCTAAATGTAAATCAGTTGGCGTATCTCCAACAACCGCAACCTCACATGATGCTAAATTAAATTTTTCACAAAACACTTCTATAATCTTTTTATCTGGTTTTTGCGCAGGGAATGTATCCGAGGCTATAATATAATCAAAAAAGTTCTCCAACTTATATTGTTTTAAAAATAATTCTGTTGGTGCGAAATCATCCGCCGTGACAACCCCTAATATAAATCCTTTATCTTTTAATGCCTGTAACACTTTCGGTAAATCTGCTGTCATTTTCATATGCGAACGATGCTCATACATAAGGGAAAATAACTTCTCACTTACCCAATGATGCATCTCTTCTTCTCTAGCAGACTCAATATAATTACAAAGCCCCTTCGCTACATCAAGGCTTGTTCCAGCAGCTATTGCACTCCTCGGATTAACAAATGCTCCCTCTACACCAATCTCTTCTAATAAGGTCTGCCGCATTGTACTTGGTAAATGATATAAACTTATACATTCAGCTACAAGTTCTTCAGCTACTTTTATCCATATTGAATGAAAATCCATTAATGTCCCATCTTTATCAAATAATATCGCCTTTACCTTCTCCATAGCACCCTACCTCTCATTTCTTATCTCTTCCAGTGTATCAATAAAGTATGGATGTAAAATAAAAGAATTGTAAAAATACCATAAAAATCAAACTAACTCCCAATTTACAATTCATTTTAACAAAGTAAAAAGGATGCCTTTACAGGGCATCCTCTTGATGTTCAGGAACAAATAGTTCTAAACAATGATATATATTTTCGAATTCCATCGGTGCATCTCCACCATACTCACCATCTAAATTAATCATTAGTTTATCTGGTGAATGTACTTTAATTCGGTTCGCTTGTGTATATAACACTTTTGGATTATTAATATGTTCACCACGTTGTGCTTGTGTTGCTGCTTTAATTAAATCAGCGATAGAACCTTTTTTCAGTACTAATAGGTCAAATAACCCATCGTTAATAGATGCATACGGTGCTACCTTTTCAAATCCACCTACTGAACGGGTATTCGTAATTAAAAACATCGTAATTTCTTCTTGTAGTAACTTTCCATCATACTCAATTTCAACATATGTCGGATGCAATGATGGTAACATCTCGATACCTTTTAGGTAATAAGCAAGTTGTCCTAATACTGTCTTTAACTTACTCGGTACTTCGTATGTTAATTCTGTAATACGACCGCCACCAGCGATGTTAATAAAATATGTATCGTTCGCTCTACCAAGGTCTAATGGCACTGTTTTTCCTTCGCAAATAATATCTGCTGCCTCTTCAATAGAACGAGGTACACCAATTGCACGTGCAAAGTCATTTGTCGTTCCAACTGGAATAATTCCAAATTTCGGACGGAATTCATGCCCAACTAAACCGTTTACTACTTCATTTAATGTACCGTCGCCACCAGCCGCAATAACAACATCAAACTTACGATCCGCAGCTTGCCTCGCCGCCACAGTAGCGTCTCCAGGACCCGTTGTCGCATGACAAGATGTCTCATAGCCAGCTTGTTCTAATTTTTGTAATACTTCTGGTAAGCTCTTCTTAAATAGCTCACGCCCCGAAGTAGGATTATAAATAATTCTTGCTCGCTTCATCATTTATTAGCACAGGAAATTTCTTTATGTATCGAAAAAGAACATACTGAACTTCTATTCAGTATTCCCATGCCTACCTCCTCTCATCTTGCTATCCTTCTTTTATCCCGCTCAAACAGGCAGTAAGAACCCGATTCGTGTAGTCCATCAAAAGTAAATATTCATTTCAATGGTTTTTTATTTGACTTCAAAATTTATCCCGCTATTTGCGGGCAGTAAATGCCCGATTGGTGAGGGCTAATAATCAATGGTGGATGAACCTCCTACTGATTAAAGTTTCACTTTATTTCTATCCATTCTTCCATAAAAATTTACATATAACGAATAATAACTATCTATTATTTCATGAGATGAAAAAAACCTCTATGTTTAGATTTATCATTATTCCCACCTTTTTGCAACTATCATACCATAGTTGCTATACAAACATTTTTCCACTTTTGACAGTTAATCAAACGTTTGTTTAAACGATTTTGTCTCATTTAAACAAACGTTTGATTAACCTAGAAAAACACCCATGTACGGGTGTTTTTCTGCTTAATCTTTAAAAGTCACTACTATTATCGCTTATTAATCTCTTCAAGTAAGATTTTGTTAACAAGTGGTGGATTTGCTTGTCCTTTTGTAGCTTTCATAATTTGACCAACTAAGAAGCCAATTGCACGGTCTTTACCGTTTTTAAAGTCTTCGATAGATTGCTCATTATTATCAAGAATTTCTGTTACAACTTTACGAAGTGTACCCTCGTCAGAAATTTGAACAAGACCTTTCGCTTTAACGATTTCTTCTGGGTCTCCACCTTTTTCAATTAATTCGTTAAATACTTTCTTCGCGATTTTAGAAGAAATTGTACCTTTTTCAATTAATTGAACCATTTTAGATAAACCAGCAGGCGTTAATGCAACGTCTTTTAATTCTTTTTGTTGTTTGTTTAAGTATGCAAGTACTTCACCCATTAACCAGTTCGATGTTAATTTCGCATCAGCACCGTCTGCAACAGTTGCTTCAAAGAAATCAGACATCTCTTTCGTTAATGTTAACACGTGTGCATCATAAGCTGGTAAGCCTAATTCTGCAACGTAGCGAGCTTTACGTGCATCTGGAAGTTCTGGAATAGAAGCTCGAACTGCTTCTTTCCACTCATCATCGATGTAAAGTTCAACTAAGTCTGGCTCCGGGAAGTAACGGTAATCGTCAGATCCTTCTTTCACACGCATTAAGATTGTTTTCTTTGTTGCTTCATCATAACGACGTGTTTCTTGTTGGATGATGCCACCAGATAACAGTTCTTTTTCTTGGCGCACTTGCTCATGCTCAAGACCTTTTTGTACGTAAGTGAATGAGTTTAAGTTTTTCAGTTCCGCTTTTGTACCGAACTTCTCTTGTCCAACTGGACGAAGGGAAATGTTCGCATCACAACGTAAGGAACCTTCTTCCATCTTACAATCAGATACACCAGTGTATTGAATGATTGATTTTAACTTCTCTAAGTATGCATATGCTTCTTCTGGCGTACGCATATCTGGCTCAGATACGATCTCGATTAAAGGCATACCTTGACGGTTGTAGTCTACTAATGAACCATCAGCTGTATGCGTTGATTTACCAGCATCTTCTTCTAAATGAAGACGTGTAATACCGATACGTTTCTTTTTACCGTCTACTTCGATTTCAATCCAACCATTTTCACCAATTGGCTTATCAAATTGAGAGATTTGGTAAGCTTTCGGGTTATCTGGATAGAAATAGTTTTTACGGTCAAACTTCGTTTCCGTTGCGATTTCACAGTTTAATGCCATTGCAGCTTTCATTGCAAAGTTAACTGCTTCTTTATTTAAAGTAGGAAGTACCCCTGGGTATCCTAAGTCAATTACACTTGTTTGTGTATTTGGCTCCGCTCCGAATTCTGTTGGACTCGCAGAGAAAATTTTCGAATTTGTTTTTAACTCAACGTGAACCTCTAAACCAATAATTGTTTCTAAATTCATCTATGCTCGCCTCCTTACAGACTTGCTTTTTTTGTATGATAGTCTGTTGCTTGCTCAAACGCATGTGCAACGCGGTAAATTGTCGCTTCATCGAAGTGTTTACCAATGATTTGTAGACCAAGTGGCATGTTGTTAGCACCGAATCCACATGGAACAGAAATCGCTGGAACACCCGCTAAGTTTACTGGGATTGTTAAAATGTCATTTGCATACATTGTCATTGGATCATCAACTTTTTCGCCCACTTTAAATGCCGGAGTTGGCGTTGTTGGTCCAATAATAACATCATAGTTAGCAAATACATTTTCAAAGTCGTTTTTAATTAATGTACGTACTTGTTGTGCTTTCTTGTAATATGCATCATAGTAACCAGAGCTAAGCGCAAATGTACCAAGCATAATACGACGTTTAACTTCATCACCGAAACCTTCACTACGTGTGTTTTTGTAAAGATCTAATAAGTTATTTACATTATCAGAACGAACACCGTAACGCACGCCATCAAAGCGTGAAAGGTTCGCAGATGCTTCAGAAGAAGATAGTAAGTAATACGTTGCTAGAGCGTATTTAGAGTGTGGAAGCGATACTTCCTCCCAAGTTGCGCCCATACCTTCTAATACTTTTAAAGCAGCTAGTACTGACTCACGAGCTTCTTCGCCAACACCTTCGCCTAAGTATTCTTTCGGTACAGCAATGCGTAAACCTTTAACATCGCCTGTTAAACCAGCTAAATAGTTTCCAACTTCAACGTTTGCAGAAGTTGCATCCATGCGGTCAATACCTGAAATAGCTTGTAATAAGTATGCATTGTCTTCTACTGTACGTGTAATCGGTCCGATTTGGTCAAGTGAAGATGCGAATGCTACTAATCCGTAACGAGATACGCGTCCATAAGTTGGTTTTAAACCTACAACACCGCAATATGCAGCTGGCTGACGGATAGAACCACCCGTATCAGAACCTAGAGAGAATAGTACTTCTCCTGCTGCTACAGCTGCTGCAGAACCACCACTAGATCCGCCCGGAACGTAATCTAAGTTCCATGGGTTTTTCGTAGCGTAGAATCCTGAGTTTTCATTTGAAGAACCCATTGCGAACTCGTCCATGTTTAATTTACCGATTGTAATTGTGTCAGCAGCTTTTAGCTTTTGCACAACTGTCGCATCATAAATTGGATCGAAGTTTGCTAACATTTTGCTCGCACAAGTTGTACGAAGACCGTTAGTTACAATGTTATCTTTTACACCAATTGGCATACCGAATAATAAACCATTATCTTCAGCGCCGATTTTTGCATCTAATTCTTTCGCTTTTGCGCGTGCATTTTCTTCATCTAATGTAAGAAAAGCTTTTACGTTATCTTCAACATCCGCAATACGTTTGTAAGATTCTTCTACTAAATCCGTAACGGAAATTTCTTTGTTGTTTAACTTCTTATGTAACTCTGATACTGAATGATCAAATAATGACATCGAAATTCCCCTCCTCTATTCTAATACTGCTGGAACACGGATTTGATTATCTTTGTGATCCGGTGCATTTTTTAATACTTCTTCGACTGGTAAACCTTTTTCTGGTACATCTTCACGCATAACATTTTTCATAGTTAATACATGAGTTGTTGGTTTTACATCTGTTGTATCTAATTCATTTAACTGTTCTGCAAATGTAACAATTGCATCTAGTTGTTTTTGAAATTTTTCTGCTTCTTGATCAGTAATTGCAAGACGTGCTAAATGTGCTACGTGCTTTACATTCTCAACGGAAATTCTTGACACGGCTAGGCCACCTCCATAATATATCGTTCAATCTACAATACTATTGATGATACCAAATTTTCAGTACTTCAAGCAAGTCAACACAGAGTACTTACGCCATTTTTACATAAAAAAAGAAAGGCAAATGCCTTTCTTTACAATTTACTCTTTATCTAACGGTTTATTTTTCGGAAATCTCTCGTTATCTTCTTCATTATCACGAATTGTTTTTTGTAATACAAAACAAGACATCGTTAAAAATAATGTTCCAATTAAATAGTATCCTTTTACACTAAGCGTTTCATCTAACGTATAAATCCCAATTAGCATACCTGAAATCGCACAAACAAATGAAGTCCATGCTAAAAACGTGAACGCTTGCGTATTACGTCTTCTCATCGTTCTCCCCCTCGTTAGCTGCATACCCATTATAGATAAGTATATTTACCATGATGGATTTTTATGTAAATTCTCGTTTTATATTTATAAATCTATCATAAAAGAATACTATTTTAAAGAAAGTTTTCTGCCTAATCTGAAAAAACAATTAAAATCATTGACAATTATTTCTATTCTACATAAAATAAAAATAAATATTACGAACCTCGAAATATACGGGAGTGGAATTAATTGTTGCAATATGAACATTTTTTAGACTTACTGCTAGATAACGCCAAGAAACTTTTCTATCCTGAAGAATGGGTAAGCCTAGATTTAACACTTTCTAAAACAGAAGTATTTTGTTTACTTTGGATGGAACGAAATACAGATATTACAATGACGAAAATTGCTGATCTTCTTGATATACCGATGAGTACAACAACGGGCGTTGTAAATCGCCTTGTAAAAAAGGGATATATTGAACGCTACCGTGATGAAAATGACCGACGTATTGTATTAATTCGGTTAACAGAAAACGGCGTAATGCTCGTTCAAGAAGTAAAACAAAATGCGGCCCATTACTTTAGCTTAGTAACAGAAGCATTATCAGAAGAAGAAAAAGCATTCTTACTACAAATCTTCCAAAAAATCATGAATCACATCGCTACGTCACAGCAAAAAACAGAAGAAAAGATTTCTACACCTAAAATGAAAAACATTCCGATTGAATAAAACCCTATCTGGGTTTTTATTCAACCATTTACTTCGACACTCGTAATATTCGACATTCGAAACAAAGGGGATATGAATGATGAGAATTATCTTGTATACAGGTAAAGGCGGCGTAGGAAAAACTAGCATTTCAGCAGCAACAGCAATTCAAAGTGCGAAACAAGGATTAAAAACATTAGTAATGAGCACAGATCCTGCTCATAGTTTAGGAGATTCATTTGGTATAAAGCTATCTTCTGAACCACTAGAAATTCGTGAAAATTTGTGGGCACAAGAAATTAATACGATTTATGAAATGGAAAAAGGCTGGGGAAAATTACAGAAATATATTACACTACTCTTCACTTCTAAAGCAGCTGATGATATTACAACAGAAGAATTAACGATGTTTCCCGGTATGGAAGATTTAATTAGCCTACTTCGCGTACTCGATTATTATAAGCAAGACACATATGATGTTATCATTATTGATTGTGCCCCTACAGGAGAAACATTAGCAATGCTAAGCTTTCCAGACATGCTCGGCTGGTGGATGGAAAAATTATTTCCTATTAAAAGAAAAGTTTTAAAAGTCGTTCGTCCTGTAGCTCAACCACTCCTTGGTGTCCCTCTTCCAACCGACGATATTATGGACGAATTAACAAGTACACTTGAACAGCTCGGAGAAATGAGAGATATTTTATCAAATCGAGAAGTAACAAGTATCCGCATCGTTGTAAATCCTGAAAAAATGGTCATTAAAGAAGCCCAGCGCAGCTTTACTTATTTGAATTTATACGATTATAACGTAGATGCCATTATGATTAACCGCGTCATCCCTAACACTGTCACCGATCCTTATTTTCAGGCATGGAAAGATACACAGAAGAAATATAAAACATTAATTAAAGATAGTTTTCAACCCCTTCCTATTTACGAAGCTCCAATGTTTGAACAAGAAGTTGTTGGTTTGTCTATGTTAGAACGTGTAGGAGATTCTTTATTTAAAACTGATCATTCCCCTACAGAAGTAAAATTTAACGGGCGCACTCAATATGTAAAAAAGGATGGCGATGAGTATATTTTCGTTCTGTCCATTCCCTTCTCAAACAAAAGTGAACTTTCCTTAAATCAAAAAGGTGATGAACTTATTATTCGAGCGGGTTCTGTTAAACGGAACATCACGTTACCAAAAACATTAACACACCTTTCTATTCAAGGAGCAAAATTTGAAGAAGATGTACTAAATATTCGGTTTGGAGGTGTAGTACATGCATGAGGAATTACTACGAAGGGTAATTCGTACAAAAGTAAAAGTCGGGATGCATATATTAGAAGAGCTACCTAATCCAATCCAACAATCAGCTAAGCAAATATTAAATATTTTACAAGAGGAACTAGCTGCTTATCTGAAAGAACGAGAGCATCATGAAGTTAATTTAAAAAATATCATAATTGAATAACCATCTCTGTATAGAGGGCCTTTTTTTAGGCTTTCTATACTTTATTGGAGTGATGTAAATTGATGAAAAAACATTCCACTACTATATTCTGGATCATTCCCTTATTATTTTTCATTCATAACCTTGAAGAAGCTTTCCAAATGCCACAATACCTTGCTAATCAATTTTCAATCCGTCTTATAACTAGCCAACAATTTTTCATCGCCATTTCCGTATTAACAATCTTTGTATTACTTATCGTCTTTCTATATCAACTTAACTTCTTGTCTTCTATATGCTGGATTATTTTTATACAAGGGGCCATCTTCTTCAACTCTGTTCAACATATTATTTTGTTTTTCATTTATCGCTCTTATAACCCCGGCGTAATATCAGCATTTTTCATTACTCTCTTTTCTATTTTCTTTTTTTTATCAAAAAAACACTTAATTCATCCAAAGCAATTCGTAATTACACTCCTTTTCAGCTTATTTTCTTATCCCATTATAATTTGGATCACCTTACTGTTCGCTAGCTACTTTCATTCATAAAAAAAGACCAGGAAAATTCCTGGTCTATCACTCTACTTAACAAACATTGGATTCTATGTTATACAAAATTGGAAGGTACAGAATTAGGGTTTGTTTGTTAAGTTTATATGTTGAACGAACTAACAGCGGAGGGGTTCCTTCTGTTAGTCCATTAAACCCAATGATTATTTTACGATTTTTTCAAGCTCATCAAGTGAAAGATCTACTGAAATGGAACCATCATTTGTTTCTTTCTTAATTGCGTCTGTTACTTCTTTTGAATGATATAGTTCAATTACTTTTTTCAATGTTGGATCATCTTTATCTTTCTTACGAGCTGCAAAAATATTAATATATGGCTTTGCATTTTCATTCTTTGGATCTTCTAAGAAAATAGGATCCTTCGCTGGATCTAATCCAGCTTGACCAGCAACACCGTTATTAATAACTGATGCCGCTACATCTTTTAACACACGAGGTGTTTGCTGTGCGATAACCGGTGTAATTTTTAATTTCTTCGGATTTTCAGCAATACCACTTGGATCTCCAAATAGACCAAAGTCTTTTTTAAGCTTTAATAATCCAGCTGCATCAAGAAGTTTTAATGCCCGTGCTTGGTTCGTTGGATCGTTTGGAATTGCAATTTCTGAACCATCTGGGATTTCATTTGCTTTCTTATATTTTTCAGAGTATAAACCCATTGGCGCAATTTGCGTTGTACCAACAGCTGTAATATCTAACTTATGCTCTTTTTTAAATTGCTCTAAGAAAGCAATATGCTGGAATGAGTTTAATTCAATATCTCCATCAGCTAACGCTTTATTTGGCGTTGTGTAATCAGAGAACTCGACCAGTTTAATCTTAATCCCTTCTTTTTCAGCTTTTTTCTTCAAAATTTCCCAAGCGTCTCCATCCGTTCCAGTTACACCGACGCGAACTACTTTTTCTTTCGCTCCTGCACCCGTGTCTCCACTTGAGCAGCCGCTTAATGCTGAGACTCCTACAATCGCTGATAATGCAAATGCTAAAATTTTCTTCATTTTCTTTTCCTCTCTTCCTTTTTATGATCTGCGTAACAAGACTTTCGCAAAGTAGTTTCCTAAATTTTGAGCTATCTGTACGAGAATGATAAGTAACACGACCGTTACGAACATAACTGATGTATCAAAACGTTGATAACCATATGTCATTGCCAAGTCACCAAGACCGCCACCACCGACAAGCCCAGCAACTGCAGAGAATTCAATTAAACCAACTGTCATAAATGTGACACCTAAGATTAATGGTGCTAACGCTTCTGGTACAAGGATTTCAAAAACAATTCTAATTGGTGAGGCGCCCATTGCTTGCGCTGCTTCAATTACTCCTTTCGGAACGGAAACAAGGTTTGTTTCAACCATTCTAGCAATACCAATTGATGCGACTAACGTCATCGGGAAAATTGCCGCTGCTGTTCCAATCGTCGTTCCGATAACACTTCTTGTTAGTGGACTTAAGGCTACTAAAAAGATAATGAATGGTACCGGACGAATTGTATTAATTATGATGTTAAGAATAGAAAAGACCCATTTATTTTCTAAAAAGTTTCCTTTTCTCGTTACATATAAAAGTAAACCTAGAGGTATACCCAGAATTGTAGCGAATATAAGGGTTACAATTACCATTAAGAGGGTATCCCCCGTCGCATCTAGTATGCGCGGCCAAAATATACTCCAATCAACTCGCATGAGCTTCTACCTCCTTCAGCTGCACTTGCAGTCTTAGATGTTGTAATGCTTTTTGAATTTCCCTCTGCTCACCTTGCAACTCTACAAGAAGATTTCCAAATAGCACATTTTGAAGTTCAATAATATTTCCGTACAGTACATTTACATCGACGTTATAGTTTTTTGCGATATATGATAGTACCGGCTGTCCTGTCTCCTCACCAGTAAATGTTAGACGATAAATTTGACCACCATTTTGAATTTTCGCTAGAACACTTTCCGGTAAATGATCATTAATGACAGAACGTACAAAGTTTTGAGTCGTCTTTGTTTTTGGTTGCGTGAAAACATCAAACAGTTTTCCTTCTTCAATAACTTTCCCCTTCTCCATTACAGCTACACGGTGACAAATTTCTTTCACAACATGCATTTCATGTGTAATAAGAAGAATTGTTAAATTGTATTCTCGATTTACTTTCTTTAATAAGTTTAGAATTTCTGTCGTCGTTTCTGGATCTAAGGCTGATGTTGCCTCATCACATATAAGAATATCTGGCGATGTCGCAAGTGCTCTAGCAATGCCCACACGCTGCTTTTGCCCACCTGATAGCTGCTCTGGATAATAGTTTGCTTTATCTTCTAACCCTACAAACTTCAGCAGTTCATTTACTCTTTCTTTTATCTCATTCTTTGGTACTTTCGCTAACTTTAATGGATAAGCAATATTTCCAAATACTGTTCTTGAATTAAATAAATTAAAACTTTGAAAAATCATTCCGATTCTTTGTCTTAGTTTACGCAATTCTTTCGTCGATAATGATGTAATATCTTTATCATCTATTGAAATCGTTCCTGCCGTCGGTCTCTCTAACATATTTACTAAGCGTAATAACGTACTCTTTCCAGCGCCACTAAAACCGATAATGCCAAAAATTTCGCCTTTCTCAACTGATAATGTTACATCCTCCACCGCATGAACAGATTGGCCAGCTGATTCATACACTTTACTTACATTGGTAAAAGAAATCATTTTTTTCCCTCCTATATGCTGTAAAAACTTGAAGCAGAGCTTTCGAGGTAAAATAAAAAGTGCCCTCCTTCTTATCAACCATAAAGATAAGAAGGAGAGCACTTATATGTACTCGTTCACATCTTCTCATCTTCCAAGCCTTTATATGGCTTGCTGGAGTTAGCACGGTATTAAAAAAACCCGTTGCTGAGGTATCGTAGGGCCAGTCCCTCCACCTCTCTGGATAAGAATGTATCGATTTAATTGTCGTTTAATTAATTCTCATTATAGAACTCAGAATAATAAGAGTCAATACATTTTTTAGAAAAATATTAATTATTCCTTTATTAAAATTTTCAGATGAATATTCATCTGAAAATTAGTAACTTTCAAGGTTATTTAAAATTCTTCTTCCTCATATTTTTAAACAGGAGAATCCTCTCTACGAATTGAATAAATTTATTTGAATATGAAACTCGGAGGAAGATAAATATATGAAAACAGCTCTTTTACTCGTCGATATTCAAAACGATTATTTTCCAAATGGAAAGATGGAATTGCGTAATCCAGTAGAAGCAAGCGAATATGCTAATCAGTTATTACAACAATTTAGAACAAACAGCGAACCTATTTTTCATATCCAACACGTAGCTATAAAAGATGACGCTACTTTTTTCCTACCTAATACAGAAGGTGTACATATTCATGAAAGCGTACGTCCACTTAGAGAAGAAACAGTTATAGTCAAACATTATCCAAATAGCTTCCGAGAAACTAATCTTCTAGAGCAATTAAAACGTTTAAATATTGAACATGTCGTTGTATGCGGGATGATGACTCATATGTGTATCGATGCAACAGTAAGGGCTACATTCGATTTTGGCTTTCAATGTACCGTTATACATGACGCTTGTGCTACAAAAGACCTTTCTTTTAAGAACGCTACTATACCAGCTGTTTATATTCACAATACAATTTTAGCTAGTTTAAATGGCGTATATGCAAATGTAATAAGCACGCAAGAATTTTTAGCTACATAAAAAAACACTCCTTTCAGTGAGCAAAACTGAAAGGAGTGTTCCTTGTCGAACCATAGATTTTCTTTCAAATTGTATTATACAGGAAATTCTCAAAATGAATACTAAAAAATATGACTAATAAGTCAACTTTTCTCATCATTTTATTTCTGTTCACATGTTTATCACGCTATTAATAGGTTTTAGCTCATTCTCTTCGAACGACGGTAATATATGGGGTTTCAATTTTAAAAGGAGCTCTTCACATTCTGTGAAGAGCTCCTCTACTATTTCTTATAAAGTTTCAGAAGTAGTTTTTGCTTGCATGTGAAGTGCTAAGTAATCAGGTCCACCAGCTTTAGAGTCTGTACCAGACATGTTAAAGCCACCGAATGGTTGGTAACCTACGATTGCACCAGTACATCCACGGTTGAAGTATAAGTTACCAACGTGGAAGTCTTCGCGTGCTTTTTCAATATGGTCACGGTTGTTAGTAATAACAGCACCTGTTAAACCGTATTCCGTATTGTTTGCAATTGCAAGTGCATGATCGAAGTCTTTCGCTTTACAGAATGCTACTACCGGTCCGAAGATTTCTTCTTTCATTAAGCGAGCATCTTCTGCAACGTCAGCAACGATTGTTGGTTGGATGAACCAGCCTTTAGAATCGTCTCCTTCGCCACCTGCTAAGATTCTACCTTCTTCTTTACCAATTGCAACATAGCTCATTACTTTATCAAATGCAGCTTGGTCATTAACAGGACCCATGTTTGTACCTAATACTGCTGGGTTAGCAACTGTTAATTCTTTTGTTAATTCAACAGCACGATTTAATACGTGATCGTATACATCTTCATGGATTACTGCACGAGAACATGCAGAACATTTTTGTCCTGAGAATCCGAATGCTGATGCAACGATAGACTTAGCTGCTAATTCAAGATCTGCTTCTTTATCAACAACGATTGTGTCTTTACCGCCCATTTCAGCGATAACGCGTTTTAACCAAATTTGTCCTGGGTTTACTTTCGCTGCACGCTCATAGATGCGGATACCTACATCACGAGATCCCGTGAAGCTTACGAAACGTGTACGAGGATGATCTACTAAGTAGTCACCAACTTCAGAACCGTTACCTGGAACGAAGTTTACTACACCAGCTGGTAAGCCAGCTTCTTCTAATACTTCCATAAATTTCGCCGCTACTACAGGAGTTGTACTAGCTGGTTTTAGTAATACTGTGTTACCAGAAACTAAAGCAGCTGTTGTCATACCTGCCATAATTGCGAATGGGAAGTTCCAAGGAGAAATGATAACACCTACTCCTAATGGAATGTAAGAGAAACGATTATATTCAATTGGACGGCTTTCTACTGGAATACCGTCTTTTAATTTTAACATTTGACGACCATAATATTCCATAAAGTCGATTGCTTCTGCTGTATCAGCATCTGCCTCATTCCATGGCTTACCTGCTTCTTTTACAAGAATAGCAGAGAATTCATGTTTTCTGCGACGAACGATTGCTGCAGCACGGAATAAAATGTCTGCACGCATTTCTGGCTTTGATTTTCTCCAAGTTTGGAATGTTTCATCCGCTACTTGCATTGCTTTTTCAGCTAACTCACGGCTTGCTTTTGAAACACGACCAACAAGTTCTTCTTTATTTGCAGGGTTTACAGAAACAATTTTGTCTTCTGTAGTGATTTTTTCTCCCCCAATAATTAATGGATAGTCTTGTCCAAGATAAGATTCTACTTTCTTTAAACCTTCTTCAAACGCTAATTTGTTAGCCTCCACTGAAAAATCTGTAAATGGCTCATGTTTGTATGCTACTACCATTTTTTTTAGCCTCCCCTTAGAAAAACGTTTACATTTTACAACATTATTCTACACGATAATTTAGATTTATTCAAATATTCCTAGACTTATATTTTAAAAATTAATAAATTTTTAAAATATAATAAAAAAAAGAGATTCATACATGCGTATGAATCTACAAAATATGAGTATATTCCAAAACATTTTTCCCGATCAATAATATAGTAACTAATAAAAATAAAGTCCTTACATATCCAACACCTTTTTGAACCGCAAACTTCGATCCAAAATAAGCACCTAAGATCATTGATAATCCCATGATAATACCGTATTCAAAATGAATTATGTCTAAGAATAAAAAAGTAATTAAAGATACAATATTACTAACAAAGTTCAAAAGTTTTCCAGATGCTGCCGCTTGAATAAAATCCAAGCCAATTAATAAAAATGCAAAAATTAAAAACGACCCTGTCCCTGGTCCAAAAAACCCATCATAAAATCCTATCATTAAAATAGCAAAGAAAAATATTAATGTTTTTCTTTGCGTCATCTTCTTATAGGTAGACACACTTCCCCAATTCTTTTTTGCAATAATATAAATAGCAATAAATACCAACATTACAAGTACTAATGGGCGTAAAATATCCGATGGAATAAATTTTACTACTAAAGCACCTGCAACAGCTCCAACAATAGTTAACGGGATTAACTTTCCTACAATTTTAAAATCAACTTTTCCTGATCGAATGAAATACATCGCACTCGTAAACGTCCCCATTGTTGCCGCTAATTTATTCGTTGCAATTGCCGAAGCTGGCGATAGGCCAACAAACATAAGTGCAGGAAGCGAAATTAACCCTCCTCCTCCAACAACGGAATCAATAAAAGCTGCTAAAAAACCGAATGCAATTAATAAAATAATGACTTGAAAACTTAATTCTTCCATGAGCTTTACCCCTCACCCCTATTTTTTACAACATTTTAAATTATAACAAAATTACATAAGAAAAAAAGCTGTTCCATAGAGGAACAGCCTTCATATTTAATCTAAAATTTTCACAAGTGGTTCATCTTGTTTTGCTTCACGTATAATAATAGCTTCTGGGCGTTCTACAGATTTAATCGTTACTTGTACTTTCATATAATTCGGGAAGTATTCCATAACAAGCCCTGCCACATATTGTGTAAAACCAACTATTTCCGCTTTTCCATTAAACTGGACAGGAATATCAAGCTTCATTTCTCTTAATTCATCATCTCTATACATACCAGTACCAATAACAGCTGTATAGTCGCCTTGGAAATAATCGCTTAGTTTTGCCTTAAAGTTGGATACTCTTGCAAGATCTTCACGTTTATTATCTGTTTTCGCTTGCTCTGATGGGAACAAATAATATTTTTCATTAATTTGTTTCCAATCTTCAACCGTTTCACTACCTTTTTCGACATTTGCATAAGAAACAAAATTACCTGGCACGAGCGAAGACTTTGGAGCTTGGCGATAAATCGCAAATGTTATCGGAATATTTTTTGTTTCAGGTTCTTTTTGATGTATGACTTTCAAAATTTCTTGCGCCATTTTTTTCCCTTCAGCTAACATCTTTTCATCTGGGATTGCAGCTTCACGTGGGTAACCATGCTCTTCGTTAAAATATTGAACAGAATTCATCGCTAATCCAACTACCATACCAACACGTTCCTCGCCGTTATCGCCTTTTTTCACATAATAATCATGCTCTAAAATATTTGAAATATATATTGGATTTTTTTTATTTTTCACTTCTAGTGATTCGGATCCTGTTCCTAACGCAGGATTTAATCCTATATTTGGAAATTTAACTGCATCTTTTTTTAATTTTTCCTCTAGTTCCTTTTGTTCAGCATCTGTACGTTTTCTTTTAACAAGCATCTGTATAGTTTGAGTATCTAGAGCTTTTCCGCCTTTTAAAAAATTATCTTTCGTACTAAATGATTCTTTTGCAATTCGCATTAATCCTGTTTCAAATTCATCTATATCAAGGCGACTATTTAACCCTTGCACCACTAAACCACGTGCCTTTCCACCATCAAATGGAATAGTCGTCTTATAATATTCATCCGAAATAGCGTATTTTGGAACAACTGATTGTTCTTTTGCTTTCCCCGATTTCCCAGCCACTTTTTCATCTTTGTCGGCACCTGCACTACACCCACTTACAAGTAGGCCAAGGCTTAATACCGCTAATGCTATTTTTTTCATGGTAAGTTTGCACCTCTTACTTATTTAGCTCTTGTAAGAACCTCTCTTCATTCCAAACCTCAACATTATGTTTCTCCGCTTGTGCTAATTTCGAACCAGCTGCTTCACCTGCAACAACTAAATCCGTACTCTTACTAACACTTCCTGTTACTTTTCCACCTAATGCCTCAATCTTCTTCTTCGCTTCACTTCGTCCCATAACTTCTAGCTTACCTGTTAAAACAACCGTTTTTCCTGCGAAGTAAGATTCAACATTTTGTAAATCTGCAATTTTTATACCTTTGTATGTCATATTCACGCCATACTCTTTAAACTGCTGTAATAACTCTAATACATCTTCATTATCAAAATATGTCACAACAGATTGAGCCATTTTTTCGCCAATTTCATTAATTGCTTTTAGTTCTTCTTCCGTTGCTTTTACAAGCTCATCCATCGTTTCAAAGTGCTCTGCAAATGTACGTGCTGCTTTCGCTCCAACGTGGCGAATTCCAAGACCAAATAATAATCGCTCTAACGAGTTTTCTTTAGAATTTTCAATTGCTTGTATTAAGTTTGTTGCTGATTTTTCACCAAAACGTTCTAACTGTAATAATTGCTCTTTCGTCAATGCATATAAATCAGCAAATGTACGAATGTAATCAGCATCAAAGAGTTGTGTAATGACACGTTCTCCAAGTCCATCAATATTCATTGCATTTCTTGAAACGAAATGGATTAACCCTTCTCGAATTTGAGCAGGACAAGTTGGATTTATACAACGAAGTGCTACTTCTTCTTCTAAACGAACAAGTTCACTCTCACATGCTGGACAATGAGTTGGCATGCGGTATTCTTCTTCCTCACCAGTACGCTTATCAAAAATAACGTTCACAACTTCAGGAATAATATCTCCAGCCTTCTTCACAACAACGTAGTCACCAATTCGAATGTCTTTTTCACGAATTAAATCTTCGTTATGTAAAGAAGCACGACGAACAATCGTACCAGCAACTCTCACTGGCTCTAGTTCTGCAGTCGGTGTTACAACCCCTGTTCGGCCAACACTTAATTCAATGCCTGTTAATCTCGTTACAACTTCTTCAGCCGGAAATTTATAAGCAATCGCCCACCTTGGACTCTTCGCTGTAGTTCCTAGACTTTCTTGAAGAGCAACATCATCTACTTTTATAACGATTCCATCAATCTCATAATCAAGATGCGGACGTTTTTCTTGCCATTCTTCTACATAAGCTATAACTTCTTCAATTGTTTCACATGTACGGCGATTTGGATTTGTCTTAAATCCAAGTTCACCTAAGAAATCCAGCGATTCACTATGTGATGAAATTGTTTTTTCTTCTACATTCGCAAGACCATACACAAACATAGATAAGTTACGCTTCGCTGCAATTTTCGGATCAAGTTGACGTATTGAACCTGCTGCTGCATTACGCGGATTCGCAAATACATCTTCTCCATTTTGCTCTTTTTCTTCATTTAGTTTAACGAATGAACGCTTCGGCATATAAGCTTCGCCTCTTGCTTCTAACGTTACTTCTTCATTTAAACGAAGTGGGATAGCTTTAATCGTTTTTAAATTTTGAGTAATATCTTCACCTGTTACACCATCACCACGTGTCGCCCCTTGAATGAAGCGTCCTTTTTCATAATGAAGCGAAACGGCAAGCCCGTCAATTTTTAATTCACATATATATCTTACATTCGCACCATCAATTCCTTGACGTACTCTTCTGTCGAAATCACGTAAATCTCCTTCGTTAAATGCATTTCCTAAACTTAACATTGGTGACTTATGTGTTACTTTTTCAAATATATCAAGAACAGTCCCCCCAACGCGAACGGAGGGAGAATCTTCACTCATAAACTCTGGGTTCTCTGCTTCTAATTTTATAAGCTCCTGCATATTACGGTCATATTCCGCATCAGAAACAGAAGGATTGTCTAATACGTGATATTGATAGTTAAATGTATTTAACAAGTCACGTAATTCTTCTATACGTTTTTTTACTATCTCTTTTGACATATCCTCATTCCTTTCCTATTGTTTCGTCACAGGCGCAAATTTTGCTAACAAACGTTTAACACCAATTGGGCTTGGGAACGCAATATCTAATTCTTTTGCATCACCTTCACCTTTTACACTTACAACTGTACCGACTCCCCATTTTTGGTGGGAAGCTTTATCTCCTACTGCCCAGCCAATTTGTTCGCCGCCTGTCGTCTTAGCTGCAGGGCGCGCGAAAGCTGAACGAGAGCGTGTTGCTGTTGTGATTGTCGTTTTGCCGCTACTTGCCGTTCTGCCTTTTGTACCAAACGATGTTTCACGCTTCGGCGCTGTTTCATTTAATGATTCCACTAGTTCTGTCGGGATTTCTGTAATAAATCGAGACGCAGCGTTCATACTTGTTCTACCAAATAATGTACGCATTTGCGCGTTAGATAAATATAGCTCTTCTTCTGCACGAGTAATACCTACATAAGCAAGACGACGTTCTTCTTGCATTTCATCCTCTTCCATAAGAGAACGAGTATGAGGGAATATCCCTTCCTCTAAGCCAACAATAAAGACAACCGGGAACTCTAATCCTTTCGCCGAGTGCATCGTCATTAAAATAACTTCTTCACCAGCAGTTGGGTCTTCATCTACACGATCAATATCAGCAACAAGTGCTAAATCTGTTAAGAATGCAACAAGGCTCTTATCTTCGCTTTGAGATTCAAATGTTTGCGTAACAGATAAGAACTCGTCTAAGTTTTCTAAACGACCTTCCGCTTCTAAAGAACGTTCATTTTTCAACATATCGCGATAGCCTGTTTTTTCAATAACTTCTTCTACTAATTCTGTAACAGATAAATACTCTTGCATATTTACCCAGTTATTTAATAAATTCGCGAATTCTTTTACTGCCTTTGTAATTTTTGCACTTACTCCAACATGCTCAATCTCATCAAATACAGCAGTTAATGAAATTCCATTTTGCACACCGTAATTAATAATTTTATCGATAGAAGTCGCACCAATGCCACGCTTTGGCACATTTATAATACGTGCAAAACTAATTTCATCATCTGGATTACCGATTAAACGTAAGTACGCCAAAATATCTTTAATCTCTTTACGATCGTAGAACTTCGTACCCCCGACAATTTTATACGGAATGTTAGATTTAAGGAAAATCTCCTCGACCATACGAGACTGAGCATTCGTACGATATAGCACTGCAAAATCAGTATATTTTCGTTTCCCCATTTGAATATCGTCACGAATTTTTTTTGCAACAAAATACGCTTCGTCCTTTTCAGTTGCAGCACGATAATACGAGATTTTACTTCCAACTTGATTGTCTGTCCATAATTTCTTCGGCTTACGATTCGTATTTTTTTCAATAACAGCATTCGCTGCATTTAAAATATTTTGTGACGAACGATAGTTTTGTTCTAACAGAATTACTTGTGCATTCTCATAGTCTTTTTCGAATGACAAAATGTTAGAAATATCTGCACCACGCCAGCGATAAATAGACTGGTCAGAGTCACCCACAACACAAAGATTTTTAAAACGCGCTGCCAAATGTTTAACAAGAAGATATTGCGCTTTGTTCGTATCTTGATACTCATCAACATGAATATATTGGAACTTACGCTGATAAAACTCTAATACTTCTGGAACACGTTCAAATAGCTGAATCGTCGTCATAATTAAATCATCAAAGTCTAATGAATTATTTTTCAAAAGACGTTTTTGATACTCTGTGTATACATCGCTCGTTAATTTTTCATATGGATCAGCCATTGTAATTTTTTTTGCATATTTATCCGCAGATAACAGTTCATTTTTCGCATTACTAATACCCGCTAAAATAGAGCGCGGCTCAAATTTCTTCGGATCAACATTGCGCTCTTTCATAATTTTTTTGACTACAGTTAGCTGATCACCTGAATCTAAGATTGTAAAGTTACGATTAATACCAATACGATCGATATCGCGTCGTAAAATACGTACACACATAGAGTGGAACGTCGAAATCCAAATATCTTCTGCTTCTGGTCCCACAAGTGTATCAATACGCTCACGCATTTCACGAGCTGCTTTATTTGTGAAGGTAATAGCTAGTACATTCCATGGTGCTACACCTTTTTCACCAAGTAAATACGCAATACGATGTGTTAACACACGTGTCTTACCACTACCTGCACCTGCCATTAATAGAAGTGGTCCATTCGTTGTTTGTACTGCTTTTTGTTGCTGTGGATTTAAACCGTTTAATAACTTATCTGTCATACTCATATACGCCTGCACCTACTCTCCTTTTACTGCTTTAACTATTTTTAACGCCGATTTTATATCATCATAAATAATATTTCCAACAACTACTGTATCAGCATATTGTGCCATTTCTTTCGCCTGTTCTGCATTAGAAATACCACCGCCATAATATAACTTAGCTTGTTTCAATTCTGCTTTTACATTTTTAACAAGTTCAACATCTCCATACGTACCGCTATATTCTAAATAAAATATCGGTAAACGTAATAGCTTGTCTGCTAAACGAGCATATGCAATAACGTCATCTTCTGTTAAATCACATTTCGCTTCTGTAAGCTGGGCTACTTTCGCTTCTGGATTTAAAACACAATACCCTTCCATAAAAATTTCGTCCCAGTCCATAATATCCCCAAATTCTTTCAATGCCTCATGATGAACACCTGTTACCCATTCTACTTTTCGGCTATTTAAAACACTTGGGATGTAATAAAAATCAAATCCTGGTGTAATTGCTTCTACATCAGAAACCTCTAATACACAAGGAACTGCATATCTACGAATGCTAACTAGCATGTGTAATACGTTATCAATTGTAACTCCATCACTTCCGCCTACAATAACCGCATCAGTTCCAGACTCACAAATCATTTCTAAATGTTCATCGCTTAACTCCTTATTTGGATCAAGCTTAAATACATGTTTCCATCCGGAAATATCGTACATGAAAACACCCTTCCTTTTCTCTAGTTATATATATTTCTGTTCAAAATAACAGTTTATTTTCATCATTATTGTTTTAACTTCATCTTAAATATTTGTTTAAAACGGAGAATTAAGTTTGGAATTACCTCTTCCATATTTTTTAAACTAGAGGATTTAATTTTGAAGTTCCTTTTATGCATTCTTTCATTATAACAAAAAAAGTTACTTACACACACGCACAATCCAACATCTTTTTCCACGTCAAATGTTGGATTACATATCCCAAAAATCAAACGGGATACTAATAAGAGAAATAGTATTATCTATTTCAACTTTCATAAAAAGGAGTGTTTTTCTAATGAAGCAAAATATCGGGACAATAAACGCTCTAATTCGAATTACACTTGGGCTCGTCCTCTTCGGATGTAGTGCAACTAAACTTGTACGCAAGCCGTGGTGCACTTGGTCTAACATTTTTCTATGGATTGGTGCAATGAAAGTTGCAGAAGGAATTGTTCGTTTCTGCCCTGTTGTTGAAATGTGGAAATTCGGAAAATACATGAATATGGGGGCATTTAAAATGCCTAGCATGAATTTTGGTGAAAAAGGACATGCTAAAGAAGAAGTGAATCAAACTTCCACTCATGACAAGCCAGAGTCAAAAGGAAGTTATGACGCTTCTGACAAAGAGATTGAGTCAGCGATTGAAGATATAATCCTGGCAAAACCGCTTTGAATCATTTGTCACGATGCAAGATGCTCTCAAAGGGACTTAGCTGCTGCAGTGGGCGGTTAAGTCTTCTTTATTTTACTATAAAACAGAACGTATATTCTCTTTTTGAACCTTAAAATGTATATAAAAGATATCAACCAATAAAATTCAGAAAATTAGATGCATACCTCTTGCTTAAAATGATATAAAAGTGATATCATTTTTATATCAGGAGGCGATCATATGAAAGAAAAACAAGTATTTTATGTAAATGGTTTTCTCGGTATTATTGGAATTTTGATTTTAGCTGCTATCGGTGTATTTTTCCTTGCACAAGAAATTTTCATAGGAGCGGCACTAACTATTATATTAGCCGCAGTTCTCGCTACAGGTATCGGTATTGTTCAACCGAATCAAGCGAAGGTTATTACGTTCTTCGGTAATTATTTAGGAACAATTCGTCAAAACGGTTTATTTTTAACGATTCCTTTCGCATTCCGTCAAACTGTATCTTTACGTGTTGAAAACTTTAACAGTAAAAAATTAAAAGTAAATGACGTTGATGGAAATCCAATTGAAATTGCAGCTGTTATCGTATATAAAGTTGTTGATTCTGCAAAAGCAATGTTTGGTGTTGAACATTATGATCGATTTGTAGAAATTCAAAGCGAAACGGCAATCCGCCATGTTGCAACAAAATATCCTTATGACAATTTCCAAGATGAAACCTGCGTTACGTTACGCGGAAATACTGAAGAAATCTCTGAAGAATTAAAACGTGAGTTAGAGGCGCGTCTTGAAATTGCTGGTGTAGAAGTATTAGAAACTCGTTTAACGCACTTAGCTTACGCAACAGAAATTGCCCATGCAATGCTACAACGCCAGCAAGCAAAAGCAGTATTAGCTGCTAGAAAAGAAATTGTTGAAGGTGCTGTGAAGATGGCGAAAGATTCCATCCATATGTTAGATGAAGAAGGCGTACTAGAACTCGATGACGAGCGTAAAGCAAATATGGTAAACAACTTATTAGTTGCCATCGTTTCAGATAAAGGTGCGCAGCCAGTTATTAATACAGGAAGCCTATACTAAGGGCTATAAGTAATTATGGCTAAAAAGAAAAGCTTTCCATTACGTATTGATCCTGAATTACACGCAGTCATCGAAAAATGGGCAAATGATGAATTTCGTAGCGTCAATGCACACATCGAGTATTTACTTCGAGAAATGGCAAAGCAAAAAGGGAAATTAAAAAAAGATGAAGATGCATAAAAAATCCCGCTGATTCCTCAGCGGGATTTTTACATATTAACTTTTCGTCATCTCATGCCCAATTGCACGATATCCTATATCACTTCGATAAAATAGACCATCACTCTCAATTTTACCGATTTCTTTATATACTTTATCTTTTGCTTCTTGTAAACTATTTGCCTTACAAGCAACAAATAATACACGGCCACCGTTCGTTACAAAGTCCCCATGTTTCATTGCTGTACCTGCATGGAAAACAATCACATCTTGCAGTGCATCTAGTCCGCTAATAATATCACCTTTTTTATATGCTTCTGGATATCCTTTAGAAGCAAGTACAACACCGATTACCGCTTCTTCTGACCATTGTAACGTTAGTTCACTTTCATCTAATACAGCGTTACATACATCAACTAAATCGTTTTCTAATCGAGGTAATACAACTTCTGTTTCAGGATCACCGAAGCGTGCATTAAATTCAATTACCTTCGGACCATCATTTGTTAAAATAAGACCTGCGTATAAAATACCTGTAAACGAACGGTTTTCTTCAATCATCGCCTTAGCAGTTGGATGCAATACGGTTTGAATCGCTTCTTGAACTGCTGTTTCTGGAATTTGTGGTACTGGAGAATATGCACCCATTCCGCCCGTATTTGGACCTTTATCACCATCAAAAGCTCTTTTATGATCTTGGGCGATTATCATTGGATGTACAGTTGTTCCATTCACGAATGCCATTAATGAAAATTCTTGTCCATCTAAAAACTCTTCAATAACGACCTTCTTACTTGCCGCGCCGAATTTCACATCTTGCAGCATTTCTTTCACAGCTTGTAATGCCTCTTCAAGCGTCATCGCTACCGTTACACCTTTACCAGCAGCTAGGCCGTCAGCTTTAATAACGATTGGTGCACCAACTTTTTGAATGTACTGTACTGCTTCTTCATAATCTGTAAAAGTTTCGTACGCCGCAGTTGGAATATCATACTTTTTCATAAGCTCTTTTGTAAAAGCTTTACTACCTTCAATAACAGCAGCCGCTTTATTCGGACCAAATACGCGAAGTCCCTCTTCTTTAAAACGATCAACAATTCCATTCATAAGCGGAATTTCTGGTCCAACGAAAGTTAACTCAACATTATTCTCTTTTGCAAATAAAACTAATGCATCAAAATCATTTTCATCAATATCAACTGGTGTTGCAACATCTCTCATACCTTCATTACCTGGTGCTACATATACCTTTTCTACTTTTTCAGATTGTGCAAACTTCCAAGCTAAAGCATGCTCACGCCCACCGCGGCCAATTACTAAAACATTCATATTTCATCCCCCAATAATTAAATAAGTACAAACTAGAAGCTATGCTCCTAGTTTGCTTTTTCATATCAATAAAAGGTTATCTCGACCAGACTTTTTAAACATCCATATCAATAAAGGTTTAAAAAGGAGGATTAAGAGAACCGAGCAGGTCTAGGCGCATTTGCCAGGAGGACACGGAGTGTAGCTTTCCTACATGAGTACCGCACTGGCGATGCAACGACGACATGCGAAGGTTATCTCGACCGGACTTTTTAAACATCCATATCAATAAAGGTTTAAAAAGGAGGATTAAGAGAACCGAGCAGGTCTAGGCGCATTTGCCAGGAGGACACGGAGTGTAGCTTTTCTACATGAGTACCGCACTGGCGATGCAACGACGACATGCGAAGGTTATCTTAACCGGACTTTTTAAACATCCTCTATTAGTGTTTGAAATGACGTACGCCAGTGAACACCATAGCAATCCCATAAGTATCTGCCACTTTAATAGAATCTTCATCACGGATTGATCCGCCCGGTTGAATGATTGCTGTAATTCCTGCTTTTGCTGCTTCTTCTAATGTATCTGGCATTGGGAAGAAAGCATCAGATGCAAGCGCGCTACCTTGTGCTTTTTCACCAGCTTGTGTAATTGCGATTTTTGCAGAACCTACACGGTTCATCTGTCCCGCACCGACACCAATTGTCATGTCATCTTTCGCTAAAACAATTGCGTTTGATTTCACATGTTTTACAACTTTCCAAGCTAGTTTTAAATCTTTCCATTCTTGCTCTGAGGGTTCACGTTTCGTTGGAATTGAAATTGTACTTTCATCTAATGATAACGTATCTTCCTCTTGAACGAGAAGTCCACCTTGTACAGAAGTTAGTTTTTTGCTTGCACTTGTCGCTTTTTCAATATTTATAGTTAATAAACGTAAGTTCTTCTTACTTTGCAACACTTCTAAAGCTTCTTGCGAGAACGAAGGTGCGATAACAATTTCTAAGAAAATTTCATGTAACTTTTCTGCTGTAGCTTTATCAATTTCACGATTTGCTGCAATAATACCGCCGAAGATTGATACTGGATCTGCTTCATAAGCACGAGTATATGCTTCGTGAATATTAGTTCCTACTCCAACACCACATGGATTCATATGCTTTACTGCTACTACTGCTGGTTCTGTAAATTCTTTTACGATGCTAAGCGCTGCGTCTGCATCATTAATATTGTTATACGATAATTCCTTACCGTGTAATTGTTCTGCGTATGCAACAGAAGACGTTGCTGCGAATGGCGCTTTATAGAAAGTTGCTTTTTGATGTGGGTTCTCGCCATAGCGTAAGTCTTGCTTTTTCTCAAATGTCACAGTTAATGTTTCTGGACTTTCTTCACCCATTTGCTCTGTTAAGTAGTTAGAAATTAACGCATCATACGCTGCTGTATGACGGAATACTTTCGCTGCTAGTTTACGTTTTGTTTCCTCTGCTACTTCACCGTTCTCTTTCAGTTCTGCTAACACAATATCATAATCTACTGGATCTACAATTACCGATACGAATTTATGATTTTTCGCAGCAGAGCGAATCATTGTTGGGCCACCGATATCAATATTTTCAATTGCATCAGCAAATGTTACATCAGGCTTAGCGATTGTTTCTTTAAATGGGTATAAGTTAACAACAACAAAGTCAATTGGCTCTATACCTAACTCATTCATTTGTGTTACATGTGTTTCATTATCACGAACTGCTAATAGACCACCATGAATATTTGGATGTAATGTTTTCACACGGCCATCCATAATTTCAGGGAAACCAGTTACTTCAGAAATGCCGATTACTTGTAAGCCATTTTCTTCTAGTAACTTTTTCGTACCACCTGTTGAAATAACTTCAATCCCTTGTTCTAGTAACCCTTTAACAAATTCTACTACTCCTGTTTTATCTGAAACACTTACTAATGCACGCTTTTTCATTTATCCTTCACCCCTGGTTGTATGTTAGTTAACAGTTGATTCTTTCACAGACTGAACAATTTGATTCACTGTATTTACGTATAATTTATGTTCAACTTGTTGAATTTTCTTTTGTAAGCTTTCTCTCGTATCCCCTTCAGAAACAACCACTGCTTCTTGTGCAATAATTGGCCCTGTATCCATACCTGCATCTACATAATGAATTGTTACTCCAGTTACTTTCACACCTGCTTCTAACGCTTGACCGACAGCATCTTTACCCGGAAAGCTCGGTAGTAATGATGGATGAATATTAATAATCTTCCCGCCGTATGCTTCTAGTAACGTCGGCCCGATTAAACGCATATATCCAGCTAAAATAACATAATCAATTTCATATTCTTCTAGCTTCTTTAATATCTCTTTTTCAAACGCTTCTTTTGACTCATATGCTTTCGCTGAAAAAGCAAAACACGGAATATGATGATAATTTGCCCGTCCAACAGCTCGTGCTTCTGGTTTATCACATACTAATAAACTAATTTCTGCATCCAATCTTTTTTCTTCTACCGCATTAACGAGAGATTGAAAGTTAGATCCACTTCCAGAAGCAAAAACTGCTAATCTACTCATAGTGCTGTGCCCCCATTAAAAGTAACGCCAGCTCCTTGTATAGTACGTCCAATAATACGAGCCATTTCTCCTTGCTCTTCAAGAAGACGAACAACATCTTTTGCATCTTCTTCCTTCACTGCTACTACCATACCAATACCCATGTTAAAAATATTGAACATTTCTTTCTCTTCCAGTTTTCCAACTTCTTGAAGCAAACTAAAGATCGGCTGAATTTCCCAAGATCCTAGTTCAATCTCAGCACCGATTCCTTCTGGCAACATGCGTGGAATATTTTCAATAAATCCACCACCTGTAATATGCGCCATACCGTATACTTCATGTTTCTTCAATAGTTCTAAAATAGGTTTGACATAAATTTTCGTTGGTTTTAATAATTCTTCACCAAGAGGTAGTTCTAAGCGGCCATAAATACGCTCTAAAGATAGTTCCCCATCTTCTAATAACACTTTTCGTACTAAAGAGTAACCATTGCTATGAATACCGCTAGATGCTAAGCCAATTAGCACGTGACCAGCTTCAATCTTTTCACCTGTTACAATTTTCTTTTTATCAACAATCCCAACTGTAAAACCAGCTAAATCATATTCTTCCGTAGAATACATTCCTGGCATTTCAGCTGTTTCTCCACCGATTAATGCACAACCAGCTTGGCGACAGCCCTCTGATATACCTTTGACGATGTTTTCAATTTTACTAGGTTCAGCTTTACCACAAGCAATATAATCAAGGAAGAAAAGCGGCTCTGCTCCTTGGACAACAATATCATTTACACACATTGCTACTGCATCAATACCAATTGTGTCATGTTTATCTGCCATAAAAGCGAGCATCAATTTCGTTCCCACGCCATCTGTTCCAGATACTAATACAGGTTCTTCTAATGCAAATTTTGATAGATCAAACATACCTCCAAAACCGCCTAAACCGCCTAGTACTTCTTTTCTCATAGTTGTTTGTACGTGTTTTTTCATGCGAGATACCGCTTCATATCCAGCTTCAATATCTACTCCTGCTTGCTTATATGCATTCGCCATCGTTATTTACACCTCGTCTTTTAATTTCTCCCCATCCAGGGCGGGCTATTTTAAGAAAGGATCTAGCTCCTACATCAAAAGAAGTAGAAGCTTTTCTCACTTTTCTTATTTCATACTTTCTAAAAGCTCTTGCTCATAATCATAAAGAGCTGTTGGATAGTCCCCATTAAAGTAAGCCATGCATAGGCCGCCATATTTCCCTTCATATGGACGCCCAATTGCATCTACTAATCCATCTTCGCTTAAAAATGTTAAAGAATCTGCTCCGATCATTTCACGGATTTCTTCTACTGTATGATTTGCTGCAATTAATTCTTTTCTCGTTTGAATATCAATGCCATAGAAACATGGATATTTCAGAGGTGGTGAAGCAATTCTTACGTGAACTTCTGTCGCTCCAGCCTCACGAAGCATACGAACAATTCGTTTACTTGTCGTTCCTCTTACGATAGAGTCATCAATCATAACAACTCGTTTCCCTTCAACTACACCTCTTACTGCGGAAAGCTTCATCTTAACCCCTTGCTCGCGCAGTTCTTGAGAAGGTTGAATAAACGTACGTCCAACGTAACGATTTTTAATTAATCCTAACTCATATGGAATACCTGTCGCCTCCGCATAGCCAATCGCAGCTGAAATACTAGAGTCTGGTACACCAGTAACAACATCTGCTTCAATAGGAGCTTCTGCCGCTAAACGTTTCCCCATATTCTTACGTGCTGCATGGACGTTAACACCAGCAATATTAGAATCTGGTCGTGCAAAGTAAATATATTCCATACTACAAATTGCATGTTCTACATCGTTTGTGAAACGATCTACGTGAATTCCTTCATCATTAATGATAAGTAATTCACCCGGTTCTACATCGCGAATGTATGTTGCACCTACTACATCAAAAGCACATGTTTCAGATGCTACAACGTAAGCATCCCCCATCTTTCCAATTGAAAGCGGACGGAACCCATTCGGATCTAATGCAACGATCATTTCATTTCCAGTTAGTAAAAGATACGCAAACGCACCTTTCACTTTATTTAAAGCCTCTTTTACACTTTCAATTAAAGAATCTTTCGTGCTACGTTTAATAAGATGTAAAAGTACTTCTGTATCTGAACTAGTTTGAAAAATACTGCCCTCTGCTTCTAATTCACGACGAAGCATTTTTGCGTTAATTAAATTTCCGTTATGAGCTAACGCCATACTATGATCGGAAAAACGGAACAACAATGGTTGAACGTTAGCAACTTCACTTCCACCAGCTGTTGCATATCGTACATGTCCGATTGCTGATTTTCCATTTAATCCTTCTAGCTCACCTCTTGAAAACACTTCTGATATTAAACCTAACCCCTTGTGACCGACGATTTTTTCCCCATTATTTACGACAATGCCTGCGCCTTCTTGCCCACGATGCTGTAAACTGTGCAATCCGTAGTATGAAACTTGTGCTGCATTTTCATGCCCCCAAATTCCGAAAACGCCACATTCTTCGTTTAACCCCTTTATTTCAGCAAGCATGGGATTGCCCCTTTCCAAGCCTTTCTCATTTCATCTACATTTGCTGTAAGTAATACTTCATTTTCTTCATTATGAATTGTTACTTCATTTGTACTTGTTACTTCTCCAACTTGGATTGCTTCTACTGCTTTCTCAAACGCCTCTTTATTTTCACGTTTTACAGTTATCACGAAGCGAGACTGTGATTCAGCGAATAATGCTGCTGTTGCTTCTCCATCTAATTTCACAGTAGCACCTAAGCCTTTAGCACCAATTGCACTTTCTGAAATCGCAACTGCTAAACCACCTTCAGCAACATCATGTGCAGATTGAACAAGACCAGCTTGAATTGCTTCTAATACTTGTTTTTGGCGTTTTAATTCTACATCTAAATCGATACTTGGTGATTGACCGAAAATTTTGCCGTGAATCATTTTCTGTAATTCACTTCCGCCAAACTCAGCTTTCGTCTCACCAATTACATACACTAAATCACCAGCTTGCTTAAACTCTTGTGTTGTTACATGTTTTAAGTCATGCACAAGTCCGACCATCCCAACAGTTGGTGTTGGATATACAGCTTCACCACTACGCTCGTTATACATCGATACGTTTCCGCCGATAACTGGTGTTTGTAATGTGCGACAAGCTTCACTCATACCGTCTACTGATTTCTCAATCTGCCAGAAGATTTCTGGTTTTTCTGGGTTACCGAAGTTTAAGCAATCTGTAATTGCAAGTGGCTCTCCGCCAGAACATACGATATTACGCGCTGCCTCTGCTACTGCAATTTTACCGCCCATCTCTGGGTCTAGATAAATGTAGCGAGAGTTACAATCTGTCGTCATTGCTAATCCTTTTTCTGTACCGCGTACACGTACAACTGCAGCATCTGAACCTGGCGTAACAACTGTGCTTGTGCGAACTTGGTAATCGTATTGATCGTATACCCACTCTTTACTTGCAATTGTTGGTTGCTGTAATAAAGCGAATAACGTTTCTTTATAATTTTCTACTTTTGGCGTTTCCATTTTCATTGCTTGGAATTCAGCAAAGTATGCTGCTTCTTTTGATGGCTTATGATAAATTGGTGCTTCTTCTGCTAAAGCATCTGCTGGAACTTCAGCTACCTTTTCACCTTTATGGAATAAACGAAGCATTTTATCTTCTGTTACTTTCCCCATCGTAACCGCTGCAAGACCATACTTCTCAAATAAATCTACTATTTCTTGTTCTCTACCTTTTTTCACGACAATTAACATACGCTCTTGTGATTCAGATAGCATCATTTCATATGGTGTCATTCCTGTTTCACGCTGTGGTACATCATCTAAGTACATTTCAATACCCATTCCTGCTTTACTTGCCATTTCTGCAGATGATGATGTTAAACCAGCCGCACCCATATCTTGAATTCCAACAAGTGCATCGGATTGAATTAATTCTAAACACGCTTCAATAAGAAGCTTTTCCATAAATGGATCCCCTACTTGAACCGCTGGACGTTTCGCTTCTGAGCTTTCAGATAGTTCTTCCGACGCGAATGTTGCACCGTGAATACCGTCACGACCAGTTGATGCTCCTACGTACATTACTGTGTTACCAGCACCGTGCGCTTGCCCTTTTTTAATGTCTTCGTGGTTAATCAAACCTACGCACATTGCATTTACAAGTGGATTTCCTTCATAACATGGATCAAATTGTACTTCGCCGCCAACAGTCGGAATACCGATACAGTTACCGTATCCTGCAATTCCTGCTACTACTTCTTCGAATAAATATTTCACACGTGGTGACTGTAATTCACCGAAACGAAGTGAGTTTAATAGAGCTACCGGACGTGCTCCCATAGAGAATACGTCACGAATAATACCACCAACACCTGTTGCAGCTCCTTGATATGGTTCAATAGCTGAAGGATGGTTATGACTTTCCATTTTAAATACAACTGCTTGATTATCACCGATATCTACAATTCCAGCACCTTCTCCAGGTCCTTGCAGAACGCGCTCACCTGTCGTTGGAAACTTACGAAGAACTGGTTTCGAATTTTTATAACTACAATGTTCAGACCACATTACAGAGAATAACCCTGTTTCTGTATAATTTGGCAGACGACCTAAAATCTTTTCAACCATGGCAAACTCTTCGTCTGTTAGCCCCATTTCCGCATATATACGCTCTTCTTTAATTTGTGTTGGATTTGGTTCAAGCATTAACGACATATGTTTCCCTCCACTGTTTTAAGATAGATTGAAAGACTTTTAACCCTTCAGCACCACCAAGTAATTCATCTACAGCACGCTCTGGGTGTGGCATCATACCAAGTACATTTCCTTTTTCATTTACAATACCAGCAATATCTGAAACGCTACCGTTAGGGTTTTCTACGTAACGGAATGCGATTTGATTGTTCTCTTTTAATTGTTTAAGCGTCGCTTCATCACAATAGTAATTCCCCTCACCATGCGCGATTGGAATATTAATTACTTCATCTTTTCCATATTGTGATGTAAACATCGTTTCATTATTTTCAACACGCAACTGAACAGTGCGACACATAAATTTTAAGTTTTCGTTTCTCATTAACGCTCCTGGTAGTAATCCTGATTCAACAAGAATCTGGAATCCATTACATACACCTAAAATCGGCTTTCCTTGCTCAGCAGCTTTTTGCACTGCTTTCATTGCATTAGCAAAGCGAGAGATAGCACCGCAGCGTAAGTAGTCACCATAAGAAAATCCACCTGGTAGTAGAATTGCATCATATTCATCTAAATTCTCTGTATCGTGCCAAACGTAATCTACTTCTTCGCCAAGCTCATCTTTAATTGCATGGAACATATCGACATCACAGTTCGAACCCGGAAATACTATTACGGCAAATTTCACTGTGCGACAACCTCCTCAACTTCATAACGGAAGTCTTCCATTACAACGTTCGCTAATAGTTTTTCACACATTTCCTTTACCTTGCTATCTAAATCAGATACAGATTTATCAATTGTTAGTTCCATGTACTTTCCGATTCGAACATCTTGTACTTCTGTGAATGAAAGACTATGAAGTGCTCCTTTTACTGCTGTTCCTTGTGGATCTAATACGCTTTCTCTTAATGTTACATATACCTTAACTTTATACATGTGAAATTCCCCCTAAACGTTTTAAAATCTCTTCATAAGCATCTGTTAAATTTCCAAGATCGCGACGGAATACGTCTTTATCAAACTTTTCATTGCTCGTTTCATCCCATAAACGGCAAGTATCTGGTGAAATTTCATCCGCTAAAATGATTTCTCCTTCTTCCGTTACACCAAACTCTAATTTGAAATCTACTAATCTTACACGACAGCTTGCGAAATGATCAATCAACACTTGATTGATTTGTAGAGCCATATCTCGTAATACGCTTACTTGCTCTGGTGATGCAACGTTTAATACACGAATATGATCTTCCGTTACAAGCGGATCTCCTAAATCATCATCTTTGAAGTAAAATTCTACGATTGGTTCTGCAAGTACAGTTCCCTCTTCCATTCCTAATCGTTTTGAAAGACTTCCTGCAATTACATTTCTTGTGACAACTTCTAAAGGAATAATACTCACTTTTTTAACAAGTTGTTCTGTTTCAGATAACTTCTCAACAAAATGTGTTTTAATTCCCACTTCTTGTAACTTTCTGAACAATAAAGTTGTAATTTCATTGTTCAAACGACCTTTCCCTGTAATCGTCTCTTTTTTCTCCCCATTGAAAGCAGTCGCACTATCTTTGTACTCTACCCAAACCATATCTGCTGATTCTGTACGATAAATTCTTTTTGCCTTACCTTCATACAGCAATTCTAGCTTTTGCATTTCGCAAGCCCCCTGTAGTTTGAAAAATGTGAATAATGTTTTTATAAAGAATGGCACAGAATGACTCTATTCTGTGCCATATGAAATTTTACGCTTCGTTTAATCCAAGGCGTTCAAAGATTGTATCAACGTGTTGCATATGATGCTCATAGTTGAAGCATTCATTAATTTCTTCTTGTGTTAACTTGCTTGTAATACGCTCATCAGCTTCTACAAGCTCTTTAAATTGTACTTGTGTTTCCCAAGCTTCCATCGCTTTAGGCTGTACGATATCATAAGCTTCTTCACGTACCATACCTTTGTCGATTAGTGTAAGCATTACGCGCTGAGAATAAATTAAGCCGTATGTTCTTGTCATATTGCGTTTCATATTCTCTGGGTATACAGTTAAGTTTTTAACGATATTACCAAAGCGATTTAACATGTAATTTAACGCGATTGTAGCATCTGGTAAAATTACGCGTTCTGCCGAAGAGTGAGAAATGTCACGCTCATGCCATAATGGAACATTTTCGTAAGCCGTCATCATATAACCGCGGATAACACGAGCTAAACCAGTCATATTTTCAGAACCAATTGGATTACGTTTATGTGGCATTGCAGAAGAACCTTTTTGACCTTTTGCGAAAGCTTCTTCAACTTCACGTGTTTCACTCTTTTGTAAACCACGAATCTCAACTGCCATCTTTTCGATAGATGTTGCAATTAGTGCAAGTGTTGACATGTAGTGTGCGTGACGATCACGTTGCAATGTTTGTGTTGAAATTGGTGCTGCTTCTAATCCTAAGTTTTCACAAACATATTTTTCTACGAATGGATCGATATTTGCATATGTACCAACCGCACCAGATAGTTTACCAACACGAACTGTATCAGCAGCTTGTTTGAAACGCTCTACGTTACGTTTCATTTCTTCATACCAAAGACCAAGTTTTAAACCAAATGTTGTTGGTTCTGCATGAACACCATGTGTTCTTCCCATCATGATTGTGTATTTATGCTCTTTCGCTTTGTTAGCTAAAATGCTTACAAAGTTCTCTAAGTCTTTTAATATAATTTCATTCGCTTGTTTTAAGATGTAAGATAATGCTGTATCCACTACGTCTGTAGATGTTAAACCGTAATGAACCCATTTACGTTCCTCACCTAATGCTGGCGTTTCTGATACAGCACGAGTGAATGCAACTACGTCATGACGTGTTTCTTTTTCAATTTCATAAATACGATCAATATCAAATGATGCATGCTCACGAATTTTCTTAACATCTTCTTTTGGAATATCGCCAAGCTCAGCCCATGCTTCACAAGCTAAAATCTCAACTTCTAACCATGCTTTAAATTTGTTCTCTTCCGTCCAAATTGCACCCATTTCTGGGCGTGTATAACGACTAATCATCTTTTTCCCTCCAACAGTTGTTCTTGATGGTCCCAAATATGCAAACTCTTCGCTTTTTCTAGAGCGACTTCAATATTATCATTTAAAATATTAACATGCCCCATTTTTCGCTGTGCTTTTGCTTCTTCTTTTCCATACAAGTGTAAATAGCACCCGGTTAATCTATTCACTTGTCTTAGGACCCCTTCTATATGTTCGCCTAAAATGTTTACCATGACAACTGGTTTTAACAAATTTGTTTCTCCTAGAGGTAAATTACAGATTGCTCGAATATGTTGACCAAATTGACTCGTCTCACATGCATCCTGTGTATAGTGTCCTGAATTGTGAGGTCTTGGCGCTAATTCATTAATATAAATCTCACCATTATCTGTAGCAAACATCTCTACAGCTAGTGTTCCCACAAGTTCTAATTCATCCGCAAGTACTTTTGCATAAGCAATTGCTTTTTGAGAAAGCTCTTCTGTAATGCGAGCTGGAACGATAGATTCATGTAAAATGTTATTTACATGAATATTTTCTGCTACTGGAAACACTTTTGTTTCACCACTTACACTACGAATCACAATAACTGATACTTCTTTTTCAAAAGGCACCCATTTCTCTAAAATACATTCTGCTTTATCCACAAGATTTCTTGCTGTCTCAACATCAGCTTCACTTCTTAAAACAACTTGTCCTTTCCCATCATATCCACCTGTCGTCGTTTTTAAGACGGAAGGGAATGATAACTCAGCAATTGCTTCTGTAAGCTGATCTTGATTTTGAACTAATCTATACGTTGCTACTGGTAACCCAGCCTTCTCAATCGCATTCTTTTCTGTAAAACGATTTTGCGTTGTATTTAACAACTGACTACCTTGTGGTAAGTACGCATGTTTTTCAAGCCATTGTAAACATCTATAATCAATATTCTCAAATTCATATGTGACAACATCACTTATCTCTGCTAAATGCTGAATTGCTTTTAAATCATCATATGGTGCAACAATTTCAATATCAGCAACTTGTGCACATGGTGAATGCTTTGTAGGATCTAAAACAGCAATTTTATATCCCATTTCCTTAGCTGCCAATGCCATCATTCTTCCTAGCTGGCCGCCTCCAATAATACCGATTGTTTTTCCAGGTAAAATGATCCTCGTCATACTAGCTCACTACCTTCACGCACATCTTTTTCAATCGCTTCTCGTCTCAATTCTAATGCATCATGTATATCATCATGGAATGATCCAAGTATTTGTGCGGCAAGTAATCCAGCATTCGTTGAACCGGCTTTACCAATTGCAACAGTTGCAACTGGAACACCTCCTGGCATTTGGACGATGGATAATAATGAATCTAAGCCTTTTAATGCTTTTGATTGAACTGGAACTCCAATTACAGGAAGATTTGTCTTCGCTGCAACCATTCCTGGTAAATGTGCTGCTCCACCAGCTCCAGCAATAATAACTTTCAATCCACGTTCACGAGCCGTCTCTGCATATTCAAACATATAATCCGGAGTCCGATGAGCGGATACAACTTTTTTCTCATACGGTATATTTAATTCATCTAAAATGTCACAAGCATATTTCATTGTTTCCCAGTCTGACGTGCTTCCCATTATGACTCCAACTAGTGATTTCATATTAGAATCCCCCCGATTCAAATAAAAAAAGCCTGAAATAGAACAGTTTCTCTTTTACTATGAGAGAAAGCGCTCTACTCAGGCATACGTATCCCTTGTGAATAGAAAAATACCGAGTGACTTTCCCTCATAGTCTAACGAATAACGGTCGTTAGGTAGAGACTTGCAGGCCATATCCCCGCGATTATATGAGGTCTTATATTATTGTTTCTATGGTTATATTAACAATATTTCATAAACAATGTCAATAAATAATCGAATGTTTTTTTATTAGTAGTCAATAACGTTCGTGTTTTAGTTATATTCAAAAGAAGAATTGCAACTATATGCAAGAAGAAAAGGGAATTAGAATATATATTTCTAGAGATCTATTTTACGTATAATCGTTTAAATGGCACTTCAGTATGTTTTAAATCAAAATATATACACTCTTGTATTATTATAACGATTTAATTTCTAAAGAGGATAACTGTTAAAGAAAGAACTATGCTATTATCCTATTTATTTTTCTCTATTGCAGTAATTTCTGTAATTATTAAATACTTATTTATAGCATCTCATTATTTAAAATATATACTTATGATAGTAATAATTTGTCCTATTTTAAGTATTACTTTAGTGGCATTAGGAAAATCAGGAACACAAAAAATCATTGCTATTATTTTAAACAGTCTCTATTTCATTCTTTTTTCGTCTTTAGCTTTATTAAATTTATGGATTATAGCCTTCGGTAAATAAAAATAAACACAAAAAAACCTAAGTCGAAACGACTTAGGTTTTTGCTTGGCGACGTCCTACTCTCACAGGGACAAGGTCCCAACTACCATCGGCGCTAGAGAGCTTAACTTCCGTGTTCGGTATGGGAACGGGTGTGACCTCTCTGCCATCATCACCAAACTATTGAAGGCATATTCCTTCAAAACTAGATAACATTTGCTACATATTATATGGTTAAGTCCTCGATCTATTAGTATTCGTCAGCTCCACATGTCACCATGCTTCCACCTCGAACCTATCAACCTGATCATCTTTCAGGGATCTTACTAGCTTACGCTATGGGAAATCTCATCTTGAGGGGGGCTTCATGCTTAGATGCTTTCAGCACTTATCCCTTCCGCACATAGCTACCCAGCTATGCCCTTGGCAGAACAACTGGTACACCAGCGGTGCGTCCATCCCGGTCCTCTCGTACTAAGGACAGCTCCTCTCAAATTTCCTACGCCCACGACGGATAGGGACCGAACTGTCTCACGACGTTCTGAACCCAGCTCGCGTACCGCTTTAATGGGCGAACAGCCCAACCCTTGGGACCG
>NZ_CM173819.1:352500-355000 GCF_057812155.1 Bacillus sp. 2175 | reverse complement strand
ATGAAAGGAGCTCACGCAAGTGATATTAACCCACATTTCACACAACAATATATAGCTGGTGAAGAAGAATATGTGACCAATTATATATACTTAGAAAACTTCGATCAGGAAATGAAAGAATTAGAAAAGCGTTTCGAATTAAAAACCGCACCAATAAATGAGTTCTCAACATCATGGCATCATCAAACTCCCGCCATGATTTATAAAGGGGATTTTAGCGAAGGCGATATTACTGATCCTTTATTTCCCCGTCATCCGACTTTTGAAAGCTTTTATGATACTGAATGTATACAACTTGTCCAAACAATATTTCAAAATGATTTCGACACATATAAATACAGCAAAGAATATCCATACTAACTTTAGTCTATTATCTTTGCTAAATAAAAAAGATACCTCATATATAAGGTATCTTTTTAACATTTCAATTATATAAATCATACTGTTTAACAGTCTCTATTCTCCACCTTGTTACCTTTTAATAGATTACATAACTTTTGCTTATCCGCCCATCCTACTCCGATTAAAACTAAACTCGCTCCCATTATTACTCTCCATGTCAGAGATTCATTTAATAGAATAATTGAAGTAACAATACTTATTAATGGTAATGCATTTAAATATAATCCGCTTACTGATGCTGAAACTCTCTCTAGCGCTTTATTCCAAAACCAATATGCTAAAATTGTTGCTCCAATAACAAGGTATATTACACTAAGTCCCGTTTTCCAAGTTTCAACCTTTGGAAGACCGTAATAAAAAATTTCTACCAGTGCAAACGGTAAGAGAATAACAGCTCCAATAATTAAAGTTAGTGTTGTAAAAACCTCGTTTGATAAATACTGTTCTTGTTTTGGTCGTTTTAGCAAAACTGTGTAGAAAGCAAATAGAAAAGTACTTAATAATATCAGTATATCTCCTATTAAAGACACTTCTTGATTAGCACTTTTAGATGGAATCGTAATAAAGAGTACTCCTATAGCACCCAATATAATTCCTATCCAATAATTCAATCGAATTTTCTCTTTCAAAAAGAGTGCTGAAAAAAGAATTGTAACTAATGGTAATGCAGCATCTATAATACTCACATGTAATCCACTGGTTAGAGAAATACCGTAGGATGTAAACATAAAATAACCAGCTACACCGGTAAAAGCTAACAAACTCATTCTTTTCCATGGAACTTTTTTATGTACAACTGATTTTTGTAGTTGCTTAAATGAGAATAGCATACAAATTCCACCTGCAAAGAAAAGACGAATAAACAACAAAGTAAACGGCTGAATAGATTCTAACGCCCATTTTGTTGGCGCAATGGCTGTGCCCCATAATATAACAGCCACTAATAACATGCATATTTCTTTCATAATCCCCCACACCCATCAAAAATATATGTTAACTACCTTAATTATAGATTTTTTCTAATGTAAAATCCTTTAAAAACACAAAAGGTTATGTTAAAAGAGCTAGATTGCTACTTTTCACATAACCTTTTTATATAAGATCACAAACATTCTTGTTACATCTGGACTATATTCTTATAAAGGTAATTCTTACCTTTATATTTTAAATAATAAAAATAAACACAAAAAAACCTAAGTCGAAACGACTTAGGTTTTTGCTTGGCGACGTCCTACTCTCACAGGGACAAGGTCCCAACTACCATCGGCGCTAGAGAGCTTAACTTCCGTGTTCGGTATGGGAACGGGTGTGACCTCTCTGCCATCATCACCAAACTATTGAAGGCATATTCCTTCAAAACTAGATAACATTTGCTACATATTATATGGTTAAGTCCTCGATCTATTAGTATTCGTCAGCTCCACATGTCACCATGCTTCCACCTCGAACCTATCAACCTGATCATCTTTCAGGGATCTTACTAGCTTACGCTATGGGAAATCTCATCTTGAGGGGGGCTTCATGCTTAGATGCTTTCAGCACTTATCCCTTCCGCACATAGCTACCCAGCTATGCCCTTGGCAGAACAACTGGTACACCAGCGGTGCGTCCATCCCGGTCCTCTCGTACTAAGGACAGCTCCTCTCAAATTTCCTACGCCCACGACGGATAGGGACCGAACTGTCTCACGACGTTCTGAACCCAGCTCGCGTACCGCTTTAATGGGCGAACAGCCCAACCCTTGGGACCGACTACAGCCCCAGGATGCGATGAGCCGACATCGAGGTGCCAAACCTCCCCGTCGATGTGGACTCTTGGGGGAGATAAGCCTGTTATCCCCGGGGTAGCTTTTATCCGTTGAGCGATGGCCCTTCCATGCGGAACCACCGGATCACTAAGCCCGACTTTCGTCCCTGCTCGACTTGTAGGTCTCGCAGTCAAGCTCCCTTATGCCTTTGCACTCTACGAATGATTTCCAACCATTCTGAGGGAACCTTTGGGCGCCTCCGTTACACTTTAGGAGGCGACCGCCCCAGTCAAACTGCCCACCTGACACTGTCTCCCGGGTCGATAAGACCCGTAGGTTAGAATTTCAATA
>NZ_CM173819.1:337500-347500 GCF_057812155.1 Bacillus sp. 2175 | reverse complement strand
AGATAGCAAAATCATCTTGGGTGTAGGCTTCGCAGATTATCGAAAAGGAATAGATCTATTCTCACTTATCTCTTACTCAGTAAGAAAGACTCACAAGGATATTCATTTCATTTGGGTAGGGAGAACAGACGTTCAATTCCTGAATACACTGCCCCCTAAATATAAAGCACATTTCACATTAGTCGATCCTACTCCCGATATCGGATTATATAACGCTGGGGCTGACTTATACTTATTAACTTCAAGGGAAGATCCTTTTCCAAATGTTGTTTTAGAAGCATTAGATGCAAAACTTCCTGTTATAGGGTTTAAAAATGCTGGAGGTTTTGAAGATGTTGTTACAGAAAAAACTGGTGCCTTAGTAGACTTTTTAAATTTACCCAAAATGCTAGAAAAAATATATGAATTTATTCATGATGAGGGATTACGATTACAAAAGGGAAGCTTTGGCCAAGAACTTATCGAAAAAAACTTCAATTTTCTTAATTACATTTATCAATTACTAGATCTTCTCGAACATAATTACAAAAAGATAAGTGTAATCATACCGAACTATAATTATGAAAAATACTTACCTGATCGAATCGAATCAATATTAAACCAAACCTACCCTCTTTACGAACTAATTTTCTTAGACGATGCCTCCACTGATCATAGCGTATCAACTTTTAAAAAGCTGCTTTCAAAAGAAAATAAGACCCACCTGAAGGTTCAACAGATTATTAATGATAAAAACTCTGGTTCTGTATTTAAACAATGGATAAAAGGAGTCTCTGCAGCAACTGGTGATTATATTTGGATCGCAGAGGCCGATGACTTATGCGATAAGACATTTTTACAAGAGGTGATACAGGGGTTTTATATAAATAACAATATTACCTTAAGTTACACACAATCAAAACAAATAGATGAACAAGGAAATGTATTGGCTAATCATTATTTAAATTACACAAATGATATCGATAAAGAAAAATGGAAAGCCCCCTATTTTCGAAAAGGGGTCGAAGAAATACAAGATACGTTACTTATCAAAAATACTATACCTAATGTTTCAAGTGTAGTTTTTAAAAATATAGATATGAAGAAAACAGAAAAACAGTTAGAGAAGTTCAAAATAGCTGGCGACTGGTTCTTCTATGTTTCTCTTCTTACAGAGGGAGATATTTACTTCAATCCAGCCCCCTTAAACTATCATAGACGACATTTAAATAGCGTAACGAGAACAGAAGATTCATACTCCCATTACAATGAAGTTGTGCAAATGCAAAATTTCATTAAAGAAAGATTTACTATCGACGGCATTTCTAAAATGAAAATGTATACATATAGAAAGTATCTTAAAGCATACTTGAAAATTTAAACATGTGCTTTCTATGCCATCAATATCTCTTGTAAGTTGCTACTATTACTCAAGGGAGGAATACTCTTTGAAAGACTTTATAGAGGAACATAAAGATTTAATTTCTCAAATCGCACACAGTTATAATGTAAATGCAAGCATCCATCCTGAGGATCATATCTTTCAGTTCATTGTCACTAATCCCGTCTTCCCATCAAAAAAAGAAGCGATAGATTACTACTTTAAAGATGGGCAAAACTCAGCACAAATACTCTTAAACTTAATTACTTCCCTTTATCCTCCTACAGCCAATCCAATTCAATTGTTAGAATTTGCATCCGGATACGGCTGCGTAACACGTCATTTATTAAATCTACAAACGAATTTGAGTATAACCACTTGCGATATACACGAAGAGGCCATTTCCTTTATTGAAAACAAATTAAATACTTCTTCTATATTATCTCATCCTGAGCCTGAACAGTTAAAATTGGACTCCTCTACGTACGATATCGTTTTTTGTCTATCCTTTTTCTCTCATATGCCTGATACAACTTGGTTTCGTTGGCTGCAAACATTGTATAACGCTGTTTCACCTGGTGGTTTATTCATTTTCACAACCCATGGCTATCAAAGCAAAAAATACTTTGGGTTTCCAAATTTAAATGAAAAGGGCTATTGGTTTCTCTCCTCTAGTGAACAATTCGATTTAGATGTGAATCAATACGGACAAACGATAGTTAGTCCCTCTTACGTGTGTGACAAAATTAAATCATTACCCCATAACCCAATTATCAAAAAGTATACTGAAGGATTTTGGTGGGAACATCAAGACCTTTGGGTTATAGAAAAAGAAATAAAATAATAACCCACGCTCTGCTTATATACAAGTAGAGCGTGGGTTATTATTTTTTACTACATAAGAACTCTTCAATCCATAGCTTATTTAATCTAATCCCATGTTTAAAATCTATTTTAGGTTCCCAATTCAATTCTTGTTTTATCTTATCAATATTTAAAATGATTTTTTGAACGTTCTCTTGTTTTTGTTTATAACAGATAAAATCCACTTTTCTTTCTGTTATTTTCTCTAATTCCACTATAATTCGTTTTAAAGAAAGACCTTTGCCACTCCCTATGTTGTATACGCAAGATTTCAATTGATTTAATTGTGCTAGTTGTATAGTAATTTCAACTAAATCATCGATATAAATATAATCTCTAATAATCTCCTCCGGATTCCCATATATATGAATCCTTTCATTACTGAGATGCTGGTACAAAAAACAATTTATGGCCCCTACTTTTTTTAAGGGGTTTTGGTATTTTCCATACGGATTAGAATATCTACATACAACATAATCTATTCCATATTTTCTCTTATAAAAATACAAATAATTCTCCAGCGAAACTTTTGTTATTCCATACGGGGAAAGTGGTCTTAATGGATGTTTCTCATCAATAGGCAAATATTCAGGTTCACCATAAACTGTGCCTCCCGAAGAAGCCAATATAATTTTTTTAATACGAAAATCTTTAACACTTTCCATGAAATTAAGAAAAAATAGACTGCTATTAATATCACCGAAAACATCTTCAATTGAAGTTGCTACGTTAGACGTCGCAGCTAAATAAATAATAATATCTATATTCACTAAAGCCTTATATATATCCTCAACATTTTCTAAATCACCTTTAATAAATTCAACTTCACTTATAATATTTTGAGGAAAATTATTTATATGTCTGGAAAATACTTTTACATTTTGCCCCTGTTTCAATAAACCCAATGCGAGGTTGATACCAATGAAACTATTTCCACCTACTATTAAATAATTATTCTTCCTCATAATATCATCTCTCTAGTAATAAATTTTTCCTATCGTCAAACTTAAAAATATACACAAATAAACTGGATCATTTTGATTATTCATCCTCTTATCATTGTATGTTTGTTATAAATTTTCATTATCTTTATTTTCTATTTTCATTTTAGAATAGCTTCCTTATTCAGGTTGACTGCAAAAACACTCATAATATTTACTCATCCCCATGAATATATTTAATAAACAATCCTCACTTGTTTACCCCATAAAAAAGCTTCTACATACACAAAGTTCTCAAAAAAGGAGCGCTAAACTCATGAAAAATATAAATCAAGAACTTTTAAATCATGTAATCCTACATAAAGATCGAATTCCGCATTACCATAAAGACTTTCCCCTTATACTATTGTAAATGTCAAGATAAACATGTACATTTTCGCTTGTTTAAGCATGTACAAAATCAATCATTTTCTTTGCTAAAATGATCTTTAATTCGATAGGATTGTCCTACAATACTGACCACCGTGGCATGATGTAAGACACGATCTAGTATGGCATTGGCGAGTTTAGGGTCCTGGAATACTTCGTCCCAAGACTTGAAGTTGATATTGGTCGTTAGGATGGTACTACGCTTTTCATAACGCATATCGATTAATTGAAAGAATAATTTTGCATCCTCCGGATCAATAGGCAAGTACCCAATTTCATCAATAATAAGTAATTTGTATTTTGTATAGTGCTTTAAACGAGATTCTAGGCGATTCTCAATCTTGGCACGTTTTAAATTTTGAAGTAAATCATGACATTTAATAAAATAAGTACTTGTTCGCTTTTTAGCTGCTGCTATACCAATAGACGTGGCCAAATGGGTCTTACCAACACCACTAGGTCCTAAAAATACTATGTTTTCTTGTTGCTCTAAGAAACGTAGAGAAATAAAATCTAAGATTTGTTGTTTATTAATACTCGGCTGGAATTCGAAATCAAACTCATCAACCTCCTTTCTATGAGGAAATGCGCCCATTTTCACCATAGAATGAATCATATTTTGTTCTCGTACATCAATCTCATAGTTTGTCAGTTTAACAAGTGTCTCTACGAAGGATAATTCATTATTAATGCTAAAATCGACTACGTCACCTAAATGTTGTGCCATTTGTTTTAATTTTAAATACTCTAGGTTTGTTGTTAATTGTTGATAGCTATTCTTCATTTCTATATACCTCACCAATTACTGATAAATTTTGTTTCGCCAAATTGTCAATGTTCGGATATTTAGGTAGTGACTTAGCCAATGCTTTTTTATAATGTTCTTCTTTATAATTGAGCTTAGATTGGCTGATTTTATGTTGTACAATTAACTTCATGTTATGATAAACATATATTTGATTATCATATACTTGTAAACCGACGGTTTTACCTTGATATTCAGCTGGAACTGAGTATTGATTCGATTTGTAAGATATCATGCCTGATGTATTAACTTTTACAAGTTTATGCTTAATCATATAGGAATCTCTTATCGCGCTCTTCGGGAGTGGTTGTAGGAGATTCTTTTCCTGTTTTAGGGCAAACACTGGAATCTTACCAGTCCCTTGATGAAATGTTTGATTAATTCTTGCACATAATTTTTGCACAAATTCATGTAATTCTTCAAAAGTGAATCTTCCTTGATAAGCATGAATTTCGTCTAGAAGTTTCATTGGCGCTTCTACTTTCCCTTTGGTATTTGGTCGCCCTGCGATACAAGGTTGTACCTTAAATCCAAAATCTTGAGCGAATTGGGCAAACTTATTGTTAATCGTTCCTGTAAAGTGTTCTGTTCGAGCTTCATCCATTACCGTCTTCATATTATCCGTGACAATTACCTTCGGTACACCACCAAACATTTCAAATGCCTCTGTCATAAATGACATTAAAACACTTTGTGATTTTGAAATATTCAAATGAAAAACTTTAAATCTCGAGTAGGACAATAAAAGTACAGCTACATTCACATATACGATTTCGCCACTTTTGGTTTCAAATCGTATGCTTTCTTTCCAATCTAATTGAGCTTGTTCTCCTGGAGGTGTCTCATAACGGACACCCACTGAATGACCTGATAAAATACGCTTCCCCTCATCAAAATATGTTCTAAATTCAGGCTTTCTATTAATATAAGCACGAAATGCAGACTGTGAACATTTTAAACCGTGATTGTCTGTTAGATACTGCCATAACACTCGTTTGTAGTAGAAGATTTGTTTAGAATCACTAGATAAAAGAGCTGCAATCACTTCATAATATGTATCGATTTTCGATGTTTTATTTTTTGTCCCTTTTGGTGTAAAACCATTCAAATACTTATCTATGGTACGCCGATCCACATTCAATTCTCTGGCTAATTGACTTTTATTTATCTTCATTTTTAAGTTCCCCATTAGTTTTTTAAAATTTGGTAAGTCTGAAAGACTTTTAACCTCAAATTCTGTTTGAATATCTAGCTTAATATACATACTAACCACCTCAGAGTCAGTATGGAGAATCCAATTGAAAATGTACATATTTATTCAAGCGTTAATGTACATATTTAAGTTAGCATTTATAATACTATTTTGGAGTCATAGAAGCGGATGCACCTCATTAGCTAATTGGTTCTTTTTTCAAATTGGATTATTTACTGAAGCAAAGAAATACAATGACTTTATTCATTACTATGAGTTCTGGGTGTATAAAAACAGTACAAATTACATTCAACAATTACAAAATAGTCTTCTAGAGGCTAAAAAAAATGTTTGTAAACTTGTACGAAATCCTTATACAAGAGCTGTCAGCTCATTTTTATTACTTGCTGACAATCCATATGCTAGCCCACAATGGGAGAGCATCCGTCATTATTTTTATAATGATAAATATAGTAATCAAGGAATATCATTTAAACAATTTTTATATTACGTTCAGGCATTCGGTTCCAATTCCCTATCATTAGATATACATTTTAGTCAACAATACGTCCCTGGTGAAGAAAATTTCATTCAATGCTATATTCCTTTAGAAGATTTTAATACACAAATCACCAAGATGGAACACATGTACGATTTGATGAAATCCCCTTTAGCACTTCTTACAAATTCAGATCATCATCGCGCTCACAAGATGATTTATGCAGGAAGCTATGCAGAACTTAGCATTACAGATCCAGGCTTTCCCCGATTTCCAACATACGAAAGCTTTTATGATAAAGAAACTATGGATTTAGTTACAGAAATATACGCACAGGATTTTGAAATGTACCCATACACGAAAGGGATATTTTAAGTCTATACATTTTTCCACGAATAAAAGCTGATACATCGCATAGCATAAAGTGAAACTTTAATTCGAGTGGGAGTTCTCTCCAACTAATTATTCCCTTCTCCTAATCGTAATTTTAAGAGATACCTAACTTTCACCCATTTCCTTTAATTTCGCCGATTGTTGACGTGTATCATACTTTCCATACATAGATTGCATTTATTAACATAGGAGGGATATCGTGTGGAAATCAATTTGAAACACAATAATGGGTACTGCGTTATTTGCGAAAAGAAAGCTACATTTATAGAGCATAATGATTGGCTTAGAGATCATTATTTATGTTCTACATGTAACTCTATACCAAGGCAGCGAGCTTTAATCCATGCTTTACATACATTTTTTCCAAAATGGGATTCCTATAATATTCACGAATCCTCTCCTGGAGGAATTACGACTCAGCTACTATTAAAAAACTGTAAAAACTATACTTATTCTCAATACTTTAGAAATTATCCTCTTGGCCAATACTTTCAAGGTATTAGATGTGAGAACTTAGAAGACATGACTTTTGAAAATGAATCTTTTGATTTATTCATTACTCAAGACGTTTTTGAGCATGTAATGACGCCAAACAAAGCCTTTAAAGAAATAGAACGAGTATTAAAACCTGGCGGTGCTCATGTATTTACTGTCCCTTGGTATCATACACTCACAAAAACTGTGCAAAGAGCAAGAATGAATAAAGAGGTGATTGAATATATTGAAGAGCCCATTTATCATGGAAACCCTATTGATGAGAATGGATCTTTAGTAACGTTCGATTGGGGGCAGGATATGATTGAATATATTTATACACATGCAAACATGTATACAATTGTTTTTTTACAAAAGGATAGATCACTAGGGTTAGATGCTGAATTTTTACATGTTTTCATTAGTAAAAAGCAAGAAAATAAAGTTTAATCACTATATAATTCGGAGGTTTAACAAATGAATAACTTTAAGTTAGGAAGTGATTTTGATCATCTTGTTAATTCACTATCTGATGCCGAACTTCTAAATTTATTTATACAAAGTTGTTCACAAACAACGATAAATGGGGTTCCCGTACCTATGTTTCCTCCTGAAGAAATTCAAAAACAATTTGTAGGTGCTTCTTATGAACATGCTCTTTACGAAGCATATTTGTTTTATAGCCATATAAAAGAATACGCCCAAAATTTAGGAGTTCCCTTGAATAAAGAAAGTAAAGTTTTAGACTTCGGATGCGGATGGGGAAGAATTATACGCTTCTTATTTAAAGATGCCTCTGATCAAAATTTACTTGGCATTGATGTCGATCCTGCGATGATCACACTTTGTAATGAAACACTAGGAAGAGGGATATATAAAACAGCAAGCCCACATCCCCCTGTAGATTTTATTAGCGACAATTCATTAGATATCATATTCGCTTATTCTGTATTCTCACATTTATCCGAAGCAACTGCCGAAAATTGGGTAAAAGAATTTTCAAGAGTTCTTCGCCCTGGTGGAATCTTCATCGCAACAACACAAGCGCGCTATTTTCTTGATTTTTGTCAACAATTTCAAGAACATCCTGAATTAATTCAAACAGGATGGCATAAAACTTTATCTCAAGCTTTTCCAGATATACATCGCGCCATCTCGGATTATGAAAACGGCAAATTTGTTCATAGCCCTACTGGTGCAGGGGATGCTAGAAATAGTAGTTTTTACGGAGAAACCGTTATACCTAGGACTTATATTGAAAATCATTATGAGAAATATTTAAAGCTACAAGACTTTTTTGATGATGTAAATCGATTACCACAGGCCCTCTTTGTCCTTCAAAAAATTTAATTCCTTTCATTCAACGTAATAAATTTCATGACGAAAAGTACTTTCTATTTCAGATATATATCAAATTACCTAATACTCTCTTATTAAGTAAGCTTAAAAAATCCAATACATACCATAAAAAAAACAGTAAACAGATAACATATCTCTTATTTTAAAATTGCTTCACCAAATCAAGAATAACTTCCCAACACTTGAACTACGAAAAACACGAGGGGGATATAACTTGAAAATAATCGCTTTTTACTTACCACAATTCCATCAAATTAAAGAAAATGATCGATGGTGGGGGAAAGGATTTACTGAATGGACAAATACTAAAAGTGCACGACCTTTATTTTCAGGACATTATCAACCTAGGGAACCTTATCAAGATTTTTATTACGACTTAACTACCCCCTCCGTAAGAAAGTGGCAAGCAAAAATCGCTAAAGCATACGGTATATATGGTTTTTGTTATTATCATTACTGGTTTAAAGGAAAAAGACTATTAGAAACACCCTTTAATGAGGTACTAAAGATGAAAGAACCTGACTTCCCTTTTTGTCTTTCTTGGGCAAATGAACCATGGACAAAATCTTGGGATGGTCTCGATAAACATATATTAATGCCTCAAGACTACGGAGATATATCTGATTGGAAGGAACACTTTGATTATTTATTACAGGCTTTCCAAGATGAGAGATATATTTATATAGATGATAAACCTCTATTCATTATTTATCGTCCAGGACATATTCCTGATTGTGAAAAAATGCTTAATTACTGGAATGCATTAGCGCGAGAAAATGGTTTAAAAGGTATATACTTTGCTGAAACATTAAACAGTTTTCCACTACCTAATATAAATGGATTCGATGCTAGCATTCAGTTTGAACCTTTCTATACAATTGCCCATGATAGCTCTTCAGACATAAATAAGGTAATATATGATTCTGATATGCAATTAAACGTTTGGGACTACGATAAAGTATGGATGTATATATTACAACGATCGCTCCCAAAGAAAAAAACATTTCCTGGTGCTTTTGTTGATTGGGATAATACTGCACGACGTAAAAACGCGAATAGCAGCATCTTTGTAGGTTCTACCCCTGAAAAGTTCACCATATATTTAAGCAAGCAAATTCATCGGACTTACTCTTTTTATAACAGCGAGTTTTTATTTATTAACGCATGGAACGAGTGGGCGGAAGGAACTTACTTAGAGCCAGATAAAAAATATGGATTTTCTTATTTAGAAGGGGTTAAAAATGCAATTGATAGAGGTATGAAAGCATACAAAAAAGACGAGTCATTCTGACTCGTCTTAAAGTTGCTTGGCGACGTCCTACTCTCACAGGGACAAGGTCCCAACTACCATCGGCGCTAGAGAGCTTAACTTCCGTGTTCGGTATGGGAACGGGTGTGACCTCTCTGCCATCATCACCAAACTATTGAAGGCATATTCCTTCAAAACTAGATAACATTGCTTCATATTATATGGTTAAGTCCTCGATCTATTAGTATTCGTCAGCTCCACATGTCACCATGCTTCCACCTCGAACCTATCAACCTGATCATCTTTCAGGGATCTTACTAGCTTACGCTATGGGAAATCTCATCTTGAGGGGGGCTTCATGCTTAGATGCTTTCAGCACTTATCCCTTCCGCACATAGCTACCCAGCTATGCCCTTGGCAGAACAACTGGTACAC
>NZ_CM173819.1:325000-332500 GCF_057812155.1 Bacillus sp. 2175 | reverse complement strand
TTGCATTTATTTAATCAAAATAAATATAACCTCGTTATATTAGATCTTATGATGCCCAAAATAGATGGAATCGAGGTATGTAAAAAACTTAGAGATAAAACTAACGTACCTATATTAATGCTCACAGCTAAAGATCACGAAGTTGATAAAATTTTAGGCTTAAGCATTGGTGCTGATGATTATATTACGAAACCTTTCAGCATTCACGAAGTAATTGCACGAGTAAAAGCTCTTATGCGGCGTTTTTTAGTTCTCGGAAGTAACAATACTGCTCAAGAAAAAACCACTTTATCTTTTAAAGGACTAACTATCAATTTAAATACATACACAGTTCATACAAACAAAGAAGAAATTAGCTTAACCGGAAAAGAATTGGAACTGTTAAAATTCTTTACTTCAAACCCAGGGCAAGTATTTACAAAAACACAGCTCTTCCGAAATGTGTGGGACGATAATTATATAGAAGATGACAATACCGTTATGGTACATATTCGAAAACTTAGAAAGAAAATAGAAATTGACCCTTCCAATCCAAAATTCATTCAGACTATATGGGGAATTGGTTATAAGTTTGTAGGTGAAAAGCTTGAAGACTGATAAAACCCTCTTCCTTATTTCATTACAACTTATCATTTGCGGGATTTTAAACATACAAATGGGTCCAAGATTAAAAATGTCTTTATTTATTATCCTTATCTTAATTACAATTTATCTCTTCTTTTCAAGAATACAATTCATTCAACATCGTAAAGCAATGGATACTAAATTAAGTCGTGTACTAAAAGGAAACTTACAAACGAGATTATTCACAAGCAATGACCACTCATTACATAATATCGTTTTTTCAATAAACGAGCTAATAGCTAAATTAGAGCAGGTTCAGATTGAAGCCAAAAGATCCGAGGAATCCAGAAAACAACTTTTGTCTAGTATCTCCCACGATATACGAACACCACTCACCTCCATAATCGGATATATAGATGCTTTGAAAGACGGAGTTGCTGCTTCTGAAATAGAAAAACAAGAATATCTTAAAATACTCTATATGAAATCAAATAACTTAAAGCACCTAGTTGATGAAATATTCAATATGGCGAAGCTAGACGCTAATGAATTTCCACTAAAAGAAGAAGAACTCGACTTTTCTGAAGTTACTAGAGAAGTTTTGATTGAATTTTTACCTGAGCTCTCAAAACATAACATCGAACTGCAAATTCTCATACCAGATTCTACTTGTCCTATCATCGCAGATCATCTAAGCATTATGCGGATTATCGGTAATTTAATGAAAAATGCAATTTATTACGGAAAGGATGGGAAAACAATAGGAGTCGAACTGCTAGAAGCTGATGCAGAATACAAACTTCATATTTGGGATCAAGGCCCTGGTATTCCAAAACATGATTTACAAAACATATTTGAGCGAATGTACCGAAGCGAACAATCAAGAAACTCTTCATTTGGTGGTAGCGGTCTCGGACTCTCTATTTCTAAAGCACTCGTTGAAAAAAATGGTGGGCATATATGGGTTGAAAGTACTCCATGGAAACGAACTACTTTTGGCTTTTCTATTCCAAAACACAATACTTTTAAGAAATAGTTAAGAAATGATTAATATGCAGTTAAGCCTTCCTTTTTATGATGTAAGTAAGAACTTATAGAAAGCAGGTGTCTCCTATAAATACAATTATAAAAACGACTAACCTTACTAAAGTATATGGCAATCAAAAATCAGTAGATAATTTAAATATTAATGTTCAACAAGGAGAGATTTATGGCTTCATAGGCCGCAACGGTGCTGGTAAAACAACAACCATTCGTATGCTGCTTAGTCTTATAAAACCTACAAGTGGAACGATTGAAATATTCGGAGAGAACTTATTCCAAAATCAAAAAGATATTTTAAGCAGAATTGGTTCTATAGTTGAAGTTCCAGGATTTTATGAAAACTTAACTGCAAAAGAAAACCTACTAATTAATGCAAAGATAATTGGGGTTCACAAAAAGAATGCTATCGAAGAAGCATTAGAAATAGTAGGCTTGCAGCATGAGACAAAAAAGTTAGTAGGAAAGTATTCTTTAGGAATGAAGCAACGCTTAGGAATTGCACGCGCTCTTCTCCATTATCCTGAGCTACTCATATTAGATGAACCAACTAACGGACTAGACCCTATTGGTATTAAAGAAATGCGAAAACTTATTCATTCTTTAGCTCAAGAAAGAAATATAACAATACTCATTTCTAGTCACATATTAGCCGAGATAGAACAGTTGGTCGATCGTATCGGAATTATTCATGAAGGAAAGTTACTAGAAGAAGTTTCTCTTGATACGCTGCGCAAAGCAAACCGTAAGTACATAGAGTTTCAAGTGAATAATGACGATAAAGCTGTGATGTTATTAGAAAATCATCTTCAAATTTTTGATTATGAAGTACATGATGAAGGAAATATTCGTATTTACTCTCATTTTGGACAACAAGGATACATAAACAGAACGTTTGTTCTTAATGGTATTGAAGTATTAAAAATGATGATAAGCGAAGATAGACTAGAAGATTATTTCACCAAACTAGTTGGAGGTGGAACAATTGGTTAATCTACTCTATACAGAACTCTTAAAACTAAAACGCTCTAATATGTTTTTAATTAGCATTATTGGTGCTGGTGTCGCACCTTTCTTAGTTGTAGTAGCCTCTTATATACATATAAAAACAAAACAGCCTACTCCAACTATTTGGTTCCATCAATTATTCACTGACGTTAACTTATATACTACTTTAGTTATAGGATTCCCCTTATATGGAGTAGTGGTTGCATATTTGCTTACCCGCGAATATGCAGAAGATACACTGAAAAATTTACTAACTATCCCCGTGTCGCGCATTAGCTTTATTATAAGTAAATTCATCATTCTCTTTCTTTGGATTATGATGCTAACTTTAGTCGCTTGGGCACTTACTTTAATATTAGGGCTATTGGGGAACTTCCCTGGCTTTAACATTTCTTTACTTTTAGGTTCTTTCCTAGAATTTTTAATATGTGGTGGACTTCTCTTTCTATTGTCTTCACCTATTGTGCTACTAACTCTTGTAATGAAGAGCTATGTACCGCCCATTATATTAACAGTCATTATTACAATGACTAATCTTATGCTCGTAAACTCCAAGCATAAAGATTTATTTCCGTGGACCGCTACTCTAGATATCGCAAATAACGAATTACAACCGACATATCCACCAGAGTATTCTTATATCATCATTGCAGTAACGACAATTTCCGGATTTATTGCAACACTATTCTATTTTAAAAAAGTAGACATTCATTAATTTGTAGGAGTGAAACTATGAGCGATATCATTATTGCCTTCATACTCGGTATTGTAGAAGGATTAGCTGAATTTTTACCTATATCCTCTACTGGCCATCTTATATTAGTCGGGCATTTATTAGGCTTTGAGGGAGAAAGAGCGAAAACGTTTGAAATTGTTATTCAGCTAGGCGCAATTTTAGCCATTGCAATTTTATATCATAAACGTCTCGTTTCTTTATGTAATATTAAGCCACTTCTACAGAAAGAAAAAAAATTCAACGCGTTCCATGTATTTCTTGGCGTATTTCCGGCAGTGGTTGCTGGTTTGCTACTACATGATATTATTAAAACATACTTATTCCAGCCATACACTGTTGTGATTGGACTTGTAGCAGGTGCAATTCTTATGCTCTTTGCAGAAGTAAAAAAGAAGGAGGCAGCAGCCTATTCACTGGACGATTTAACATACCGCCAAGCTTTAACAATCGGATTATTTCAGTGCTTAGCAGTATACCCTGGCTTCTCTAGAGCTGGCTCTACTATCTCTGGAGGTCTATTAGCAAAAGTAAATTATAAGACTGCATCTGAATTCTCTTTTCTAATAGCTCTTCCTGTAATGATTGGGGCTACAGGCTTAGACTTACTAAAAAGTTGGAAGTATTTAAGTGTCGATGACATCCCTATGTTTGCGGTAGGATTCATTACCTCTTTTATAGTAGCGATGCTAGCGGTAGTAACTTTTCTAAAGCTTTTAGAGAAGATAGGTTTAAAACCTTTTGCGTACTATCGTATTTTGTTGGCTATCTTATTTACGCTTTTCGTATTGCTATAGATTCATATAAGTCACATATTATTAAACTGATATTCAATTTAGAATATCAGTTTTTTCATCTATTTTAACTCTAGTATTACTCACTTCAATATGGCATAGTGATAATAAACTACCATTCATAATCTGAACGTTCTTTAAGTAACTACATCCTTTATCATAAAATGCAATTGGAAAATTAAAGATCCCATATATGTACAGAACATATTTACAAACTATATTCACTCCACATAGTATCTTTTTAATTTGCAACACACCGCTACAACTTTTAAATGAGTACAAAGACATACTAAATAAGTAAGTAAGTAAATTTCCTAGGAATTATAAAGAGACTAAATATGAATTAGAGTGAGGTAACGATAAAAATGAATCAATTAGCACAGACATATTGGGATACTTATTGGGGAAACAACAAAAAACCAGAATCTGTTACAGCTTGGCAATTTGGGGATGCCCCTAATTATCTTGCACAACTAGTAATTGACGGTATTAAAACCGCTACATGCTCCGGTCACATTTTTTATGAATTAGAACATGAATCACTACCGACTACTATTGATTATAGTATTATACTCAATAGTAATGATGAACCTGTAGCTATTATTAAGACAATAGAAGTAACTGTAACACCAATGAATGAAGTAAGCGAAGAATTCGCTATCGCTGAAGGCGAAGGAGATCGTACTTATAATTACTGGAGAGACACCCATGTTCGTTTTTTTACAAAGGAACTAAATGAGCTTGGTCTTAATTTCTCTGAAGATATGTTACTCGTCTGTGAGCGTTTTGAACTTGTTGATGTGAACAATAAAGTGAAATTTTAATAAACTGAGATTTACCAGCCATTCTTATTTTTATAAAACACAAAAAAGACGAGTCATTCTGACTCGTCTTAAAGTTGCTTGGCGACGTCCTACTCTCACAGGGACAAGGTCCCAACTACCATCGGCGCTAGAGAGCTTAACTTCCGTGTTCGGTATGGGAACGGGTGTGACCTCTCTGCCATCATCACCAAACTATTGAAGGCATATTCCTTCAAAACTAGATAACATTGCTTCATATTATATGGTTAAGTCCTCGATCTATTAGTATTCGTCAGCTCCACATGTCACCATGCTTCCACCTCGAACCTATCAACCTGATCATCTTTCAGGGATCTTACTAGCTTACGCTATGGGAAATCTCATCTTGAGGGGGGCTTCATGCTTAGATGCTTTCAGCACTTATCCCTTCCGCACATAGCTACCCAGCTATGCCCTTGGCAGAACAACTGGTACACCAGCGGTGCGTCCATCCCGGTCCTCTCGTACTAAGGACAGCTCCTCTCAAATTTCCTACGCCCACGACGGATAGGGACCGAACTGTCTCACGACGTTCTGAACCCAGCTCGCGTACCGCTTTAATGGGCGAACAGCCCAACCCTTGGGACCGACTACAGCCCCAGGATGCGATGAGCCGACATCGAGGTGCCAAACCTCCCCGTCGATGTGGACTCTTGGGGGAGATAAGCCTGTTATCCCCGGGGTAGCTTTTATCCGTTGAGCGATGGCCCTTCCATGCGGAACCACCGGATCACTAAGCCCGACTTTCGTCCCTGCTCGACTTGTAGGTCTCGCAGTCAAGCTCCCTTATGCCTTTGCACTCTACGAATGATTTCCAACCATTCTGAGGGAACCTTTGGGCGCCTCCGTTACACTTTAGGAGGCGACCGCCCCAGTCAAACTGCCCACCTGACACTGTCTCCCGGGTCGATAAGACCCGTAGGTTAGAATTTCAATACAGTCAGGGCGGTATCCCACCAGCGCCTCCACCGAAGCTAGCGCTCCGGTTTCAATGGCTCCCGCCTATCCTGTACAAACTGTACCAAAATTCAATATCAGGCTACAGTAAAGCTCCACGGGGTCTTTCCGTCCTGTCGCGGGTAACCTGCATCTTCACAGGTACTATAATTTCACCGAGTCTCTGGTTGAGACAGTGCCCAAATCGTTACACCTTTCGTGCGGGTCGGAACTTACCCGACAAGGAATTTCGCTACCTTAGGACCGTTATAGTTACGGCCGCCGTTTACTGGGGCTTCAGTTCAGAGCTTCGCTTACGCTAACCCCTCTCCTTAACCTTCCAGCACCGGGCAGGTGTCACCCCCTATACTTCGCCTTACGGCTTCGCAGAGAGCTGTGTTTTTGCTAAACAGTCGCTTGGGCCTATTCACTGCGGCTTTCCGTTAAGAAAGCACCCCTTCTCCCGAAGTTACGGGGTCATTTTGCCGAGTTCCTTAACCAGAGTTCTCTCGCACACCTTAGGATTCTCTCCTCGCCTACCTGTGTCGGTTTGCGGTACAGGCACCTTTTATCTCGCTAGAAGCTTTTCTTGGCAGCGGGGAATCAAAGACTTCGCTCCATAAGGAGCTTCCCCATCACAGCTCAGCCTTCACGATAAGCGGATTTGCCTACTTATCAGCCTAACTGCTTGGACGTGCACAACCAATCGCACGCTTCTTCTATCCTTCTGCGTCCCTCCATTGCTCAAACGATAAAGAGGTGGTACAGGAATATCAACCTGTTGTCCATCGCCTACGCCTGTCGGCCTCGGCTTAGGTCCTGACTAACCCTGAGCGGACGAGCCTTCCTCAGGAAACCTTAGGCATTCGGTGGACGGGATTCTCACCCGTCTTTCGCTACTCATACCGGCATTCTCACTTCTAAGCACTCCACCAGTCCTTACGGTCTGACTTCACTGTCCTTAGAACGCTCCCCTACCACTGATACCATTGGTATCAATCCGCAGCTTCGGTGGTGTATTTAGCCCCGGTACATTTTCGGCGCAGAGTCACTCGACTAGTGAGCTATTACGCACTCTTTAAATGGTGGCTGCTTCTAAGCCAACATCCTAGTTGTCTAAGCAACTCCACATCCTTTTCCACTTAATACACACTTTGGGACCTTAGCTGGCGGTCTGGGCTGTTTCCCTTTTGACTACGGATCTTATCACTCGCAGTCTGACTCCTAAGGATAAGTCATTGGCATTCGGAGTTTGACTGAATTCGGTAATCCGATGAGGACCCCTAGTCCAATCAGTGCTCTACCTCCAAGACTCTTACACTTAAGGCTAGCCCTAAAGCTATTTCGGGGAGAACCAGCTATCTCCAGGTTCGATTGGAATTTCTCCGCTACCCACACCTCATCCCCGCACTTTTCAACGTGCGTGGGTTCGGGCCTCCATTCAGTGTTACCTGAACTTCACCCTGGACATGGGTAGATCACCTGGTTTCGGGTCTACGACCACGTACTAAACGCCCTATTCAGACTCGCTTTCGCTGCGGCTCCGCCTCTTCAGCTTAACCTCGCACGGGATCGTAACTCG
>NZ_CM173819.1:245000-322500 GCF_057812155.1 Bacillus sp. 2175 | reverse complement strand
CGACTTGTTCTATATTACACCTCTAAAGTATAATCGTCAATACGTTTTTTAAAAAACTTTATATTTTATAGATTTCACTTATGTATTTCTTCTATAGTTATATACAAGCACCCCACAGAACTATCTATGGGGTACTACTCTATTATAAAAACTATTGCTCTTTCGACGGCGCCGAACAACTTCCATCAGTACAAAAAAGATCGCTTCCACCCTCTGAAGAAAGTTCTTGTAACTTAGGTGCAGGATTCTCTTCTTCCCACACTTGCTGAAGTGCACCAACAAAAGTTTCAAGTGGTTGTGCACCTGAAATAGCATACTTTTGATTAATAATAAAATAAGGTACTCCCGAAATTTGATATTGCTGAGCAATCGCTTCATCAATTCTAACATCATTTGCATACGCATTTTTATCATTAATAACATTTAAAGCCTCTTGCTTATCTAAACCTGAAACTTCAGCGATAGTAGCAAGTGTATCCACATCACTTAAATTTCTCGATTCAGTGAAGTATGCGAAAAGTAGATTTTCCGTAATCTCTTTTTCTTTTCCTTGATCCTTTGCAAACTTCGCAAGACGATGCGCATCAAACGTGTTCGTCGGCTTCATCTCATCAAAATTAAAACTTAAACCCATACTAGCTGCATGATTTCCTAGCTGTACGTTATTACGCTTAGCTTCTTCAATACTAATTCCATACTTTGATGCAAGTACTTCATTAATACTTGTCCCAGAATAGATTGGAGCATTTTGATCTAATTCAAAAGTTTTAAACTCAACTTCAACATCCTTCTTATGCGGAAATTGCTCTAAAGCCATCTCTAATCTACGTTTCCCAATATAGCAAAATGGGCATACAAAATCTGACCAAACTTCAATTTTCATAGAAACACCTCATTAACTTTTAGTTTTCAATCATTGTAGCACTGAGATTAAGGAATTCAAAAGTTTTTGCTCTACCTCCTTCATATAGTACATACAAAAATACACTTATAGCAGAATACCTAATTAACAAAAAAACGATAATCAAAAGGATTAACCATTATCCCTCCGATTATCGTCTATATAAATGCAACAACTTTAATTATGCCGGAATATACTTCCCTACGAACTTCCATACAGTATTCCAATATTTATTCGAATCTACTTTCTCCGCTTCCCCATGTCCAGCACCTGGAACAATTAATTTCTCTTTTTCTACTTTTGCAGCATTATATACTTCATCTAACATTTCAAAAGGAACGAATGTATCAGCATCCCCATGAATGAACAGCATAGGTGTTTTACTTTTCGCTACTTGTTTTACAGCTGAGGCCTCTTCTAAATCATACCCAGCTCTTAATTTAGTAACCGTATTTGCCGCATTCATAACAGGAAACTTTGGTAAGTGGAATAAATCTTTTAGTTGATAAGTAAATTCATCAATAACAGTTGAATATCCACAATCTTCAATAATAACTTTAACATTAGAAGGTAAATCTTCTCCTGAAGTCATCATTACAGTTGCCCCGCCCATTGAAACACCAAATAGAGCTATTTCAGCATTAGGGTCTTTCTTTAAGATTTGTTGAATCCAAATTAAAACATCTTTACGATCATGCCAACCCATACCAACATAATCCCCTTCACTATTTCCGTGTCCACGAAGGTCTGGTGCTATGACATTATAGCCTTGTTCATAAAAGTTACGAATATATTTCGTCATTTCCGATGCTCTACCACTATATCCATGAACTACAATTGCCCATTTATGACTAGATGGTTCATTCATATATTCATAACCTTTTAAATTTAATTTATCGAAAGAACGTATAGTTAATGTGTTAGGTTTATACTTCGATACGAAGTTCGCATTCTTTTCTTCATTTGCAGCCAATACATCTCCCGACGCATTTACCGTTTCTACTAAATGAGGATTATCTTGCAAAAATTCCTTTTCTTGTTTCGCATTCAACGCGTAGTTATAAAAATAATTCCCAACTAACATATACACGATTACTAGCAGGACTAAGACTACTATAGTAATTATACTTATCTTTTTCATATTATCTCCTTTTCTAACTTAAATCTTCTTATATTAAAGTACATCAAAAACAACTGTACTATTTTAACACACTGATGAATCCTATCTTTAAGAAATAAAATAGAAAATCTTAAATTAGATATAAAAAATCACGAAAGAAATTGAATAAAACTTATATAGCTACGTACCCAAAGGCCTTTTAAAAAATGAGCAGCACTTCAAAATATTTAGCTTTGAAAAGAAGTTATAAAACACAAAAAAGACGAGTCATTCTGACTCGTCTTAAAGTTGCTTGGCGACGTCCTACTCTCACAGGGACAAGGTCCCAACTACCATCGGCGCTAGAGAGCTTAACTTCCGTGTTCGGTATGGGAACGGGTGTGACCTCTCTGCCATCATCACCAAACTATGAAGGCATATTCCTTCAAAACTAGATAACATTGCTACATATTATATGGTTAAGTCCTCGATCTATTAGTATTCGTCAGCTCCACATGTCACCATGCTTCCACCTCGAACCTATCAACCTGATCATCTTTCAGGGATCTTACTAGCTTACGCTATGGGAAATCTCATCTTGAGGGGGGCTTCATGCTTAGATGCTTTCAGCACTTATCCCTTCCGCACATAGCTACCCAGCTATGCCCTTGGCAGAACAACTGGTACACCAGCGGTGCGTCCATCCCGGTCCTCTCGTACTAAGGACAGCTCCTCTCAAATTTCCTACGCCCACGACGGATAGGGACCGAACTGTCTCACGACGTTCTGAACCCAGCTCGCGTACCGCTTTAATGGGCGAACAGCCCAACCCTTGGGACCGACTACAGCCCCAGGATGCGATGAGCCGACATCGAGGTGCCAAACCTCCCCGTCGATGTGGACTCTTGGGGGAGATAAGCCTGTTATCCCCGGGGTAGCTTTTATCCGTTGAGCGATGGCCCTTCCATGCGGAACCACCGGATCACTAAGCCCGACTTTCGTCCCTGCTCGACTTGTAGGTCTCGCAGTCAAGCTCCCTTATGCCTTTGCACTCTACGAATGATTTCCAACCATTCTGAGGGAACCTTTGGGCGCCTCCGTTACACTTTAGGAGGCGACCGCCCCAGTCAAACTGCCCACCTGACACTGTCTCCCGGGTCGATAAGACCCGTAGGTTAGAATTTCAATACAGTCAGGGCGGTATCCCACCAGCGCCTCCACCGAAGCTAGCGCTCCGGTTTCAATGGCTCCCGCCTATCCTGTACAAACTGTACCAAAATTCAATATCAGGCTACAGTAAAGCTCCACGGGGTCTTTCCGTCCTGTCGCGGGTAACCTGCATCTTCACAGGTACTATAATTTCACCGAGTCTCTGGTTGAGACAGTGCCCAAATCGTTACACCTTTCGTGCGGGTCGGAACTTACCCGACAAGGAATTTCGCTACCTTAGGACCGTTATAGTTACGGCCGCCGTTTACTGGGGCTTCAGTTCAGAGCTTCGCTTACGCTAACCCCTCTCCTTAACCTTCCAGCACCGGGCAGGTGTCACCCCCTATACTTCGCCTTACGGCTTCGCAGAGAGCTGTGTTTTTGCTAAACAGTCGCTTGGGCCTATTCACTGCGGCTTTCCGTTAAGAAAGCACCCCTTCTCCCGAAGTTACGGGGTCATTTTGCCGAGTTCCTTAACCAGAGTTCTCTCGCACACCTTAGGATTCTCTCCTCGCCTACCTGTGTCGGTTTGCGGTACAGGCACCTTTTATCTCGCTAGAAGCTTTTCTTGGCAGCGGGGAATCAAAGACTTCGCTCCATAAGGAGCTTCCCCATCACAGCTCAGCCTTTATGATAAGCGGATTTGCCTACTTATCAGCCTAACTGCTTGGACGTGCACAACCAATCGCACGCTTCTTCTATCCTTCTGCGTCCCTCCATTGCTCAAACGATAAAGAGGTGGTACAGGAATATCAACCTGTTGTCCATCGCCTACGCCTGTCGGCCTCGGCTTAGGTCCTGACTAACCCTGAGCGGACGAGCCTTCCTCAGGAAACCTTAGGCATTCGGTGGACGGGATTCTCACCCGTCTTTCGCTACTCATACCGGCATTCTCACTTCTAAGCACTCCACCAGTCCTTACGGTCTGACTTCACTGTCCTTAGAACGCTCCCCTACCACTGATACCATTGGTATCAATCCGCAGCTTCGGTGGTGTATTTAGCCCCGGTACATTTTCGGCGCAGAGTCACTCGACTAGTGAGCTATTACGCACTCTTTAAATGGTGGCTGCTTCTAAGCCAACATCCTAGTTGTCTAAGCAACTCCACATCCTTTTCCACTTAATACACACTTTGGGACCTTAGCTGGCGGTCTGGGCTGTTTCCCTTTTGACTACGGATCTTATCACTCGCAGTCTGACTCCTAAGGATAAGTCATTGGCATTCGGAGTTTGACTGAATTCGGTAATCCGATGAGGACCCCTAGTCCAATCAGTGCTCTACCTCCAAGACTCTTACACTTAAGGCTAGCCCTAAAGCTATTTCGGGGAGAACCAGCTATCTCCAGGTTCGATTGGAATTTCTCCGCTACCCACACCTCATCCCCGCACTTTTCAACGTGCGTGGGTTCGGGCCTCCATTCAGTGTTACCTGAACTTCACCCTGGACATGGGTAGATCACCTGGTTTCGGGTCTACGACCACGTACTAAACGCCCTATTCAGACTCGCTTTCGCTGCGGCTCCGCCTCTTCAGCTTAACCTCGCACGGGATCGTAACTCGCCGGTTCATTCTACAAAAGGCACGCCATCACCCGTTAACGGGCTCTGACTATTTGTAGGCACACGGTTTCAGGATCTCTTTCACTCCCCTTCCGGGGTGCTTTTCACCTTTCCCTCACGGTACTGGTTCACTATCGATCACTAGGGAGTATTTAGCCTTGGGAGATGGTCCTCCCAGATTCCGACGGAATTTCACGTGTTCCGCCGTACTCAGGATACATTCAAGAGAGAACGAAGTTTCGACTACGGGGTTGTTACCCTCTACGACGGACCTTTCCAGGTCGCTTCGTCTACCTCGTTCCTTTGTAACTCCGTATAGAATGTCCTACAACCCCAAGAGGCAAGCCTCTTGGTTTGGGCTATGTTCCGTTTCGCTCGCCGCTACTCAGGAAATCGCATTTGCTTTCTCTTCCTCCAGGTACTTAGATGTTTCAGTTCCCTGGGTCTGTCTTCCTTACCCTATGTATTCAGATAAGGATACCATACCATTACGTATGGTGGGTTTCCCCATTCGGAAATCTTCGGATCAAAGCTTACTTACAGCTCCCCGAAGCATATCGGCGTTAGTCCCGTCCTTCATCGACTCCTAGTGTCAAGGCATCCACCGTGCGCCCTTTCTAACTTAACCAAACTAAAAATTAAAAAATATGAGCTACACTGTTATCTAGTTTTCAAAGAACATACATTTATATATGAGAGATAGTTCTCTCAAAACTGAACAAAACGAAACACGGAAACTTTATTGATGAACAGCGTTCATCAATTCTCCATAGAAAGGAGGTGATCCAGCCGCACCTTCCGATACGGCTACCTTGTTACGACTTCACCCCAATCATCTGTCCCACCTTAGGCGGCTGGCTCCAAAAAGGTTACCCCACCGACTTCGGGTGTTACAAACTCTCGTGGTGTGACGGGCGGTGTGTACAAGGCCCGGGAACGTATTCACCGCGGCATGCTGATCCGCGATTACTAGCGATTCCAGCTTCATGTAGGCGAGTTGCAGCCTACAATCCGAACTGAGAACGGTTTTATGAGATTAGCTCCACCTCGCGGTCTTGCAGCTCTTTGTACCGTCCATTGTAGCACGTGTGTAGCCCAGGTCATAAGGGGCATGATGATTTGACGTCATCCCCACCTTCCTCCGGTTTGTCACCGGCAGTCACCTTAGAGTGCCCAACTTAATGATGGCAACTAAGATCAAGGGTTGCGCTCGTTGCGGGACTTAACCCAACATCTCACGACACGAGCTGACGACAACCATGCACCACCTGTCACTCTGCTCCCGAAGGAGAAGCCCTATCTCTAGGGTTTTCAGAGGATGTCAAGACCTGGTAAGGTTCTTCGCGTTACTTCGAATTAAACCACATGCTCCACCGCTTGTGCGGGCCCCCGTCAATTCCTTTGAGTTTCAGCCTTGCGGCCGTACTCCCCAGGCGGAGTGCTTAATGCGTTAACTTCAGCACTAAAGGGCGGAAACCCTCTAACACTTAGCACTCATCGTTTACGGCGTGGACTACCAGGGTATCTAATCCTGTTTGCTCCCCACGCTTTCGCGCCTCAGTGTCAGTTACAGACCAGAAAGTCGCCTTCGCCACTGGTGTTCCTCCATATCTCTACGCATTTCACCGCTACACATGGAATTCCACTTTCCTCTTCTGCACTCAAGTCTCCCAGTTTCCAATGACCCTCCACGGTTGAGCCGTGGGCTTTCACATCAGACTTAAGAAACCACCTGCGCGCGCTTTACGCCCAATAATTCCGGATAACGCTTGCCACCTACGTATTACCGCGGCTGCTGGCACGTAGTTAGCCGTGGCTTTCTGGTTAGGTACCGTCAAGGTGCCAGCTTATTCAACTAGCACTTGTTCTTCCCTAACAACAGAGTTTTACGACCCGAAAGCCTTCATCACTCACGCGGCGTTGCTCCGTCAGACTTTCGTCCATTGCGGAAGATTCCCTACTGCTGCCTCCCGTAGGAGTCTGGGCCGTGTCTCAGTCCCAGTGTGGCCGATCACCCTCTCAGGTCGGCTACGCATCGTTGCCTTGGTGAGCCGTTACCTCACCAACTAGCTAATGCGACGCGGGTCCATCCATAAGTGACAGCCGAAGCCGCCTTTCAATTTCGAACCATGCGGTTCAAAATGTTATCCGGTATTAGCCCCGGTTTCCCGGAGTTATCCCAGTCTTATGGGCAGGTTACCCACGTGTTACTCACCCGTCCGCCGCTAACTTCATAAGAGCAAGCTCTTAATCCATTCGCTCGACTTGCATGTATTAGGCACGCCGCCAGCGTTCATCCTGAGCCAGGATCAAACTCTCCAATAAAGTTAGTTTGTCTAGCATCTAAAATAAAAATTGACGTTTCACGTTGTTTGTTTCGTTCAGTTTTCAAAGAACTACTTAGCCGCTCATTTGCGACTTCCTTATGTTAACACTTTCGTTATTTGATGTCAACTAAGTTTTTCATTTCGTTTGTCGCTTGCGACGTTATTGTCATCGGCGACTTGTTCTATATTACACCTCTAAGCTCTAATCGTCAATATGTTTTTATAAAAAATATAAAAAGGCTTATTTCTTTTAAAATAAGCCTTTTTATCACATATCATTCTATTCATTTATTATTTTTCTATAATTGGTAACGAAACGATAAATTGAATAATACCATCCCTATATTCCGCTCGAATACTACCACCTTGTAACTCAACAATACTTTTCGCAATCGCTAAACCGAGTCCCGACCCTTCCGTTACTCTACTTCGAGATTGATCCTTCTTATAGAAACGTTCAAACAAATTCGCTAACTCTTCTCTCGTAAACTCTTCACTATGATTCGCAATTACAATTTGTATATCCCTACGCTGCCTTTGAAGAGAAACTTTTATATCTGCATCATCTTTACTATACTTAATCGCATTCATTAGTAAATTATCAAATACACGAACCATCTTTTCCGAATCAATCGATGCATAAGCACGTTCCTCAGGAAACTTCTTAACAAACGTAAGTCCATGTTCTTCCGCCTGCGGTACTAACTCTTCTATTAATTGCTCGAGTAGCTCATTCATACAAACTTCCTGTTTTTCTAATACAACTTGTTCATTTGTTAACTTCGTATACTCAAATAAATCTTCTATTAAATTTTTTAACTGCTCCGACTTTGCAAAAGCAATTCTCGTATACTCATCGTGTTGTTCTTTATTTTCATATTTAGAATCTCGAAGTAATCGTAAGTAGCCCATAATAGAAGTCAGCGGTGTGCGTAAATCGTGAGATACATTCGTAATAAGCTCATTCTTTTGCTTCTCTAATTTACGTTCCTTTTCTATATTATTCATAAGCTCTTCTGCCATATTATTAATATTCTCAGTTAAAGCTGCAATCTCATCTTCACCTTTTTTCTCAATGCGGTACGCTAAGTTGCCTCTTTCTATTTCCTTTACACCTTGTGCCATTGCTTCAATCTGCTTCATCTTTCTCTTTGTTATATAGAAGAAAGAGAAAATGAATACAAGAACACCAATTAAAAACGGGAATGGCCCTTCTTTCGTGTCATACATTACCTCTCCCTCTGGAATTCCGCTAACAAACATGTACAAATTCTTTCCTTCAATAGTAATAGGTGAAAAAGATATAAACTCTTTTCTTGTACTTTCAAATACATTTCTACCATCTGTATAATTAATCGCAAATGATGCTGCATTACGAATCGTATTATGCAAATCGATTTGCTCTTCTTGCGCTTGCTTTGTTTTATATAAAACTTTACCACTTTCATCAGTAACCAATATCTTTAAAGCTCTAGACCCTTGCTCTAAATTTTGGTTCTCCATTTCGATCATATTTGATATAGCTTCTAATTTATTTTCATGAACCGAACTATTTGCCGCTCCTTGAGCTTGGTGATTAATTTGTTCCATACCAGCCCGATAATCGATAGTTGCTTGACGATTCGCATTCTCAAAAAATGGCGCAGCTCCCTTCGCTGACAAAACTCCTAATAACGCACAAGCAGCAAAAGTAGTAATCAATTGAATCCTTATACTCTTTCGTACGCTCTTTACTAATTTCTCAATTAATTCTCTTATTTTCCTTATATAAGTAAACGGATTAAATATCTTTTTCAATCTTATACCCCACTCCCCATACTGTTTTTATATATCTAGGTTTCCTTGGATTCTCCTCAATCTTTTCACGCACTTTCCGAATGTGCACCATTACAGTATTATCAGACTGGAAAGATCGTTCGTTCCACACCTTTTCATAAATTTGCTCCGCACTAAACACCATACCTGGATTTCTAGCTAGCAATTCTAAAATTGAAAATTCCCTCGGAGTTAGTTTCACTTCTTCTCCCTCTACAACAACTTTATGGGTCGAGATGTTGATTTTCATCTCCCCAATTTCTAACTCGTCCTCATTTTGGACAGCGAAACCATTCATTTTCATATAACGGCGTAACTGAGATTTAATTCGTGCAATTAACTCTAATGGATTAAAGGGCTTCGTTACGTAATCATCTGCCCCTGTTGTTAATCCTAAAATCTTATCCATATCTTGCGTTTTGGCAGAAAGCATAATAATAGGCATTTCTTTCGCTTCCCTTACCTTCATACACATATGAATACCATCCACTTTCGGCATCATAATATCTAATACGACTAGATGTATTTCATTTTCTTCCAATAGACGTAATCCTTCTTCTCCGTCTCCCGCTTGTAATACTTTATATCCTTCATTCTTTAAATAGATTGTAATTAAATTCCGAATTTCTTTTTCATCATCTACGACAAGTATTGTTTCGTGTGCCACAATATCTCCCCCATCACTTTTTTAATCCCTAACTTCTATTATAGGAAAACTTCTGAAGAAAAACGCTCGGAAATCCTTAAGATTTTCTGAAGACGCAAAAAGGTCTAGACTCCCCTTAAGTCTAGACCTTTAAAAAACCCCTTTTATTTACGAACGTAGATGAAATATAGTACGAATAAAACTCCCATAACATACATAATTGGATGAACCTCTTTACGACGACCACTCACAACCATTGTAATTGGATAGAAGATAAATCCAATGGCAATCCCAGTTGCGATACTATACGTAAGTGGCATAGAGATAATTGTAAAGAATGCTGGTACTGCAATCTCGAATTTCTTCCAATCAATTTCCCCTAAGGAAGAAACCATCAAGATTCCTACAATAATTAAAGCCGGTGCCGTTACAGCTGGCGTTACAACACTTAATAATGGCGAGAAGAATAGTGCCAGTAAGAAGAATCCTGCTGTTACAACTGCTGTAAATCCAGAACGTCCTCCTGCTGCTACCCCTGCAGACGATTCAATGTAAGACGTTGTTGTTGATGTACCTAAAATCGCACCAATTACAGTTGCAATCGCATCTGCAAATAACGCTTTTCCTGCACGTGGTAATTTATTGTTCTTCATTAACCCTGCTTGATTTGCAACCGCTACAAGCGTACCTGCTGTATCAAAGAAATCGATAAAGAAGAACGTTATAATAACAATCCCCATTTGAACTGTGAAAATATCTCCGAAGTGCGTTAACGCCACGCCGAACGTTGGTTCTAGACTTGGTATTGCTCCCACCACAGCTTTCGGAGTATCAATTAATCCTGTTGCAACTCCTAAGATCGCTGTAAGAATCATACCGTAGAATACTGCACCATTAACTTTCTTAATCATGAAGATGATCGTAGTAACAACCCCGAAGATTGCTAGTAACGTTGTGCCCTTTGTTAAGTCCCCCAACCCAACAAGAACCGCATCGTTTTTCACGATAATTCCGGCATTTTGGAATCCAAGGAAAGCAATGAATAATCCAATACCTGCTGCTACTGCAAACTTTAACTCCGATGGAATTGCATTAATGATTTTTTCACGAATACCTGAAGCAGTAAGAATAATAAAGATAATACCTGACATTAATGTTCCGGCAATGGCCGTTTGCCACGGAATACCCATCGTTAAGACTGCTGTATAAGCAAAGAACGCGTTAATCCCCATACCTGGCGCTAAAGCAATTGGATACTTCGCGAAAATACCCATAATTAACGAACCGATCGCTGCCGCTAATGCCGTAGCAACGAATACTGCACCTGGATCCATCCCTGTACCTGCTGGTAACCCTTTAACATTTCCAAGCGACAGCGTAGCAGGATTGACAAATAGTACGTAAGCCATAGATAGAAATGTCGTTAACCCTGCTATGAACTCAGTCTTATAATTCGTACCGAGCTCATCAAACTGAAAATAGCGTTTCATCCTATGTTTCCCCCGTTATATGATTACTCGCCGTATTTCACCCTAGCCCTCTTTTATCCCGAGAAATAAAAAAGGCTTCCATTGCATATATACATGGAAGCGTTCTATAAACAAAGACAAGTTTCCCCTCATCTTTATACAAACGCCTCGTAGTCAAGCCATTTACGGTAGCTAGGTAGAAACTTTCGGGCCATATCCCCGATATTATACGACGGCTATAATATTCACTTTTCGTTTGAATTACATAATCATATTAACTCGACGAAGTAGTTTTGTCAATTTAAAAACGAACATTTTCATAAACTTTTATAGTTTCGTTCGTATTAATGCCAAAATAAAAAAGATCCATCTATGCATAAGCAATAGATGGACCTTTTTATAAATACTATTCCCACTCAACTTACAAAAAGTATCACATAAGAACACACACTGATAAATAAACACTTTTAAAACGTATAAAACGCTTATTTCCATCTAAAACACTCAAATAAAAATAAACAAGTACCATATGAGTACCACACAACATATAAACAAAAGAGCACAGCGTGTATATACAGTGCGATCAACACTCTATATACCGTCCACCTGATTGCGCCAGGTAAACACTTGCTATACTCTCATGAATTATTGTACATCATGCAGGGTCTATTAAGCAACGTTTACCAAATTATTGGTGACGTTGCTTTTTTGTTTCCGAGAAGGAGACAAACCGTTATGGAAAAGAAAAAAGGAATTACAATTATTGCGGGGAATGAAACATACGAAAACCTTGCGACATTTAAAACAGTCGATGAATTAAACAAGACTGTTCGTGCATATAAAGAAAAATTCGTAGATCAGTTAAATAAAACTCAATTGGCTGTATTAAATAAATTACACAACTATTCTTCTAAGTTCTTTGGCGTTTCTTTCAGAACGAAAAAACACATCGCTGAAGACCTTAATATTAGCCGTAGAACGGTTATTAGAGTGTGCCTACACCTAGAGTCTTTAGGTATTATTAAACAGCTAGAAATGAAGCGTAAAAGCGATATGAGACAAACAAGCAATGCGATTGTTATTCAACCAATTATTGTGGAGGAACAGGTTGTCACACAAGCACCTATTAAAAATGAAGAAAAATGTCACACCAATAAAACAACTACTAAAACCTTAAAACAAAATATAAAAGATATAAATATACGTAATAGTAACGAGGCTCAATCTAATGTCAATGATAATGATTTTATGGACTATCGTGTTCCACAATCTATGCGAATGAAATTAGCAACTGCATTTGATTCAAATGTTATTAACGAATCATTTAGCAATGCTGTGAATATCGCTAAAAAGGCTGCTAAGAAGTTTCATTTACTATCCGAAAAAGATGTACTTAACAATATCCTTGCTAATGCGTCTGTAGCTTTATTCTCTAAAACTCATGAAGCTGAACATAATGGGACACTTATGAAAAATCCTATTGGGTATTTTACTAATACATTCAAAACGATGGTATATGACTACATCGATAGATTTAGAGACATCCACAATATTTCTAAACGTAAAGAAAATAACCATGTTGGACTAACAGGTATGTTCAAACAGTTTATCGATGGGTAAATTCGCTTATTTCAACGGGATTTTAACTAACTTAATGGACAAGTTCTACTTTGACAGTGGATTTATGAGCAAATAAAAACACCCAGTTCTAATAACTAGGTGTCCCAACTTTTAAAATATCCATAAATTGTATTTTATGTAGTTCATTGAATCCGACACTTACAACAATTCTACCCATTTGTTGTTCAAGTTTAACGATTTTCCCTTTGATAATATCTGGTTCTTTATATTTTCTATATACAGTAAAAACTAATTCTGTATCATCCTGTTTGGCATACTGAATCAATTCTGCAGCTTCTTGTTGCTCGAATTCATCCATATACGGTCTAGGTTCTTTTTTAGAGCCACTTTTCTTCTTTGGTGGTTTTGGAATTGCTGTTGACATGTAGCATCACCTCATTATGTATTTTTAAGCATGCTGATATTTTGCTCTTACTTTATCAACAGATAGTATATTAGCTAATTTCAACGTTCTAACTTGTTGTTTTTTCAGGCAATACACCAATATACGATCTTCATATATCTTTCTAACAATCACAGTTCTTTGAGAGAAATCTCCTGAACCGTTTAAATAAATTAATTCAATTGGTATTTTTTGATTGAGCGAACATTTAAGTAAATGATTCATAAGATGACCCCCACAAGAACATTTGTTTGCAATCGAATTATAGAACAAATGTTCTGTTTTGTCAATGAATGAGAAACTAATATTTACAGTTGTTACATGAAATTGGTATGATTTACTTAATTTAAGGGGGGATGATTATATGAAGGTTGTCCAATCAATATTTAGAGGATTTCGTTTAATCGGTAGAATTATTAATCCAATACTAAAGGCATTATCTAAAAGTAAATTTTAAATATCATAGCAATAAAAAAACGCCCATTTTTGCACTGCACCAACTTGTTAGACGCAATTAACACAATAGTGCAACCAAAATGAAAAAAATAGTTATGAAAGGAAAACAGATGCGTAAACTCAAAGAATATGACCTGGCATATATTTGTTACTATTCTGAGAGAATAGAGTTTTCAGCCATTGCTGCTGGATTTTCACAACCGGTGTCAACTAAGGTAATACATCATATTGTTCAAGAATTAAATAATCAGGGACTATTTGATTTTTACAAGAGTACCTATGAGGAAATGTTAGAAGAATGAGGAGAGTGGCTACATATGTTAACGAAATCGCAATACGAGCATTTCGCAGCAGATAAGCAATGTATCGAACGTGCATTAACCATGTGGAAAGAATGGATGTGCAAAAAAAAGACTTATACGGATGAACTTGCTGCTCAAGGTACGATGTACGTTGTCAATCATATGAAATTACGAGATCATCAAGTTTCTGTAATCTTCGATTTTTTTGATGAGTATTTAACTTTATTAGATCACGGAGAAGAACAAGCAGAAGCTTTTTATAAAACCATTATGAGGATGTAATAACAGAAGGTTCTCTCACGAATAACTAAAAAAGAGTATATTCATAAAAAATAAAGGTGGTTAATACAATGAAAACTGCGAATTGTGGGGGAATATCTTAGTAATACTTGCCCTACTCTATGTGCTGTTATATACCCTTATTGAGAATACATCTCTGTAGTTCCCTTTTGGTGTCTTACAAGAATTGTAGTTCTGTCATCTTTCTTTTGGATTGAAACACAGGAAAAGACACTTCATAATGAGGTGTTTTTTCTTTTTCCAATAGGTTGTTAAAAACCACATCTCTTTACCATACTAACAATACAGTTGCTATACTGCTATCTATACAACTTTCGAGGTGATACAGCATGAAAAAATATCAAATCGTTTATAGTGTTTTCTCTCCCAGTGGGCAACAATACAAAGAAAAGTTTATTGAAATTTACGCACCAACAGTTGAGCATGCAAAACACGGAATAGAAACTGAATTAAAAAGAAGAATGGGTAACCTATACCAATGGCAAATAGACGTTCAACAAATAGAAGGTGAACAACTCTCGTTATTCTAAACAACTTGACGAGATACACAGGAAGATATAAAATAATCACCCACGCGCAAAACTTGGTTTACACATCCCACAACTTGTGAAAGATCGGGCGATTGCCAACAACTTTTATGACATAACTGTGTTTATCAGGGGAGCGCATGGGGTATTGTGGAATATAGTGTATGTAAACTGCATACTCTATAATTGACATCTAAAGAACTTTCAACACGAAAAAGACAGCTTCAACTGGGGAAGGTGTCTTTTTCGCATATTACACGGTGTACCTACATATAATAAAATGGACAGTGATTTTTTCTCCTTTTATGATAAATCTATTGAAAAAAAGCATTCTTGGGGACGAATGCTTTTTTTCTATTCCCTATTTCACATACACATAGGCTCCAATCATAAACCCTATATTAAAAGCAAATTAAAATAAAAATCCCCTTCTGCATATGAGTGCAAGAGGGGATTTTTTAGGTTAATTTTACGGATACTTACCATAAATATAAAAATAAGAAACGGTGTACATTTATGGTAACATTTGCAAATATAATAGTCAAGATATACGTACCTACCTATAGAATCAGATAATATTTTTTATAAAACTATTCTTTTATACAGTAATATGTTTTATTTTTCAAACTTCACATATTCACCAGAAACCCATTGGTCGCCTCCAACATTATACCAACCGTCTCTATATCCCCACGTTTGATATTTTTCACCTTGATACACTTTTTTCACGATGCCATAGTTAGTTCCTGGACCTTTACGAACACGTAATACATCAGTTGTAATAGTCACTACACCAACGCCATCATTTAAAGGTTTAGAAGATGCTGGTACTTTTCCTCCTGTATAACGAATGTATGATGAATCATTATAAATCCACTGATCGCCACCAAGGTTTAACCATCCATTTGATTGGCCCCATACTTCGTAGGCCTCACCTTTACCTAATTGACGAATAACGCCATATCCAGTACCTGGACCTTTACGAAGGTTAATGCCATTCCCCTCAATATACGCAATACCTGTCCCATTATTTGACGGTGGAATAAGCGTAGGAGTTACTTTACCATCTCCATTGCATGCATTTTGGACTCTTTCAATAAAGTTAGTCCAACGTCCTTCTGCCAACATACGGTGAGGACAGTACTTCCCACTCCATGATTGATGTGTACGGACTTTATGAATTGGAATATTGTACTGTTTCATTAGTTGAGCTACAACGATAGTTGCATTGTCTTCCGCTTTATAATATCTCTCTCCACCACTTAAAGAATAACAGATTTCTACACTAATAGACTCTCGATTACCTGAACCGTTTCCATCACCACAAGCCCATGCATTACGCTCTAAAGGCAGACCTTGTACAGCTTCTTTATCATCTACCGCAACATGAAATGAAACTTGGTTATCATTACGAATCATATAAGCTACTTCGTTTTCTGCTGTAGCATCGTTGTAAGTATTGTGGACTGTAATAAATTCCGGATTCATTGTATAAGGACACTTTGTACCATATTTACTTGAATCAACTAATTTTTTTCTGATTTCCATTATTGAACATCTCCCTTTTAGTGTAAGTCATTTTTTTCTAATACATCTTTTTGTTGTAATCCTTTGTTGCTCAAATAGTTGTTCTTCCAAGCCATATACAAAGTGAATGCTCCTGTAATCACAGCTACTAAATCGTTTGTAATTTTGTCATCAATCGCTTGGTATCCCACAAGATTTAAGACACTATTAATCACAGCAATCACCAATACGACATAGCGACTAATTGAAGCTGCATCAAAGTTTCTCATACTCTCACCTCCTCTCAATCGAGTAGAGGGAAAATAAAGTAATTATTCTCGCCCCTCTCACACCACCGTACATACGGTTCCGTATACGGCGGTTCAGTTTATATTACAGTGTGAACTTTTAGATAGCGTTCTAAAGAAGAAGGGACTCCCCTCTTCTTTAGTCTTTGATTTGAGATGGCTCTTTGAACAACTTTCGATAACCCTATATATCGGAAGCCCTTTCGACAGTAGGTTAATCCCTTCGCTTCTTCCTCCGGAATCCCTAGTTGAACAAGCGATTTGATTTGTTTCTTCGGTACTTTCCATTGCTTCCAGATAATCACCCTAATTCTGGAGCGGAGCTTCTGGTCTACTCGCTCCAGAACACCTTTCATATTTGTACTCCTGAAGTAATTGACCCATCCAAATATCACTTGTTTAAGTTTCAATATTCGATAGTCTAACGGTACACTCCAGCTTCGTTTTGTCAGTTGGTGCAATTTTCTTTGAAATTTTTGTACCGAGATTGGATGTGGTTTCGTTTGATATCTCTTATCCTTGAGGGTGTAATAATATCCAAACCCTAAAAATTTTAAATCTTTTGGCCGAGAGATTTTACTCTTTTCTGTATTGACTATCAAGCCTAGTTTCTTTTCTATGAATCTCACGATTGATTTCATCACTCTGCCCGCTGCCTTCTCACTCCTCACAAAGATAAGAGCGTCATCAGCGTATCTCACAAATTGAAGTCCTCTACCCTCGAGTTCCTTATCCAGTTCGTTCAACATAATGTTACTCAGTAAAGGGCTGAGATTGCCTCCTTGCGGAGTTCCGACTGGTGTTTCTTCATATTTCCCATTCACCATAACTCCACTGACTAGATACTTTCTTATGAGAGAGATGACGTCTCCGTCATGTATTGAGTTAGATATAATTCGCATCAATTTATCGTGATGAACTGTGTCAAAGAATCTCTCCAAATCAATATCTACTATCCAATCATATCCGTTGTTTAGAAATTCCAAGCTTTTAACAATTGCCATCTCACAACTTCTTTTTGGTCTAAAACCATAACTGAATTCACTGAACTGCTTCTCAAATATCGGGCTGAGTATTTGATGAATGGCTTGTTGAACGACTCTATCCACTACTGTTGGTATTCCCAGCTTGCGCATCTTGCCATTCTCTTTTGGGATTTCCACTCTTAAGGCAGCTTGTGGTTGGTATTTCCTTGTTCTAATGCGCTGACGTAGCTCGTCCTTGTGCTCTTTCAGATATTGCTTTAGTTCTTCGACTGTTACACCATCAACTCCACTAACACCTTTGTTTTTATAAACGCGTAAGTAGGCTTCATTCATATTTTTGTTGCTTAAAATTGCTTCTAAGAGTTCCACACTCGTTTCTCCTTTCCCTTCACGTAGTAAGTGACAACTCCATTTTGATTATCCTTTGAGATACGCTCATACTTTCATCATTAACATATTCGGAGTATGTCACTTACGCATTCATGGCGTTGAAACACTATAAACTGTTCGGCCCTTCATGAATTTGTTCCACTACTATGGCTTCGGCTGACTTCTTGCGGTTAACCATTTTCGACTGTACTGTTAGTACATCCGCAAGATCTCCCAGGGTAAGGCAACTATCTTTCCTCTTTTACTCGCCTGATTTACTCTACAAAGTTACGCACATCTTTTGGACTTTAACTTGTTATGGAGCCTCATCCCTTTATAAAGCCTTCATATCAGGTTTCTGTTCGTCGAGCCAAGATTTTATTCCACGCTTCCTCCAGCCCTAACCTCACGGTAAGTACCTTGCGCTTCCTTAGTGGTTGGTCGATGTGTACCCCCACAGTGGACTTCCACCACCTAGATAGTTGCCATGCCTGGCACACATAAAAAAAGTGACCGTATATACGATCACTTCCCTACGAATTTAAAAAGTAGTGCTATTCCTCCAGCTATAAGAGAACCGACAACTGTTGTTCCCATCCAAAACACAAGTTTATCCAATCGATCTACACGTAAATGAGCGCTTTTTGCCGACTGTTGCGCTTCGATTGCGAGTTCTCTAACATTACCGAGACCATCAATTTTTGTTTCCACCCTTGTTAATCCAATAATTACTTTTGTGAAATCGTCATGGTTTTCATGTTCGGGCAATCTTCTCATCTCCTTTTTAGGCAACAAAAAAAGACCAGCTTATGGCTGCTCCTGCTCTGTTTGTGTGTTATTTTCATTAGTTGATGCTGGCGGTTCTTGAGATGGGTAATTCCCTGTAAGTTTAAAATAATCATTTGCACAAATGTTCCTTTTAGCAACTCCTAAGTTCAATTCATATAATTTGGCTCCACAACCACATAACTCACATTTCGTTAAAACCCTAAAACCAATAGTTCCGTCAGACATGTCCCTCCACACCTCAACTTTACTCGTATCATTGGAAACCCCTGCATTATCTAACATGTCAGCAGGTACTTGTATAAAGACTCCTGTTTCCGTTCGCTTTACATCTACTATTCTTCCCATATAAGGAAGCATTTCACCTTCTTGAAAAGGCATCATGTAGTTAATATCCATGTTTAATCCTTCCTTTCTATCCAAGTGCGTTAAATTTCCAACCACTTGGAGTACTCGCATAAAAACCCGATCCCATATTACCGTCTGTAAAGCGAATATGACCCCATTGTTGGAATCCACCGCCACCTAAGTTAATTCCCTGCATTGCTCGTATATTCCTAAAGATTTTCACTTCTTTTTCAGTACTTATATCAAACGTTTGTCCGTCTGGTGCTGGAGCTATATTGTTATTCACACCACCTATAGCGATTGCGTTAAACGGCTGAATACCATCTGCTCTTTCTGCTGCGGCACGATCCCAATTATACATAGATGCATATTTGCCACTGTATAGCGTTACACCACTTACACAAATCGCTGTCCCTTGTCTCATGTCAGCATTTCCAGAACAAACTTTAATAATCAATGCGTGTTGTTGTGGAATATAGTTTGTCGGCACTTTGAAAGTGAAAGAGTATCTTCTGATTTCTCCATAAAATGTCGACGGTTCAGGAAAGTCCATTTTTTGTTCATTCCATATATCGTAACTTACATTGTCTCGGAATTTAACGCAGCATACTTGTAAACGTGGTTTTCCTGTTTTACGTACACCATTTATCATAGACGTTCTAAAGTGAGCAGAAACTGTATATTCGTTACCAGGATGTATCCCATTATTCACGATTGCTTCTGGATAGTTATACATATCTACCCTTGCAGCATTCACCATCTGCTCGTAATCGAATATATGTGTATTCTTTTCTATTACGACATTTCCCCAGGACTTCCAAGTAAGGCCATATCCACCTTCAAATCCATAATAATCGTTATGGCCAATGTTTTTCTTTGTAACACTAGAAAAGTCTGGATCTGCTATTAGGTTTCGTCTTGATACCGCAGTTGTTTTTGTGCCCCATTCGTCTTGGAATAGGAAGTCTAGCATTTTAACAGTTACACCATCTTTATCAATGGTTATCTTATCACCATCAATTCTAATAAGATTCGTATCAATGCCTTTTGCAGTTAACCATTTCACCATTGTATCGGCATTAATATTCAGTTTCTCAGCATCGATTATAATCTTACCAGGTGACATATTAATAGAAGTAATGATACCGTCTTTTAAAATTTGTGCTAAGATCCCTTCATCTAATACCTGTAACTTCGATTCTGTTTTCTTTACATAGGCATTATAGGTCTCATTAATAAAACTTTCCTGTTTTTTTGAAATGATAGTAACGCCTTCTTCATTAGTAGCGATACTTCTTTCCAATTCGGTTACTTTTTTATCGTAATCTTTAGTTGCTACTCTATTAGCAATATCCTCTATCATTTTGTCAGCATCCGTTTGATCTTTCGGATGTAACCAAAATTCTGTAGCTATAGTGCCACGTTGTAACATAGGTGCAGCACACCATAAACGCCCATTTCTTGTCACGTAATAACGCCATCTCACAAACGATGCATTAGCTGGTGCTTTATCTGTGCATACAGCACGAACCCATGTATGATTTACAACAGTGATATTCGTTCTAGCTGTCTTAATACGAGTTTTTTTGTCAGCAGTCCACCATTCCATTTCAATAAATGCACCGCCACTATCAATAGGTGTTTTCCCATCAGTATTGAAATAACCTGATGCAACAAACTCTTCGTTAACCTGACACTCAATGAATTGACTTGTAAGTCCCCACCAACGATCTTGCGTCTGGCCAGCAACAGTAATTACAAATGTATTAATCCCTTTGTATTTTAAACTCGTATCAACAGCACCAGTAGCCCCATTACCGCTATTCCAAAACCAATATTTCTGTCCTAACGTAAAATTAGCATCACGCAACTCGTTGACAGTACCTAAACCACCTACATAAGCTTCAACATCTTTCTTTTTCATTGCTAGCTTCAATTCTTCAGATTGTTGCAGGATCGTTGTAGTAGCTTCAGTCAGTGTTTGCCCTTGCTGAGTTTGTATTTCCTGTATTTTTTTTACATCACTTGTTATCCCTTCGGCGTTCTTCGTAATCTCCGTTACTTTCTGGCTGAATACATTTTCTTTTACCCCATCTTCCGGAGACGGAGCGAATGCTTTCGGCATAGATCCTTTTAACACAGATACATTTTTGAAGTAGCACTCACTACCATCGGCAGAACGATCGCCATAAATATACAAGCTAAAACCTTTTTTCATATCTGATTTATCATGTAATTTCATTGTTGTATACAGGCGAACCCACTTTTTAACAGGTTCAATCTTTAATTCTGGCGTACCCCCACTATGAAAGCCCATTGAAGTGTTACCCTCAATAAAGTGGTGTAATCCTACCGCTATTTTGTTATTTACTGTTTCCGTCCATACATCTAAAGCGATCGTGTACGTATCACCTGGCTGGAAATCATTTCGGAAACTAGCTGGCATTTCTTGAGGCATTCCAAGCCACCTTTTACCTTGACCGAATTGACCATTTTTGTTAATAACAGCAACTACAGGATACCCAAACTTTTTGTCATTAACGTGCATATGATAACCCTTTGTAGGATCTGTTGTTCCAGCGTTATAACCTGTTGCCCAATTACCAGCGCGCAAATTACCGTTTAGGTTCTTATCCCATTGCAGGTCGTTATCGGCCCAATAGTGTGTGAAATCTCCGTTCCGTACATAGTTACGATCACCAGCATCATTAATGATAGATTCCGTTTTTTCAATACGCTCTTTTACACCCTCGAAACTTTGTTCCAACTCATAAGTCGATTTTGTAAAACCCGTAGGAACAGAACCTTTTTCTAGTTTAGGTTTCTTGAAACGAAATTTCTTACCCTTTGAATTTTCGTTTCTTTCAAATCTTAATCGTAATCCCCATCCAGTTGCCCGCGCATCAATTTTAAATGTAAATGATCTTCTAGACCAATTAGCGACAGAGAATCTATTGTACAAGTTTTCTGCCCAAACTCCATTAATAAATTGGAATACAAGTAAATCAATAGGAACATCGTTTTGCATATCGATACTAAATGTCATATCTTTCTCTTTTTCGTAGTCACCCATCTTAGTATTATCTAGATGGAATTGGTAGAAAGAGTCGGTATGATCTGTACATTCTACAATCATGTAATCCTCAGTGAATGATTGAGTAGCTTTGTTGACTAGTGCGCCTCCAGACATTCCAATTGTTTGTGGCTTTTGATTTCGCCCAGTATTGATTAGCCAGTTTTCAACGCCCACTGTACGAGATTCAACCTGCTCCAATTTTTTAGAGATTCTCCCAGCCTCTTCTTTGATTTCGGTTGTTATCTTGGTGAAAACATTACCATCTGCAATATCTTCAGGAGCAGGTCTCCACGAATAATCTTTACTGCCTATAGTCAATTGTGGTGAACTCTGCTGATACCAACAACCAGCAGGAGGATTTACGTCAGGTTCTATACGAAAATGACTCTCGTTATCCGTTCCCGTTGATGCCATCATACCCACTGTCACTACGAATGAAACAATTACACGCTGCCATTGATTAGTAGATTTATTTGGACGGATGCCAGTAGCACCTGCAGCAAAATAGAAAGTGTGTTGTAGATCTTGGCCATTCGGCAAACCTTTTACACGAGTAAAAATTGAATAGGTTACTTTATCTCCTACTTTTACAACTTTTCGATCTACTAAATCCTTGAAGTTATAAGCTAAAGCAGTCCATGATGTTTGAGTTTCTACGACTGCATTACCTTGAAAAACATCCTTCGAAATTTTAACTTTATCTGCTGATTTAAGCCACCAACGATTGTCTGCTTGCGCAAAGGTCAAAGCGCCATCAAAAGATTTAGAACCGATTAACAAGTTTCTTACATCGTCATTAATGTTCGCTACACTTTCTTTAACTGCTGAAATAACTTTCTTATTTCCGTCCACATCACTTTCTAATGTATTGATTTTACTTGTAGTATCAGTACTATTTTTCGTTAATGTTTCAATAGACAATTTAAATTTCTCAGAATCCTGTTCAACCTGAGTTACTTTTTTATCAATTTCACCTTGATCTCTTTGTACATCAGAAATAGTTCTTGTAACTTTTGAAAGACCCTCTGTTACTGTATTAAATTGCCCAGTTGCTTCTTCTTGCGCTTCTTCCACTTTCTTATTTAATTCTTCTTTTGTAAGTTTAATATCCTTATTAACCTGCTCCAGTGTATCTTTTTTAATAGATTCCACATCAGGAATAAGAAGCTCCCACCCTTTACCATTCCACACTTTTAAAATACCAGGTTTACCGTTACTAATATCTCGCCATAATGTTTTACCTACTATAAGATTATCAATTGGTGGGTTTTTAGCTTCAACAATATTTACCGTATTATTTTTCAGGTTTTCCTGAACCTTTTCAGCAATTTTCTTAGCGGATTCAGATTCTTTTTGAGCATCATTTGCTTTTTCAGCAGTCTCTTTAACCAACTTATCTAGCTGATCTAAAATTTCTTGTTTACTACCTAATGAAGCCAGGACTTTATTATAGAGCTTGCGTAATTCCTCGTTTGGATCAACAATTTCACGGTAATCACCAAATACATATTTATCTTGCATCGGATCTTTAAATGACTCATCTCCAGCGATTGCTCGTGCTTCAAGGTATAACTTGGGTGTAAATCCAGTATCTTTGATTCGGATTGTATCACCTTCATTAATTAACTCATGTGCCAATCCAAACACACGACCGATTGATTGTGCTTCAACTTCATAAGAAACAGATGTGTTTACACGTTTTTTCATCTCCGTTTTCATAAGAGTCATTAAACGGCCTGGAGTGATATCTTGTTCTGTCTCTGGAGTATAGAATCCGAATTTATGCTTTCCTTTTTCATTCCAGCGCTGGAACGCATCATTATCTACGATGTACGGCAGACCATTATTAATACTCTCAACTGTAACTATCTTATCTCCTTCACCTTTAACGAACCCTATAAGCGCTGTACAGACATTTTGAGAGTTTTCAATACGTTTGATTCCCATTAAATCTTTACCAAGAGTTACTTCTTTACCTATTTCTCGACCACGCTTCTTAATCATATCCACATAACGACCAACGAATTGATTACCAACAACTTCAGCACGATACACAATTTCCAAATCAAAAAGAGAAGCGATATCCTTTAATAATTTAAGCGGATCTATAGGTTCATTGATAGTCATTGTATGAAAACCAGAGTATTCTGTACGACCTCGTTTCCACTTTGTCCCTGTTAAAGCTATGTCAATAAACTCATTGACCGTTTTCCCTTCAATTCGTTGAGGATTGATAACACCTGCTTTTGCTAATAAAATCCACTCACCAGATGCATAAGTAATTACGGATCTATCATTAGAAACTTTTTCAGCTTCCGTAATTACATACGGTACAATAACACCGCTACGCACTTCTTTTAACACTAAGTTTTGTTGCAAGAGTGTAGCTGCTTGTTCTGTACCATCAGCCGTTGTAAAATCAAACTTATCAATATTGTTCTTGATTTCCCAATGCCGTTTATCATCCCAATAATCTTTAGATTGGATAGTAGAAACAATTTGTTCTGTTTGAAAATCAACAACATGAAGTATCCCACTTGGTGTCCTCATCTAAATCGCTCCCTATATTTCACCTTTGCTGTTCCTATATCAGAAGGAATAATTTCAAGTTTATTCATACCTTTATTGATAACAGGAAAATTACTAAAAATATCTTTTATGTTAATAGCGTTTTTCCCTTCAATACTGACACGACTGTTTTCTGTATCAATCACGACTTTGTCACCAACATCGACTATATAAGGCGGTGTATTTTGATTATTTAAATTCACTTTCCAAAATTTCAAATCAGAAACTGTCATCGCTTCTACTGGCGGAACATCTTGCCACTGCATGATACTAATCTGTATTTGAGCTGCTTTTTCCATATGTTTATTGTCTTTATCAGTCCACCTTGCAAAGCGTTCTGAATCATCTTTTTCTGTTCCAGGAAGAAATTTTGAAATATAAGCCTCCCAATCGTTACCGGTTCTAGCGATCCACAACCTGCCATAATACTGATTCCATGTATTCGGATAATCACCACTCTCATAAATTAAACCTGTTTTTCCAGGTTTATTATCATATCCAATTACCATCGTTCCAAAATTTTGTTCAGCTTGCCAATAGAGGTCATTCATGGCAATTTTTGAAAGAACTTTGCTGTTTTCATCGAGTATCGCTATCTCAACTCGTCCCATTTCATTAATCGTTTTACTTTTACATGTAACGTGGGCTTGCATAATAAAATCTTGTACTGGCCCACCAGGGATACTCTTCTTAACAGCTGCGCCATGCCATCCATTACCTGATCCATAGTCCGAACAATAGAATTGGTAACTATCTGTTTTCATTTCACCAACTGGATTCCCATCTTCCATAGAACTAACCTTACTCCATCCTACAGTTGTAGACATTTCATCCCATATAAGACGTTGATTTCTTTCTACAGGCAATTGCTCCATTTTTAATGGCATTCCAATACGGAAATAATCCGTTTCCTTTGCATATTTATCTTCAAACCATACATCTAAAAAAGTGTTTGGTTTCGTAATGTCAATCTCAATAATAGGATTAGAATGAACAGTTCCTTTGTTTTGAACATTTGCCGTTAACCCAAGCGCACCTGTTTGAAAATCTACTGTTCGAGTAGGTCCTAATTTATAAGGCATCGGACAAATAAACTTCAAAGTGCCTTTACCTAACGTAACGAAATCATCAGGATCAAACTCTTCATCAATCACAGCTAAATATGTTCTATCAGGAGTTGCATCAAAAACTAGCTCAACTGCTTCTTCTGTAATTAACCAAGCTGCTATTTCTTCTTTTAACGTTTCTAAATTTGTTCCATCTGGAACGATAATTCCCACAGGAACAGGAAGTGGACGAGGATCTGTTTCCATTCCTAATAATCTCGCGCCTGGATATCCAGGTGTTTTTAAGAAATTACGTTTTAAAGGCGCCCATGTTGGTGGACTCCATCCTTTTTCTATTTGGATATATTCTTTTCGTTGATTGTTGAATGTAAAAGAGCTCATTTTGACACCCCGTTTCTTTATAAAATAAAAGAAACCCAAACCTAAAAGTCTGAGTTTCTTTTTGCTTCTCTTTCTTGATACTCGGTTGTATAGCGATAAGTACCGCGTGCCACGTCTCTTCCTTCTAAATTAACAGGTACTTCAATAACTAAATCTCCACCAAGCATTGGAATGACTCCACCGCCAGATGATCCTGAAGAATAATTAATCACTGGATTCGCAACACTAGCTGCCATAGCTTGTCTACTATTTGACATATTCCCATACACACCACTCATAACACTCTTTAACCCTGATAATTGACTCATTGAACTAGCCATCATCCGGCTCATATCACTCATTAGTTGATTCATAGTTCCAGTGATACCGAGAGATCTTTCTTTTGAAGATAACGGTGTAACTGTGATAGAATTCCCTCTTTTAGTAAACAGTTCGGGGCCTTTTTCTCCAGTAATAAATGAGCCATCTCCTACAGGTTTTCCACCTTTCGCAAGCATTGGTACATGCGGAATAGTCGGCGCGCTAACTCCTGGTATATTGTTTAGTAATTCTGCTGGTGTATTAAAGCCATCTATAAATTTATTTATGATACGAATAATTCCATTGATAGCTGTACGAATACCACTTTTAATACCATCCCATACGCCTAATACTGCTGATTTCATACCTTCAAATGCTCCACTAACCGCATTTGTTACCCAACGAACAGGAGTCATAATGGCTTCTTTTAATCCATTCCAGACAGAAGATGCGGTTGACTTGATACCTTCCCAAATGTTTGAAAGTGTAGATTTAATACCATTCCAAATACTACTGCTCGTGCTACTAATCATGTTCCAAACCGTTGAAATGGCTTCTTTGATGCTATTGAATACAGAACTCGCTGTGGAAACAATTGCATTCCATAAGCTAGATAGATAGCTTTTAATCGTATTCCATACTGCACTTGTTGTGGAACTAATCGTATTCCATGTATTCACAATCCAATCTTTTATTGAGGTGAATATTGGCGTTACAAAAGCTACTAACCCGTTCCAGCATGATTGTAAGAAATTCTTAACAGCATTCCATACAGACATTGTTGCTGAACTGATTGTATCCCACACAGCAATGATCCAGGACTTGATTTTTTCAAAAATCGGCATAACAAACGCTACAAGTCCATTCCAACAAGAAACTAAGAAATTCTTAATTGTTTCCCATACAAAACTTGTAGTAGAACTAATGGTATTCCAACATTCAGAAATGAAATTCTTGATACTTTCAAATATTGGCGTAGCAAAGTATAAAATAGCCGTCCAAATTGCTTGTAAGTATTGAGTAATAAAACCCCATACAGTTTGAATCACTGTGGAAATGCCATTCCAAATCATGGAGAAGAAATCAGCAATTCCTTGTAAGATAGGAGTTAGAAAGGCAACTAGCCCATTCCAAGTGTTAATGAAAAACTCACTAATCGCTGTCCACACTTCAGAAGTAGTTTGACTGATGCCATTCCAAACTTCCGATAATGTTTCAACTACTCCATCCCATATTCCAGTCAAATACTCTACAATCGAATTCCATGTTTCCGTAGTAGTTTCAACAATCGAATTCCATGTTTCAGATAAAGACTCCATGATTCCATTCCATAGTTCTGTTAAAAATTCTTTAATGGCATTCCATGCTGAAGAAGTAGATTCACTAATGCTTTCCCATGTTTCTGTTGCCCATTGGGATATGCCTTCCCAAATTCCTGTTAGAAATTCTGTAATTGAATTCCATACCTCCATGGTCCATTTTTGGATATCGTCCCAATTTTTATAAATTGCAATTCCTATAGCTGCTATAAGCCCTATAATAATAGGAACTACAGCAACAAACGTGGCTGCTAGTCCTGCCCCGATACCAAACAGACCCATGACCGCCATAACGATAGGAGCAAGTGCCATAACCGCACCAGAAATTACACCAATAGCAACACCAATAGCCGCTAACGTTGCTGCTAATTCTGGATTATTAGAAACCCATTCTGCAAATTTCGAAACAAGGTCTGCTATCACTAATAACACTGGTTCAAGCGCCTTCTGTAAATCATTCATTGCTTTTTGCATTTTAGCCGCTGGAGACGCATCTAATTTAGAGGTGGTGTTATTTAAATCTTCTACACCTTTTTTTAGATCCACTTGTTTTCCTTCTGCTTTTAAAATGGTATCAATGATCTTCTTTCCTTGGTCTTCCCAAAGAGTACCGAACATCTTCGTGCCAAGTGCATTTCTGTCTGTAGCATTTTCAACACCAGCTAAAGCCTTGGTTGCTTCAAGCATCGCCTTTTGTCCATTTTCACCGCCACCAGCAATCGCCTGACCCCATTTTTCAAACTGGTCAGCTGAAATCTTTGTTTTATCTAAAACCTCTTGCATAGATTTATCTACACCCGCACCAAATTCCGCCATTTTGATACGTCCTTCTTTGACACCGTCTAGAAGATTATCAATATTCCACGTTTTCGTATCAATTCCAGCCGACATAATTCCTTGTACTTCTTTTGCTGTAAACCCTGCCTGCATCATTTGGTCGCCATATTCAGCAATAATATCTAGTTGCTCAGGTGGAAAACCTGTTTTAAGGAGAGTATGAACTAACCCTAAAGCTTCCTCATTTGTAATTCCTAAAGTTGCCCCAATTTCGTTCGCTTCCTGTATCAATTCGGTAAAATCAATATCAGAATAAACCGCTACAATACCAGCGGCACCTTTAGCTATGGCTGCATTTGTTTCGTCAGAAGCATCTTTATTTAATGCCCACTGCCTACGGTTTCCTTCTAAAGCTTCATCTATGTCAACACCATACGCAGTAACAGCCCTTACTGATTCTTCAACTGTCTTTTTAGATGACTCCGGCACTTCGAAAGATACATCAATTTTTGTTTTTAACTTTGATATATCCATCGCTTTTTCAACTGCGGTTGCAATTCCACCACCAGCTGCCAACCCACCAATGACGTTTTCGAGTCCTACTTGGAGCCCTTCAAACTTCTTCTCCGTTCTCTCAGCCTCTTGTTGCAAATCCCTTAACTCGTTTCGAACTTGTTGAATTGAATTTCCAGCATCCACAGATCGAAGAGCCCGTTGTAATTTTTCTATGTCAGCTTCTGTTCCCAATGCTTCCCGTCCAATAATTCCAATTGCTTGTTCTAATTGTTTACTTGTTGCTGTACCGTTTCGAATTGCATTTACAAGACGATTACCTAATGCGCCTGCAAAATCATCAACGCTTTTTCCTGTAGCACTAAACAATGTTTCTAATTGTCTTGTTGAACTCGCTACATTCTCTTGTTCAGATTTCATATTACCAAGCTTATTTTTCAGCCCATCAAGTGATCCTTGTGTAAATTCAATTTCACGCCTAAACGCGCGGTACTGTTCTTCAGAAATTTTTCCGTTTTGGAATTGTGCTTGTACTTGTTGTTCCGCTGCTTTCAATTTATCTAGCTTTTGCGTTGTATTTTCTATTTGTTGTGTAAGTAATTTTTGTTTTTGAGAAAGTGCCTCAACATTACCAGGATCGAATTTCAAAAGACGTTCTACATCTTTTAATTCTTTGGCCAAGTTGTCACTCTGCTTATTTACATCTTTTAAAGCGTTTTGAAGACCTGTGGTTTCACCATTAATTTCAATCGTAATACCTTTAATTCTTCCTGCCATTTTCTCACCCCTTTCTTAGAATGAATCAAAGTCTTTTTGGTTTGCTTTTCTTACTTTTTCTTTGTCTGGATTCTCCATTTCAGCGAATTCAGCAATGTAATCAAAGCAATCACCAATTGTCATAACTTCCAAATCCCAATGCGTTAATTTCGCTTTATAACAAAGAGCAAGGAACGTATCAGCGGTTAATTCTTCATCACTGAAAGTCCCTTGCTCTCCATTACTTTTGTTTATTTTTTTTTTGCGCCCATTGTACTTTGAATCATATCCATAATTTCCGGAATAATCTCTGAGATAGGGAATTCATCAAAACCGTCTAACCATGTAATTGGCTCGGCAATTTCTGGATTTGCTGTTTTCGCGTATAACCAAACTAAATCATAAATAACTTCAAAATCCAGTTTACTTGAATCGATATTTGCTAAATCAATAGTAGCTAGTGAACCCTCTTGAGGATTTGAAGGAGACAAAATCCCTAACTTAAACATATCAGCAAATAAATCACGTCTGAATTGTGCTTTATATCGTTTAACAGTAGCTGCTGTACTTTTTAATCGGACTTGTTTTCCATCTATTGTAATTGTCTTTTCCATTTACTATTACGCTCCTTTTGGTGCTGCTGGTTTTTTAACGTACACTTCTTTGTACCAATTTTTGTAAATTTCTTGCGTTGTTTTAGATGTTGTTTTTGTTTTAACCATAGGTCTTCCCCCTGGTGCTAAAATAATTGGACTAGAAACAAACTTCAGTTCATTTGTATTTGGCTCAGCTGAACTTGTTTTTGTTTTAGATGCAAGTGTTGGACGACTTGCTGAACAGTTATACATAACATGTCGAGTTGCATTGACATCACCATCAAACTCAAATAATAATGCGAATGGTTTTCCTTTTGCATCAGCCAATTCATTCAATACACCATCTGTTTCGTCTAATTCCTCACCAAGTGCATCAATAGCAAATTTTTCTGGGATAGTAGCAATACTTAATGTTCCATCGTAACCCTGATTATTACTTGCTGCGTAATAAAGCATGTCATCCGCATAGAATTCAATTAAATCACCGCGTGGCTCAAATGTTAGTTCCACTCCACCAGGTAATGGAATTGGCGTACCAAATGTAACTAAAAAATCCTTAATATCTAATGGCACGTAATGTACATTTTTTAAACCGAATGTTACCTTGTTTTCATTCATTTACAACAACCTCGTTTCATATATTTTTTGAAATAGTTTTTCAGATTCAATAAAAGTTCCATACGAATCATAAGGAATTTCATGATCGTCAAGGACTTGTTCTAGCTTGGCTTCTGCAACTAAATCCTTCTTAGTTGTATAAAGTTCTATATTTACATCATTTATTTTGTGATAGGCCTTATTGTCAGCGGCCATATTAGGTGATCCATCTACAAAGTAGCAAACATAAGGTGGTAAAGGTACGGGAACACCTGGTGTTTCAGTGAAATGCGAATAAGCCACAGGATAACCTGTAGCCTCAAGAATTTTCTTTAATTCACCTAATGTCATTGCCCAATCGCCCTTTCAACACGTTCAACAAAATCATGAATCGCATGCTCTTCAGCTGGTGCAATATGAACCTTTGCTGGTACTCGTCCACCATTTGCCTTCGCATGACCTTTCTCCAGTAAATGAGTAAGCTGCGGTTTTAAAGCATTATGAACAATAATCGCGTTTCCATCCTTCTTTTTTCGCCAACCTCTACTATACCTACCTGTATTTTTAGGACTTTTTTGCTTTAATTCACCCACTAAATTATCCGCTACCTCTTCCTTCGCAACTTCCATGTCTTCCTCAATTACATTGGCATATCTTTGTAGTTCTCTAGCAATTTCATTGGATAATTCATCAATATTAGCCACCTGTCTTCACCTCACAATAGAGTTCAATTCTTTCATCGTCTCTTTCATATGTGCGATAAATGTTGTATTTCTTTTTGTGATACTGTACTTTCTGTTCTTCTTGATAATCCAATGTGTAAACAATTAATACACATTTAGGCTTAAAACCATTTTGGCCCGCTTGAAAGAATTCATTTTGAGAAACACTTTTTTTCTCACAAAATACTTGTCTTGTAAAATCTTCCGCTACTTCTATTTGACCTAAATCATCTGTAGTAGTCGTTACAACTGGAAAGAATACAATATCATTCATTTGTAATCACCTGCTAAAGTGAGATGATTTTTTAACATGTTATACGATGCCTGGAATCTTTCAGCCTCTTTAGCTTCAGCAACAAATTCTGCTTTGCAATATACTTTTATCGCTCTTTTGATTAACGGATCATCGTCATTATTCGCTTTAATAGAAGAAACACCCGACAACATTAAATCGTGTCGAGCTGCCTCTATTGCATCGTTTATTTCATCGTCAAGGGCATCATGAGAAATGCGCAATGCCTTTTTTATATCTTTTAAAATCATGATTCGTTACCCCTCAATGATTGTTCAGCTGACATCGCTTCCTCTTTCCCTTGCACTTTTTCACCATTCGATAATTCATACCATCCACCGCCAGTATGCTTAGGGAATGTAGAAATCTCTTTATTTCCTTTTAAGAATCCTTTTTCAATTAAAAAGGCAACACGTTCCGAATCATTTGACTCGTACATATCGCCTTTTGAATATCCAACTTTTGTTTCTTTATCAATGAAAGCATTCAAGACTAAATGATTCATTGTATCACTCCTTTATTAAGCTGCTGGAGCTTTTTTTAAAACAACTAAAGAGTTTTTGTCTACTACTTTACCATCCACAATCATAATTGCCTTTGTAACTTGATCGTCAGTTTCATTGTCTTCATATTTCTTAACACCCATTTGGTAGTTTGTATTCAGAATATAATCCTTGTAATTAAATAAGAATGCAAATGTTGTTCCTTCAGTAGCCGTTGCGAAACTATCAACATAATTACATAGAACAACTGGACGACCTAATAAAATGCGTTCTGGTTTACCGGAAATCCCGTAATTTGTACGTGCAATCGGCTGGCCGTCTGCATCTGTCATTGCCGAAAATTCCATAAATGTCTTTTTCGTCATCGTCCAAATCGCGCTTGCTTCATACTCAAGTGGTAAAGCCGCTTCTGCATCTGTTAACGTTTTGTAGTTAATTTTCGCAACATCTAATGCTTGTCCGTCAACAGGTGTTTCCGCTAGAATCCCTTTTGGCTTACCAGACCCATCACCACTAACAATCGCTTGTTCAATCGCTTTTGTCATAGCTTCCACAATATTATTAATTAATGTTGTTTCAAATACCGCAAGAGACATTGTTTCTACTTCAAGAGAAACCGCTACGGCACAACGTAATTTATGATAGTTGAAAGTAATGCTTCCTGTAGTTTTCTTTTGTTTATCACTTCCAGAGCTTTCAGCAACCCATGTTGCGACTGGTTTAACTGCTGAAGTTGGTACTGTTACGCCACCTTTAATAGCTGTACGAGTAATTAAAGGTAGAATCATTCCTACTGCTTCAATCTTTTCGATAATTTTATCTAATACTGTTTGTGGGATAACAGAACCGATGTCACTTGTTTTCGTAACAGCATTTGCACGTAATTCAGTTGGAATTGCTTCACCGCGTAATACGTAATTCATAAAAGCATTACGATATTCAACTGTATTTGTACCAAGTTCACGTTTTTCATTTGATGAATCCGTATTAAATGTTTCAATCTTATTAGCACCAGTTGCATTTCCTTCATTGATAGAACGTGCTTCATTTAAAAGTTGTTCACGCTTCTCAATTGCTGCCAACTGATTATTAATATCTCGTAATTCTGTTTCAATTGTATCAAGGTTATCAATAGAGCGAGTTTCATCACTTAATAATTCACTGATTTCAGATTTACGTTTTAATAATTGTTCTTTATTCATGTTCAAAGTCCACCTTTTATAATAATGTTTGTAAATATAGTCTTCTGCGCTTTTCCGAGCGCTTTTTTTCTTCTGTAAAATGTTTATAAGGATCATATCCCCTAGCACTTACTTCTGAATCTGGGTATGCTGGGAAAGCTACTGCACTAACTTCTAATAGTTTTGCTTTTGTAACAGTTCGTAGCATCAAATCATCATCTGGTTCTTGGATTTCTTCACTTATCATGCTAAACCCAAACGAAACACCATCTACATCTCCACGCTTAATAGATTTGTAAGTGTCATTACCTAGAGTTGTATCTGGTAAATCCAATTCAAAGCGTAAGCCCACGGCATCCTCGCTCAAACGTAACGTATTATTCTTTGTTCTTCCCAGCACTTTAGATGTATCATGAGACCATAAAAAACGTTGGTCATCATTTTGTAATGTTTCTGTGAATGCTCCATTTTTAAATTGCTCACGAAACTTACGATAATATCCCATAACTACGGATTTCTTTTCCCACTTTACTGCATAGCCTATAAGTGTCCGATTTCCGTTATCATCTTCTCTAATTTCAATCTTCTGTGTTACTATTTCCCTTGTTTCCGTCTTGTCCATTATCCCCACCTCCTTTAACAGTTGTATTTCCGTCTTTAACTAACGCTGTATCTAGTCTTCGAATCGGCTTGTCGCCACCTTCAATTGGACCTACAGAGAGAATAGAACGCCATTCATTCGGTGTCATTGCTCCTCTATCAACCATTTGAACTAAATTCATTTTAGTCTGCATAGAAGCATATTGAAGGCTTGCTGCTTCGAAAATAATTTTGTTCCCAAAGCCACGTTCCCTACGTGAAAAAAACTTCCTGGTAAATTCCCCAGAAAGTTGCATCGCTAACGGTTCAATTTCAGATTCATAGTAAGCATTCCATTCATCCTCATTGTATTTACTTTGAATGATTTTTTCGTTTGTATTAAAGAAGTTATAAATTCTCTGTGTTGTTTCTTGCATTTGTTTTGAATCTGGAACAAATGCTTCTGGTTTAACTTGTTCTAAATCATAACGTGGATCAGATGAAGCTGCTCCACCATTTTCATTATCAATACTCAAATAATTTCTCTTAAAATTTTGAACTTGTGCATCGATGTCCTCTTGCTTTAAAACCGATTTAAATTTTAATATCCATTTCACCACTGCACTATTTTTAATTGCTTTCACAATTCCCTGATCGGTAGTTGTAACAATATCCATTAAGGAAGATAAAGCTTTACCTGGATGTTCACCAAAGAAATCATCTTCGTTAAAATCTTTTCTAAGATGGATAACATCGACATAAGGAACGGTCATTCTCTTCCCATTTTTAAAATAAAAAGTAAGAAAAATATCACCTTGAGCTCCCTCTACAACTTCTACAGTTACACATGGCAAAGGATAAATTTCAATTGGAACTCCTAATTCATCTCGTTTGATATATGCAAAGGCGTTATGGTTCAGCTCTAGCTGTACAGTCATTTTTTCTTGGAATATTTGACCTGTCATTAATGGATTCGGTTCTTCTAAAATGAATCTAATATACGGCTCTGGATTTACTTTAAATTCATTTGTATTATCTCGTATATGCTTTGCTATTAATTTACCAACAGCCTTGGCTTTAGGACGTATACAGGCCCTAATAATATCACTTTGATAGATATTCCCATTCCACGAGAAAAAGCCCCCTCCATTATCGTTTATCATTTCAAAACGGGTCGTAGTAGGCGGTTGTTTTCTACCGAATATTTTGTTGAATAACCCCAATTCCTCACCTCCCTCAAATCATATTTAAGTAATCATTACGTTTTTCTTGAAGCACAACATATGCATTTAAAAGCGCTGCGGTTCCGTCAATCCTTCTACGTTGATTATTTGTTTTGTTCGGCTGTATATTCAGGTTTTTATCCACATCAATGGCTGTATTCGATAAGCACCATTTATCAATGCTATTATTGTTGTAATTTACTAAATTAGACTCTAAATCTGCTCCTAATAATTTCATAGGGCTAGAAAGAGTTTGTTTCCCTTGGGCAACTGGAATCATTGCTTCTTTACCAAAGTAGCCTTCCATTTCCTCCACCCAATATTTTGCGGACCATCTATCATAACCGATCCACGGAATATAAATACCGAGTTCATCCCTGACTTCTAAGAACCATTGTGTTACAAATTTATAATGAACTGAATTACCTGGTGTTGTTCTCAATATTCCTTGTTCTGCCCATAAATTATATGGAATCTTATCTTCTTTACTTCTTTGTTCAAGCAAATCTTCAGGAAGCCAATACATTTGTAATACATAGACATGCGGATCGTTTGGAAGCATAAAAATAACCTTCGCTGCGGTTAAATCAGTTGTTGAAGATAAATCACAACCGCCAATCCCATAAGAAGGCTTTAATTTTGCTACATCAAAGGTAGCCTTGTTATTTAATTGTTCAAATGTTAACCAGGCTTCTGTACTTGTTTCGCGGATATTAAAATCTTTTGTTAGTAAGTTCTTAACTAGCAAAGAATTTGCTTTCGCTTTGTTTACCTTTGTTTCAAGTTGGTCTATCTTTTTTATCGTACCTAAACCAGGATTAGCTTTTGTCCATTTAGTATTATCAGTCCATTCCTCTCTTTTATCCAACTCATATATGATTGGTAAAAAGCGATCGTCTTTATAGCCGTCTGGATCGTCCAAACCATTTAAAAGCATTTCGGCTTCTTCATATTTCATATCATAAACTGATTCACGAATGGTTCCAGCTGTTGTAATCATAAATATCATTGGTTGTTCCCTTGAAGAAGTACCATCCACTATAACGTCATATAGATTCTTATCTTTCCAAGCATGTATTTCATCCATCATCGCTCCATGAACATTAAGACCATCAAGTGTTTCTGAATCACTTCCCAAAGGTTTAAACGTACTATCATTAAAATCTGCATTTAATTCACGAACAAGCGGTTTAATTCGTTTTAATAATACGGGGGATTTCTTAACCATCCTTTTGGCATCTAACCAAACTAATTTTGCTTGGTCTAATTTAGTAGCAACTGCATATATTTCTGCACCTGGTTCACCATCGGCAACTTGTAAATACAAACCAATTCCAGAAGCGATTGTTGACTTTCCGTTTTTACGAGCCACAATTAAGAGTACTTCTCTATACTTTCTCGTTCCATCAATTTTATGAACAAATCCAAAAGAAGCTGCTAAAAATGCTTTTTGCCAAAGCTCTAATTCAATCGATTTACCTCCCCATTTTCCTTTTGAGTGTTTGCAAAAATTCTCAATAAATTCTATTACGTGATTCGCTTTATTTGCATCGTACTCAAATACAGAGGAAGTATCATGCACATCATCTACAAGCTTTTTATATATCCGCCTAACTTTACTGGATACAATTACTTGTCCAGATTCGATTTGATTGTAATACTCAATGATTGGATTATAAGTTAACGGATACTGTTTTTTTACTTGCTTACTCATTTTCTATTCACGAAGTCTTCAAACCCATCATCCTCTTCTTTAGGCTGTTCTTTCGGGAGCAAGTCAGTTAGTTGTTTCATTACCTGTACATGATTTTTTATCATTGTGTTGTATACTTCAACAGCTGAAGATTTTTTAACTCCAAATTGATTTGCTCCGTTTTGGTATTGTTCAGTAACACCATTCTGATTAATATCTTCTTGCAGATCTTCTAAAGTGACAGCCATAAAAGCAGCGTTTTTTATGAGTGAAGAAACTGCTCTCTTTTTCTTAGGCTCTAAATTCTTTAATAAACTGTTTAATCGTGTCATCTCTCGCTTAATTCTTTTTTCTTTTTCTATATCTAAATTATCGCTCATAAAATCTCACTCCTTCCATGACCACACCCCCTATAGAAATGACCTGTGTGTTACATGAAGCTCCCCTCTCGGTCCCCCTAAGGGGCCTTGATTTATTTTTGAAAGGGGGGGCTTGGTTCTTTTTGTTCCTGATTCTTTTCTGCTAATAAACTATCAATTAGTTTATTAATTATATTTAGATGCGCTTCTTTTTCTTCTTCTAACTCTTTATCTGCATCTATCTCTTCTTTTAACGCTTCAATTACTTTAAGTACATCCGATAATTTTTCTTTACTTACATGTCCATCTAGTTCCTTGGTATCAATAGCATTAAAGACTATGCTAAGAGCAATAGCTTTCTCTAGCTTTGTTAGTTTCATATATTGTTTGTTTAGTACCCGCTCTACATCACATGTACAAATATCCATTCCCTTATTAGAATAGTTATTAAGCATGAACTGTATCTTGTCTACTTGTTCTTTATTTAACACCTTACCATTACACTGCATCTCTAATCCCTCCTAATTAATTCACCGTTCTCATTAAACATTACATCTTCCCTCATCGGACTGTACTTACTAAATGTCTTAGTGTTATGACATTTTAAGCATAAGTATTGTAAGTTCTCATGGTTCAATATGATATCCGGATTGTTTATATTTACTGGTGTAATCTCCACTATATGGTCAACGATATATCCAGGTACTTCTTTGCAATGCTCACACATACCATCTAATGTTGAGGCTATATATGACTTTCTACATTTCTTCCATGCCGTTGATTTATAAAACTTCTTTGCAAATTCTTTAGCCATTCACTTTGCTCACTCTTTACCATTCTCCTAATAACTCTCGTAACTTCGGGTGTCTGTATTCGTACCACTTATAGAAAGATAACCAAAATGCTTTTATTGTATCTTCATACATTTCTTTTGCCTCTTCACAACTTAATTGAAACTCATTTTTTAAACATTGTAATGATTCGTTGTAGTGAAACCTTTCTACACTTTCACGCCAATTAACTAATGTACCGATTAAATAATGTCGTGTCATTTGCTAAACACCACCTATGTAATTTTTACATAATAAAAAGCACCCAAATCGGGTGCTCAATATACTGATATATTCATAAAAAAACATATAAAAAACAGAGAAATTCACCTTTATCTATTGATACGCATTGTAATGCGTGTTATAATAAGTATAGAAAGTTGAAAGGAGGTAATAACGATTTCAAGTAGGGAAGTAATTAAGAGGTTAAAAAAAGAAGGATGGTTTATAGTGAACATTGAAGGCAGCCACCATCAGTTCAAACATCCTTCTAAGATTGGCAAAGTAACCGTGAAACATCCGTGCAAGGATATTCCAAAAGGTACACTTCGCTCAATCTATAAGCAAGCGGGTTGGTTATAAACCGCCCCTTGCTTTCCCTAATTATACAAGAAATCGTTATAAAAACAAATTATGAAAAAAGACTATTATATTTATCCAGCTGTCTTAGAACAATCTTCTGATGGCTTTGGTATTTACTTTCCTGATCTCCCTGGTTGTACATCTTTTGCCGATACACAAGAAGATGCTTTAAAAGAAGCTAGAGAAGCATTAGGACTCCATTTATCTGAAATGGAGAAAGATAATGATACACTTCCAGAGCCAATGTCAATAAAATGGTTAAAACCAAAATTAGAGTCAAATGAATACTCTATTTTAATCGATGTTTGGATGCCACCACTTAGAAAAAAAGATAGTACAGTTTACAAAAGAAAAAATGTTACTCTTCCTTCTTGGTTGGAAGAACATGCAGCAAATCAAAATGTCAATTTCTCTGAAATGCTTGTAGAAGCATTAGAAAAGCATTTAGGATATAAAGAAAAAAAGAATACACCATAAAGGACGCCATATAAGCGTCCTCTTTTTTTATATAAGCTATTTGTTACTCATATTCATTTTTTTATTCTTCTTTGAACCGACACTATAGATAGGCACGTATCAGCTCAAAGAAGAGCAAAAGCTCTCCTTATGGACCGTTTAATTATTTTTGTATTCCTGCATAATCACAATTAGATTCGAAAGTTCTCTTTGTAATTATTTACTCGCCCTATAAACGCCAGTTCATTCAAACAGACATCCATAAAGCTTTATTCGGTAACCAACCCATTCAAATTTTACAGTTACTATTAAAAATAGAAAAGAGCAACCATGCACCAGTCGCTCTTACGTAAAATTCTATGCTATTACTATAATTCATTTTTTCAATAGATACCATATGTAAAACTTACTGTAAGAAAAGTGTAAGTTCCTCAGCGAGCTTTATCCTTCTAGAAATTTCAGCATGCTTCTGATATACATAACTACTACTATAGCCTAATTCCCTAGCTATAGATTCTAACGTTTTTCGTTGCACATACTTACCAAATAGAATTTTATTTTCTAGCCCTTCAAACTTACTAATTAATATTTTGAGGTCGTACTGATCGTTCATCTTATTCGCTAGTTCATATTCTATAGCCGATATGTGTTCCTCTATTTTCGCACCATCTGAATCCGCAGTTAACTTATACTTTGATAAATCACCAACACTCCAACGTATTAATTCTCTTTTACTTCTATGCAATTTATTTTCTAAATAAATGATTTCATCTTCCAACTTTTTATAATCTTTAAACCATTCAAACAAGGGTTGGCTCACCTGCTTCCTCTTTCACCATGTCAACTCATTTCTTCATGTTACGTTTATTTAACTGTTTTCTTAAATGCCCGTAACTCACATTAAACCTTTTAGCAATTTCAATATATTTCATTCCATGTTCTTTAAGTTTCATGGTTTCTTCACAAATTTTATTCCATTCGTCTTCTGTTCTTTGTATGGATGTTTTAACAAAAACTTTACCACCCAAAACAACCCCTATTTCATTCAATCTCTTCCCCACTTCACACTTTGTCCAACAATACACAAAATCACGAGAACATTTATTGTCACACTGACGGCAATGATTATCTGTTAATCCTAGTATTTCCATCCTCACCTCTTTTGGACTCATATAGTAACCATTCCTAACTTATCTACATGATATAAATAATCAACAGGTGCTCTATTAGTTTGTGGTACTATATACGCTCTTTTCTCAAATTCCTCTCTTGGAATAGACTTTCTTCCTCCGTCATAAAGCATAGCTTCATAGTATTCTGCTACTACAGAAACAGGAACAAAATAAATAACCTGATCCGTTCTGAATTCTATTAAAAAGAAACAAAGTGCTCCCTGTTCTTGTGTATCCTTTAAATAGTCAATCTGGTGCCTACTTATATTATCTAACGGGAAGCTCGTGGTTTTTTCAGTAGATTTCGCTTCAAAATAAACAGCTCTTCCTTTGTACACACCGTCATAATCTACTGTAGATTTACTTTCCCATGCACTTTTAGTTATATTGCCTTTCTTATCTGTCTTTATCACTTTTATTGGTGTAGGGCGCTTATTAAATACTCCTACATTTGCCGCTTTATACATACGGCATGTATTGTTTAATAAAAGTTCAAATGACATTCCTCTATTGGCGTAACCCATGATACTCCCTCTCTTTCTACTCAAATAAAGATTTCGTCTTAAATCCCTTCAAAATAGCTATCCGAATCCTCACCTTGTTTCCACATTTCAAAAGTTTCCTCACGACCATCTTTATAAGTTACAGAAACAGCAGGTGTTGCCCATCTACTTGAAGCATAAACATACGTATCATTTTGTGGAATATATCCTTCATCGCTATTCCAAACTTCTCCTGATGTGCATCCCCAATCTTCAGCAAGCCCAGCTTCAACAGATTGAAAAGCTTCTTTATTTTTTTCAATGAAAGCTTTTAATAATTCCCAATCAATTTGACGAAATCCTCCTTCACGTTCTGGCATTGTTGGTCCTACAATAAAACCACTTGCAAAGCTCATATATCCTTTATCGATACTTTTCATCTCTCATTCTCCTGTTCTAATAAAATTCCAATTTAATAACATTCCAGGACTCTCTCATTCCAGAAAGTCCTGGGAATATAATTTACTTAACTTGAACCAACGGATTAGCTTCACCACTTACTTGCGGTAACTTACCATCCCATTTTTCTATCTTTTTAATTTCTACAATTTCTGGAGTTAAAGACTTCTTAATAATCTCATTCGCTTCAGCTTTTCCTCTTGCTTCCTCAATGGCTTTCTCTGCATTGATTGTAGCTTGCTTCTTCTCAATCTCTGCCTTTTCAAGGTTTTGTTGGGCGTCTACTACTCCTTGAATCGCTTTCGCTGTATTTGCGTCTGGTTTAGGCGCTTCTAACGTAACGGAATCTACTAAGAATCCAGTAGTGTCTACCATTTTTCTAAACTCTTTTTCTATCGCTCCATTAATTTCCCCTTGGTGTTGGAAGACCTCAAGAACTGAATAGTTAGAGAAAACGTTTAATGTAGCTTTCTTAAGTCGAGTCTGCAACCACCCGTTCTCAATCACATCTGGAGCTTGTCCTTTGAACTTGTTATAAATCTTAGGAAGTTTCTCTGCATCATTCATGTAATCATAAGATAGACTCACTGTTAAAGGCTTACCATCTTTGGTTTGTACGCTGAATTTATCCACTTTAACCGTTTCTGTTGAAATAGGATAAGCTGTTACACGTTTAAATGGTGAAACTAAGTGCCACCCTTGTCCTAAAGTCTCCTTTTCAATTCCTGTACTTCTGTTATAGACAACACCTGCATGTCCCTGGTCAATCACCTTTACGCTCATTGCAGTTAAAATTCCACCTGTTAAAAGACTAAATCCTACTACTGCTGCACCTACGATTTTCTTTGTATTCATTTTATTTTTCCTCCTTGAATATGTTTTTAATTTTTAATACTACATTTCCAATACACTCAAAAACTCCTAATTTACCTGCTACAATCCATAAAAATGACAACATCATGATAAACACTATAATTCCTACAAATAACGAGAACATTGCATCACTCCTTTCTCTTTAGCCTCACAGCAATCCAGCGTGGTATTTTTGTATATTTTAAGAGTGCAAACATGGTAGTTTCCGTATCCCCATTCACAAATGACCAACAAACTCTTCCCATCACTCTGTCCCAATTAAACGTTGAATCAAGTTTTTCGTTGTATGGCCATAACGTTTTGTTCTCTTCAATAGTTATATTTCCCATACCTTTCCTAGCTTTTTTAAACCATTTGTAATCTTTATTGTTACCCTTGCATGCATATAAACCATATTGAGTGCCTCTTGCATATCGCATTTAAAATGTATCTCCTTATCCTTTATTTGAAGTAGAGCAAACTATTTATGCAATTGCTTTATCCAGCCATATCTTCAGCGAAAAATAGAATTTCTAAATTATCTATTGCAACCTCATATATTTGATGCGAGTTCATGATTTGTACAGTTGCTCTATCATCTATTACGTGTAAAACACGAGATGCATACACATCATCCGTTACAACATCACCTGAGCGATACTCGTTTGGCTTACGTCCTTTTTGAGCAAATACACGTCTTACACTTTCTGCGTTGATTTCCTCAACTGTCGCATATCTACATTTATTCGCATGATTGTAGCCCCAATCACCATGTATTGCTCCTTCACATCCCCACGATCCCCATAATTCCACTTTATTGTTAAATGTATCTTTAATCACTCGTTTCACTTGTGTAATAACTTTGTTATCCTTCAATTCGCATACAACCCATTGACCAGCAGCTACATTCTTTTCATCAATTTGTAAATTCATTCCCTATCTCTCCTTAATTCAAGATTTATGAATTCAAACTAATTTGCTATATAAGTTAGCTTTCTACGCTTCATTATTTCTTCTCTTGATGGTATAACCAACTTTGACCAAGGTGAAGCTTCTTTTGCCTTCTTTCCACATTCTGATCGTGTTAACACTGGAGTTGTTATGGCTTCTTCTACAGTCCACTTCAAACGTTTAACTCTGTCACGTGCCGTACTATAACTAATACCATTTAATTCAGCTTGTTCCGCTTGTCCATCAGTTAACACTTTATTTTTACATTTTGAATTGGCTTGTTCCGCCAATTTTAATGCTTGATACTTATCTATAGGTGGCTTACTGATTGCATCAATCAATCTCCAACCTTTTTTTATTCTTGCTGTATAAGTTGAATGAGAGATACCATTTTTCAAAGCTATTTCTTTAATGTTTTTCCATCTATTTGCGTTATATCTTGATGGTTTTGTCATTGCAATTTCTTTGTCCCATCCCAAATTTCTAATCCTACGTGTCAGTAATTCATTACTAATTCCATTCTTTGCAGCCGCCTCATATTCTTCTGGAGTTATATAATAATCATATGGATTCCGCATGAGTATCTTCTCCTATTCAATTGTTAGTTAAGTTCTTGAATTTCTTTTAACGATCTATTCGAAACTTCAATACTACGAATCTTAAAACTATAATTCTTACGATATTTTTTACGAATTTTTAATCCTGCCTCTTCTTTCGTTTCAGCTTCACAAAATTCTAATTTGAATCCTGATTCTGTAACAATATCTACCATGTATGTATCTATGAGCGGCTCGTAAATAAAATCATGATCTATTGTGATTTGTTCAGTCATTTGATTCACCTTCTATCGGTGAAAGCGTAATAATCATTTGTTGATCTAACACATTCCCTATCACAGCATTCATCCATAGATTAGGATTCATTTTTCTCATTAAAAATTCGATGACTGTGATTAACTCTTCAGTAGATAAGGAAACAAATTCACCTAAAAGTTCTTGATTGAACTTGCCACCACGTTTTTCAATCGTTAGATCTACTACGTTGTCAATCACGTATCTTTTTGCAGTTACTAAATCAAATTGACGGACTTTCTCACGGCCGAATCCTTTTATTAATTCCTTTAGTACGTCATGAATGACACGAAAATCTAACACTTTTACTTTCTGTTCAAGCTGCTCTCTACACTGCTTGCATAAAGTCCTTTCCAAACCAGAAATATATATTTTACTCATATCAGACTCAGGATAAGGATTTTCGCATTTATAACACTCTTCTCCAATTACATCTTCAAATGGATTTAACATGTAAATCGCTCCTATGATTTATATTTGTTTAGCACTTCTTGCAATCTCTCACGCTCTTCATCAATAGATTGCGAGTTTTGCTTTTCAATTTCTTTTTTAGTTGGCTCAACATCTTCACGTAACCAATCTGGAACAATTTCTTTTCTATTTGAACGACCTGGTCCCGAACCATTCAATCGTTTGTTCTTACTCATTTCAAAGCGTCTATCTAATGCAGCAACATCATCTAATGTTTTTACTTTTTGCTTTTCCCAGCTTTTCAAAATGGCCTTAATGTAATTCCATTTTGGCTTATTTTCATCAATAGCTTTGTGAGCAGCATGTTTAATTAATTCGCTACCAAACGAATCACAAAACTCTCCTAATTCCGTAATGGCAATTTCACTTAATGGAATTCCTTCACCTTTTAAAAAGTTATAACTGACTTTAAATTCTTCATCGACTAATACATGTGATTTCGATTCTTTATTATCATCATGATAATAATTAGTATTTTGTATATTATTAGTACTTAGTAAAGAATTAGTATTTAGTAGTCGGCATTTTTCCATAGGGTGGTTCGTCCACTCGGTGGTTTCACCATCATGTGGTTCATCCATAGGGTGGCTTTTCCACTCAGTGGTTTCACCATTAGGTGGTTTATCCACCCTATGGTTTTTGGTATCTATGGTTGGTAACTCATAAACAATGGTTTCCCAATGTGAAATTTTCCCTGTTTCTGAATTTTGGATTGGATATCTCTTCAAATACCCTGCCTTTTTCAACTCTTTTAGGGTACTTGTTGTTGTTTTCTCGCTATCCTTGGCATGTTGACTTAATTCAGTAGCATGAAATGTCCAATCATCCGGTAAAGAAAGCATGTAAGCCAATAACCCCTTTGCCCTCCAACTTAAATTTTCATCGCGCAAAGGCGTATTGTGTATAACCGAATAATTTGTATCCTTTTTCACTCGAAAAATACCCATATTTCCTACCTCTCCTATTTCCAAAACATCAATTAATTGTTATAATACGTATTATTATTTTTTCTTTAGGACCCGTTGCAGCGGGTTCTTCTCTTATGCATTCTTGCGAATTCTTTCAACTACTTCTTTTCTGCCACCAACCTTTTCAAGACGATCTGCTACACGAAAAACCTCTGCTCTTTCTGCTTCACGATCACTTTTCTGTTTCTTAAAATACATAGCTGATAACTGCTTTGATATCTCTAAATCTCTTATACTTTGCTTCTGATAAGCGTTATGCAATTCAAGATACAAAGTTTTATTCCTTTCCTTATTTGCCTGGTTCATTTGTTTATATAACAGATGCAGATTTTGTATACACTCTCTACGCTCCTCTTCTAATTCCAAAGCCTTTTCTAGATGTTCCGAAAGAACTCGGCTTTCTATTCCCATTATCTAAAGCCTCCCTTTCTAAGCGATCACTTTCATCAAACTTTTGTTCAATGAAAGTACCACCTTTATAAACTCCATACGCAAGTATCACAATCCCTAATCCAAAGATACAGACATTCGTTGTACTTTCTACCGTTGTAATATCCATTAGGCTAAAACAAACACCTTTTTTGACTCAATTTCTTGCGCCAACGCTTCGTTTAAATACTCTTTAATGTTATTCATCGCTTCTAACTTCCAAGCCCCACCATCAGCTTCAAACAAACCACAACGTGCACCTTCACGCATTCTGAACACAAACTTACTTTCTGGTTGTTCCACTTCAACAAATGTTCTATACGGGCTTAATTGCACTGGATTAGGTACTTTTGCATTCCCTCTACTCGCAACTCCTGTTTTCACTGTTACAGCTTGCGATACACCATCATCTCCAATTTCCTTAACATCATTTTCTACAACCGTACCTACTACCTGTAAAACAATGTCTCGATGATTGTTTTGTACAAAACCTGATTGCAATGCAATATTAAATTCTTCTCTGTCATAAAAGCTTCCAAAATTAAAACGTGGAATGGATGCTTGTGCTTCGATATAAGTACTTCTAGCCTTATCTCCATTAACCGCAGTAAAGCATCTTACCGTTGTTGGGTTTACAATATGAATCATTACAGCTTCTGTTGTGTCAAATTCTGATTTCACGTAACCTACTAAACCAGATAAACTACGAACAGTAATCTCTGCTGGTGTCGGTTCTTGCACAAGATGTAATCGTTGTGTTGAATAAGTTTGTTCCCCAATTTTATGTGTTTCAATCGTTCCAATCTCTAATACTTTTTCAATTGCTTCTCTTGTCATAGTCATTTTTATTTCCCCTTTTCTTAATTAGATTTACTTTTCATATAATCGATTACTACTGTTTGCTTCTCAGCAGCCTGATTTTGTTCTTTTTCTTCTACTTCTTCTACAGGTTGGCCAACATCTGTTTTCACATCACCCTGTAGATCCATATAAAACTGTCCCTGGATCCCGGAAGCTAACTCTTGACCAACTAAATTTCCGTTTTGATCCATATCTAATAGAATCTTAGATTCTACCGCTTCTGTTGGCGCTAGTTTCGAAGTGGCTTGAACTTGACAATTCCACACATCACGCTTTTTATCACCAGCAAACGAAAGGGTTAAAACAATCTTTCTTGCTTTTTTAGGATCAGTATTTAAATCTGCCATATTTTCCATTACACGCTCAAACTCTTGATGAAATCTTTCAGCAAGTGCTCCATCAGCAAATGTATTTAAATCAATCATGACTTCCATTACTTTTCTCACCTAAACCTTTCTTATTAAAATTCAACATCCACTTGAATATCGATGTTCATAGGTAGTTCTTGAGCTACAATAATTGAATTAGGACTCGTTCCTTTTTTAATCAACTTTTGAACTCCTTCTTTTGCGGCATCCTTTGTTTTGTATCCAAAAACATTTGGTGTACTGGATAAACTCGTAACAATTACTAAAATTTGTTGTTGCATGATTGCTCCTCCTACTGAACTTCCGCCATATTTATTTGTGAATTCACAAAAGTGATTTCTTCACTTAATACAATTGGTAATGTATATTCTTCAACAATTTTTGATGCCAACTCCAAATGACCACGTTTAATCGCTTTATGACTTGTCACTCCAAATTGTCTATATAACTGTCGGTAAATGTCTTTATAAACTTTCGATCTCAATCCACGATTTTGATAGGCATTAGAATTTTTACCACCAAGTAATACAACGCCATAACGTTTTACTGCATTAGAAATTTCATCACACTCAACAGCGAATAGTGGTACATTCTCCCGCAAGTCTTCCACATCTGATTTGATGTGCTGGAGTTCTTGTTTTTGTCCTTCTAATACATCAAATGTTAGTTTTAAAATACTCATTGGATCTGTAGGAATTTGTTTCTGTTCTCTCATGTTGAAATACCCGTCCACAAACTGATCGTATAATTCCCATGCTGTGTCATCTTCTAGAATTTTTAGTAGTTTAGCGTATCCTCGTTCGGAGAGGAGGTAGATCGCTTTACTAATAGTTATGTCACGATTAGTGAATCCTAATTGTTCTAACAGTCGTTCAGACCGACCGTTCTTTAAATCCAAAATATCAATACCATCTTTAAATCGAGCTCTATTTTTATTAATTAATTCATTTACATGCTTCAACTCTTTATAATGAATTTTTGCAATTTCCTTCACCAACATCGCTTTCTTACCTTCATCAAATCCACCCTCGATTCCAGTGAATTCGTTACCTGCAATGTTTTGTTTCCCTAAAATATGGAGCTCGTTTGTTGTTGTTAATTGATCCATGCTATTTCCTCCTATTTATGCACTTGGAATTACTTTTGTTGTATTTGTATAACGATGTACTAAATGTAATTCATTACTTACTTTTTTGAAGATTAACCAAATATCAGGATTAAGATTGTATGACTCAATATGAATTTTTTCCTTTTTTGTTGGCTTTTTACCATTTTTCATTCAACTCACCTCCTCTGTATCTACAACATCAAGATTAATTTCACTTAACCCGCTTACCGTAATTCATGATTATTTTTAGGTATTTTTGTTCTTTCGTGAAAATACTCTATTGGCACTCGTCCGGCTACCGTGATATAACCTTTTTCTTTTAGTTCATTGTTAAGCTGTTTAATAATTTCTCGCGCTTTCGTCTCTTTCACACTAAACAAATCCATGACATGTTCACATCTATAGACATCCATCAACCACACCTCGTTAAGCAACACCGTTAGTTACGAAACGCAACATTCGAGGAAAAAAAATTCGGATTACCTCATTCGGTTCTATTTTTAATTCATTCACAATTTTATTTACTTCTTCTGTATCAAACACAGAGTAACCGTTAATCTTATCATTCAAGGTAGTTGTGCTTATCTCTAACGCCTCAGCCAATTTCCTATAACTAGAATTTTCTTCTCTTATTTTTCCTTTTAAAGCTTTTAATTCTGGATATTTACGTCTTTTGTTCATATAATCACCCCTCTCTCTTCTAATAAATCGCAGTTATTGTTACGTTTCGTAACTCACCCCTAGAATACCCTTAAAAAAAACAACTGTCAATACGTTTCGTAACATTTTTGTCGATTTCACCTCTGTTGTTGTTGCGTTTTGTAACAAACTTGTTTATACTAATCGAAAAAGGGGGTTGTTACAAAATGGAACAAAAGCAACTTTTAAATAAAGAAATATTCCCTATCAGATTGAAAGAAATCATGCTTGAGAATAACCAAACAATTTATACTCTTTCGGAAAGAATTAATCTTTCTGCAGCCACCGTATCCCGATATTGTAGTGGTAAAATGGCGCCAAAACTAACTACTATAGAAGTTATAGCAAAACAATTTGGTATAAACCCTGCTTGGTTAATGGGGTACGATGTAGATAAACTTATCGAAAAAAAGCAATCAGATCGGAAATATTATCAAATAACTGAAAAAGACAAAAAAGACATTGCTAAACAATTAGAAAAAATGTTAGATGGATTGGGTGATGACAAAAATGGTTTTGCCGCTTTCGATGGCGAACCACTTGACGAAGCCACAAAGATGGTATTAAAAGATTCACTTGAACGTTCGATGCTTTTAGCGCGAGAAATAGCTAAGAAAAAATTCACTCCTAAGAAATATAGAAATTAAGGAGGACTTTGGGTTGAAGGATAACATAAAACAACACGCACTAGATCTAGTAAAAGAACACGGCACAAACAATCCATTTAAAATAGCTAAAGAAAGAAACATCGAATTAATATTTGAAGACCTGCAACATATCTACGGATATTATCATTACTGTCGACGCGTTCAACTTATTCATATCAATTGCACTCTAGAAGAATTTTACCAACTCTATGTCTGTGCTCATGAATTAGGTCATGCTGTTAGACACCCTGAAGAAGATACCGCTTTTCTTAATAAGCAGACACTCTTTTCCACAGATAAATTAGAAGTAGAAGCAAATACTTTTGCTGTTGAATTATTGATGCCTGATGATGAAGTTTATCATTATCTCCGTTCTGGATACACCATAGAACAAATTGCAAGTGTTTATGGAGTTCCTAAACGGTTCATGAAATATAAAACATTTAATTTTTGAACTTATTTGGAAGGAGTTGTGAAAGGATGCCTATCTATAAAGACAAAGAAAGAGGAACGTACTATGTAAAAATCGTTTACCGCGACTACGAGGGAAACAAGAAGCAGAAAAAAAAACGTGGTTTCAAAAAAAAGAACGATGCTGTCGCCTGGGAAAAAGAATTCCATAAAAAACATAATGAAAGTAGCGATATGAGTTTCGCTAGTCTAGTTGAATTATACATGGAAGATATAGTTCATCGCATTAGACCAAATACTTTCGAAAATAAAAAATATATTATTAATTCAAGAATACTACCATTCTTTTCAAAAATCGCCATAAATGAGATCAAACCTATGCATATACGTAAATGGCAAAACACCCTAATTTCTCAAGGGTTTAGCCAAACATATCTAAAAACAATTAATAACCAATTAAATGCGATACTCAATTTCGCTGTAAAATTTTACGGATTATCTGCCAATCCTTCAAAAGTAGTCGGCTCTATAGGAAAAAAGCAAGCTGATTCTATGAATTTTTGGACGTTAGAGGAATTCAATTTATTCTACGAACAATTAGAAAAAGAAGAAAGTAAAGTTATATTCTCTATACTTTTTTGGACAGGAATTCGTTCCGGGGAGTTATTAGGGTTGCAATGGAAAGACATAGACTTATTAAGCAACACAATATCCATTACAAAATCACTTCAAAAGGTGAATGGTGAAACTGTCATAAATCCTCCCAAAACACCAAAAAGTAAAAGAATTATTCATATCCCTTTGGCACTAAGTGCATTGATTGTAAAATATAAAAACAAATTATACAAACCTAAACATAATGATTTTTTATTTGATTGTTCTAAGTACTATGTGTTATATGAATTAAGAAGAGGAATAAAAAAAGCGAATATAAAAAAGATACGTGTGCACGACCTTAGACATTCACACGCATCTCTTCTAATCGAATTAGGATATAGCCCATTATTGATATCGGAAAGATTAGGCCATGAAAAAATCGAGACGACATTGCAAGTTTATTCACATCTGTATCCAAACAAGCATGATGCTGTCGCAAAGAAGTTAAATAACTTAATGGAACAAAAAAGTTCCATATGAGTACCACACTTCTAAAAATATCGTTTAAAAGCGTGGTACTTCAACGTTCACAGCTATTTATTCATCTATTCCCACTCAATAGTTGCTGGTGGCTTACTCGTTACATCATACACGATACGGTTAACGTGTTTTACTTCGTTTACGATACGTACAGAGATTTTCTCTAATACGTCCCAAGGGATACGTGCCCAGTCAGCTGTCATACCGTCGATAGATGTTACTGCACGGATACCTACTGTGTAATCGTAAGTACGCTCGTCACCCATAACACCTACGCTACGCATACCAGGAAGTGCAGTGAAGTATTGCCAGATTTCACGGTCTAAGCCCGCTTTAATAATTTCTTCACGTAAAATCGCATCAGATTCACGAACGATTTCTAATTTCTCTTCTGTAATTTCACCTAATACACGAATACCAAGACCCGGTCCTGGGAATGGTTGACGCCATACGATTTCATCAGGAATTCCTAGTTCAGATCCTAATACACGTACTTCGTCTTTAAATAACGTGTTTAAAGGCTCAATTAATTTGAACTGCATGTCTTCTGGAAGTCCACCAACGTTGTGGTGAGATTTAATTGTTTGTGCAGTTGCTGTACCACTTTCAACGATGTCTGTGTAAAGTGTACCTTGTGCTAAAAAGTCCATACCTTGTAATTTAGACGCTTCATCATCAAATACGTAAATGAATTCGTTACCGATGATTTTACGTTTTTGTTCTGGATCTTCTACACCTTTTAACTTGTTCATGAAGCGTTCTTTTGCATCCACTTTAATAACGTTCATGTGGAAGCCTTCGCTAAATGTTTTCATAACGCCTTCTGCTTCGCCTTTACGCAGTAAGCCGTGGTCAACGAAAATACAAGTTAATTGATCGCCGATTGCTTTATGAATTAATACTGCTACAACAGAAGAGTCTACACCGCCACTAAGTGCGCATAGTACTTTTTTGTCTCCAACAGTTTCACGAATTTTTTCTAATTCTACTTCGATAAAGTTCTCCATGTTCCATCCTTCAGAACAACCACATACGCCGAATACGAAGTTTTTAATTAAATCGTTACCGTGCTCAGAGTGACGTACTTCTGGGTGGAATTGTACACCGTATAAGTTTTTCGCTTCATTGCTCATACCAGCAATTGGGCAAGACTCACTTGTTGCGTCTACTACGAATCCTTCAGGTAAACCAGTTACTAAGTCACCATGGCTCATCCATACAACTTGCTCTTCTGGAAGGTTCGCATATAATTTTGATTCGTTCTCTACTTTAAGAACAGCCTTTCCGTACTCACGGTGATTTGCACGCTCTACTTTACCACCGAAGTGTTGCGTCATAAGCTGCATACCGTAACAAATACCGAAGATTGGTAAACCTAGTTCAAAGATTTTTTCATCACAATGTAATGCACCTTCACCGTATACGCTATTTGGTCCACCAGAGAAAATAATCCCTTTTGGATTCATTGCTTTAATTTCTTCTGCAGTAATTGTATGTGGATGAAGTTCACTGTATACACCGAACTCACGAATTCGACGTGCTATTAACTGATTGTATTGACTTCCAAAATCTAAAACGATAATTGTATCGTGTTGTTTCTTCAAAATAATCACCCCAACGTTAGTTCTCGTATATAAATATTTTCACCAATTTGGCGAAAAGCATTACCAATATAATAAAAAAAGCCAGTCCTCCGCCTCTAGTCTCATAACAAAGAAAAGGCAGGGGTCTGGCTTTATAAAGAAAGATAGTCTCCGCTCTTTATAAATATAAGACACACTGCCTTCATAGTCAGGTTGTTTGCGGTAACCCGGTAGAGACTCTCAAACCATATCATTGAGGATATATGAAGGATCGTTTTATATTATCTTCCTAGATTCTAACAATGAAATATCAATATGGTCAAGAGAGAAAGCGACAAAATTCTACAGAAATTCATTTCCTTTTCTAAAAAACATAAAAAAACATCCATTTCTATATAGAAATGGATGTTTTTTAGGGCAAACGGAATTACATCATTCCGCCCATGCATCAGATATATAAATAAGAAGAAATACGACTTTTTCCAAACCTGTAAACCCTACGTTTTTTTAAATTTAGAGGATAAAAAAGAAAATAAAAAGTAAATGATTATATATGTTTCGTGACCGAAATGTGACCAAAAAATAATATATGAGAGATACCCTCCAAAGATTTTCCTTCTTCATTTCTCACGATACATTTCGCTCCTAAAATTTCACGAGCGAAAATTACTTACTAGAGACGATAGTTAGTCAATAAAAAAGGGTGGGCGCAATTTTGCGCTCATCCCTTCTTCATATCATTAACGGTTATTTTCTTTTAGAAATTTTACGATTTTACTTTTAAAATCATGTAGACAATAAAAGACTTGTCGATTGATTTCCTCTAGATCATCCTTTGTTAAATATTCATTTTCGTGTACTTGGTCAAACGTTTCAACATTAAATAAAGTATTTTCTCTAAAGTCATCTAAAGCCTTATCTAATTCTTTTTCTAATCTTTCAGTTGACATATTCCATTCCCCCTATTTAATTACATAAGCATATATAACTAAGTCTTGTTTATTACCTTCAAAGTCATCAATTCGAGTTATTCCATAATCAGTACCTCTAAAACGCACTTTCATAGTTGGATCAATATCATTACGCCATCTAATTTTAAAAATAGCCTCTATTTTGTATTTAATTGCAGCCGCTCCAAAAAATTCATCTGCTGAAGCTTGTCGATAATATGCCCAAATGTTTTCGCCGCTGGGTAACGGTTCCCATTCCGGAATTCGCTGTCCCATTTCATCTTCTGTCCATGTTGCCGTTAAAAGAGTTATTTTCTTATCCTTTTTTTGAGTTGTAGCCATAATAATTCTCCCTCCCCTATAAGGCTCTTAAAAATTCATCATGATGCTCAAATAAACCAACATAAGCATCTAACATACTTGCTGTTCCATCTATTCGCATCTTAGCAGCTTGATTTTTTACTGGTACAATGTTGCCGTTACGATCCGTTTCCACACCTGTATTAGTTAAACACCATTTAAGAATAGGTGAATTATTATAATTAATCTTTTTCGCTTGCAAATCGGCTCCCATCTGCTGCATAGGAAGACTTAAAGTTTTGGCTCCTTGAATGCATCTAACCATTTTAAAGCCATGTTGCTCCATTTCTTCTACCCAATACTTAGCCGAATAACTGTCATAATAAACCCACAAAGGTGTTATTCCGTAATTGTTGAGCATTTCCACAAACCATGCTGTTATATCACCGTAATTTATGCTATTTCCGTTACAAAGACGTAATAGCCCTTGCTCTAGCCATTTATCATATGGAATCTTATCCATTTGAACTCGTTTTTCAAAACTATCACGTGGCAGCCAATACATTTGATGAATAAACCGTTTTTTGGTGTCTTTATCCACAAATAAAAGAGTTGCACAAGATAAGTCAGTAGTAACACTTAAATCCGCTCCACCGATAGCATAGCAATTTCTAAACTGCTGTATATCAAATGTTTCCTCGTTGTTTATATCATCAAATGTAAGCCATGCGCTCTTTATTGTATCCCTAACATTAAAGTCCTTTGTAAGTAAGCCGCTTAGATCGCTAGGGTTATTCTTTGCCTTTTCCACTTTTCTTTCTAAATCATCTAGTTTTTTAATTGATCCCAAAGCTGGGTTTGCCTTTTTCCATGTTGTAGGGTCTGTCCATTCTTCTTTTGAATCTAATTCGTAAAGAATCGGCAAAAAGCTATCATCTTCAAATTTACCGTCTACTACATTACAAGCATACGAATACATATCATCAAATATATTCTCTCTGACTGTCCCAGCCGTTGTAATCATAATTAACATAGGTTGTTGTCGTGCTGATTGACTTTGCTTCATAACTTCGTATAAATTACGATCTAAAATTGAATGTAATTCATCAATAATAACCATGCTGCTATTAAGTCCGTCTAATGTATTACTATTTTTCGCCAACGGCATAAGTTTAGACATAGTAAGCGGAAAATACAGATCACTTTTTCGTTTCTTAATATGCTTGGATAAATTAGGACTTTGTTGAATCATGCTATGAGTTTCATCAAACAATATACGAGCTTGATCTCGCTTACTAGCTATACTGTAAACTTCCGCACCGCCTTCTCCATCCGCAATAAGCATATAAGCCGCTATTCCTGCTAACATCGTTGTTTTTCCATTTTTTCGTGATACATAGAATAAACTTTCTCGATATCGTCTTAATCCTGTATCCTTATCCACAAAACCGAACAAAGCAGCTATATAAGCTTTTTGAAATAGTTCTAACTCAATCGGCTTACCTGCCCATTCTCCCTTACTGTGCTTGCAAAAACGCTCTATAAATTCAATAGGTTTATTTGCCTTGTCTTCATCAAAGACATATTTGCTTGGTTTTGCTATATCCTCAACTAATCGTTTATATTGCCTATAAACTCGCTTAGAAACCATTACTTCTCCAGATTCAATTGCATTCCAATACCCTTGTATATAATTCACGTTATCACCTCTTAATAAAGTCAATTAGTTCATCTTCTTTTGGTTTTAAATCTGTTGGCGGTAATAAATCAACTAATTGCTTATACAAAAGACTGTAACGCTGTACAGTTGTGTTATAGGCTTTTAACGCTGGATGTTCCCTTAAAAATTCTTGCCTACCTTGTTTAAACATTGCTGTCGGTCCTTCTTCATTTACTTGAGTTTTTAAAGCCTCTAAAGTAGTTTGCATAAATACAAGCTCGTTATATAAACTCTGCGCTATCGGTAAACGCTCTTTAGGAATCTGCCTTAATATCGTTTTAAGTTTTTTCATATCACTAGAAATCGCTGTAACTTTCTTAGAAGTCCTCATATAATCACCTTCATTTTTTGTTTTTTTCCATCCCTCCCTTTATATAGAAAGTCATGGAGAGGAAAAGAAAGGCTCCTCCTCGGTCCTCGAGCCATGCCTTTTTCTTAAATTAATGGGGGGTATGTTTTATTTTTGAATCAAATTCCCTTTGCTATCGAATGCTAATCCATTTGCGCATATCTCGCTGCTATGATGTTCTTGGTTATGGCACGTTTGGCATAATGCCTCTAAATTGTCCCAACTCAACGTTATATTGGGATTATTAATATTTTGTGGTGTAATATAGCGTTTATGATGGCATATAACGGCTATATCACCGCATCTTTCACATAAATAGTGCTTACTTTGCATGAATCCATCTTTACATTTACGCCATGTTGCACTGTTATAAAAAGATTTTGCATAATCCTTAGCCATTTTTCATATTCCTACCTAATACAGTCAATGCCGCTAATAGATTGTCGATTGTTCGCTTTAATCGTTCACTATCCTGATCTTGTGGGTCATACCACAACTGTAAGAGAAACTTTGTTACTGTTTGTGCTAATGGATGTACTGATGTATCATCTGTCCATGTTCTTCCTGTTGTTATCTCGAGATAAGACGGAATAGATTCTAATAACGGAATGATGATTACGTCATTGTCTTCACCATCTACTCTTACTGTGTCCCTTGCTTCCTCGATACTAATTAACAATTTACTCACTCCTTTAAATAAAAGGGATACCAGCGCTATACTGATACCCCTTCATACTTAGTTTGCTTATGCTTGCTTTTTAGATAGTTTAATAAATGCTTCTGGTACAAGTGGTTTCGTATCTGCAATTGCCATTGCTCGGTAATCAACTAATCCACTCTTAAAGCTTGATTCTCTTGATGTTTCAATCATTACACCTTGCGGCATGTTGTAACCCATGTACTGGAAGTTTCCTAGAATAATAGTGTCGTCCTCGATATTGTCATCAATAACTACTTCTTTACCTAGAATGTATCCAATGCTTTCATTCTTTGGATCCGCAATAAAGATAGGTCGTCCGTTTGCATCCACAAGGCTATATACTTCGTTGTATAGTGTAGCGTTACTCATAGCCCATTTTGCCCCTGCTGCATATCCTCGCTTAAGCATAGCCAATGCTTTTGTAAAGTCTGTATACTTCCCTGTATTTTCAAAGCTATTTGTATCATTCCATGTAACACCTGTTACCAGCCCTGTACCTTGACCACTTCCAGTACCATTCACTAAAGCATCTGCAATAGCTTCCATTACACAATTAGTAAGTTCATCAGTCATATATGCTTCAAATGCTTGGATAGACATTTTCTTAGCTGCAGCACTGATAGAAAATACTTTAATGATCTCATAGCCTTTAAATGATACAGTTGCTGTTGAAACATTTTCACTTTCTACTGGCGCCCCTTCTACATGCCATTGTGCCTTACTAGAAGGTGTTCCGATTGGTACACTAATATTAGTTGGGATATTAAAGTTACGGCAATGTGAGATTAATCCGCCCATTGTACGTGCTTTCTTGATAACCTCATTTAACGTAGTTGTAGGCAATACAGCTGCACTATTCGTTGTTGTGTTAAATGCATCCGCTCGGTGTTCCGCTTCTTGAATTTCCATCGCTCGGTTAAATGTTCTTGTTTCAATATCTGTAAGCTTTTGCCCTAGCATTGTTTTATAGAATGCACTGCGGTATTCTGCGCTGCCAAAAATATTTTCTGTTGGTACTTGTTGCCCCTGGTTAAAGTTCATTCCAGTAATCGGATTGAATTGGCTACGTTGTGCCGTTCCTTCGTTTGCTGGTGGTGTTTGAGTTTGACTTTGTTGTGCTTGTTTTTCTTTTTCTTTACTGTTATTCATTGCTTGTTGCAACCCTTCGATTTCAATATTGATAGATGTAATATCTGCATTTGGATCAGTATCAACTGTACCCTTAATTTGTGCTGCTCTTGTTTCCATTTCTGCTAAAGAATGATTACGATAAAAATTAAATGCCTCTGCTACTGTAGTGAATTTCATATTCTTACACTCTCCTCATTAATAATTGATTAATTTTTATTTTTAATGCTTGTCTTTCTGTTGATTTCAACATTTCCCATGAACTTTCAATAGCTGCCCTTGCCTCCACACTCGTTTGAGGATATGCAGGAAATGGACAAATACTAAACTCATAGACTTTTTCAATTTTGGTTATTGTTCTTGTGTTCGTCTTTGCATCAAATTGGCTGCCGCCTTCTGGTACTTTAAAAGCAAAGGACATTCCCGATAGGTCTTGGCGCCTTACTGCCGTATAAACGCTTTTTCCCTCTTCGGTTTCTGGTAATTCCGCCCTCATTGTTAATCCTGCCGAATCTAACGCAAAGGACATTGTTTTAGGTGTTCTTGCTAAAGGGATTTTACTCATATCATGGTTATACAGTAAGCGAATATCCGATAAATCAGCTTTATCTAATGCGCCCCTTTTAATAATCTCGATATATTCCCCAAATGGTGCTTTTATGGTGGTAGGCTGATCGTACACAATCGGTCTACCATTTAGAATAAGGCTGCTGTCACCTGCCGGCTCGGCTGCTCTTAGTTCTGCTACTCTCAATTCTTTCATTGGTTATTACCCCCTTGTTCTTTAAGTTGATATTGATCGGCTTTTGCTGCATTAACTACATTTAATGTTTGTAGTCGCTTGTCACCGTCCTCAACTGGTGGTAGGTTTAAAATTTCTAATGCTTGATTTATTGTGAATAAGCCTAACGGCATTAATTCCTTAATGATGTTTGTTTTTGTTTCATTACTAGCAAACTGCAACCTATTCGCTTCAAAAATAATAGAATTCCCAAAGGACTGCTCACGCTCTGTGAAAAGCTTGTCCGTCAATTCTAAAGAGAATTGAATTGCTAAAGGCTCTAATACACTTTCATAAAACGCCGCCCAGTCTTCCTCTGAATAAGTGCTATTCACAATGGATTCACTAATACCCAAATACTCATAGATTTTCTTTTTCACCGCTTCAAGCTGCTTATCATCAATAGTTGTCGGCTTTGTTTCTAGTGGGATATAGTCATATTTATTGTCTATTGCTGCGATTCCACCATTGTTGCCAATGGATAAGTAATCATTGGTGAAAGCTTCTTTTTCTTCTTTTAGCTTCTCAGGTGATAAAACTTGATTGTATTTCAAGATACCTCTAATAGTTGCATTGGATTTTATTGCATTGCTCAACCCTTCATTTTGCGTATGTGCCAAATCTAACGCTGGCAAAATAGCTGTATTGGTATCACCTAATAGATCATTAGAATTAAAGAAACGTCTTACTATAAATACCTCTGAAAAATGCAATGTGACTTGTTGACCATTCGCAAATAAGAAACGACAATACATTTCACCTGTTAGATCGGTGAGGTATTCCACACTTTGAGGTGACAATGGATATATAGCAACTAAATTACCTTTGTCGTCCTTTTCTAAGTAAGCAAAAGCATTATTGTAAAGATAGTAATGAGTAACCAACTTATAAATAAGATCATATGCCGTCATATAAGGGTTCGGTCTTACTTGTAAAATCCGATTTAAATTATAATCACCCTTTTTCCGACGGTCTGATGATGTCATTACATGCGTTCCTTTTAGCTTTGCAGCATTTCTAGCTATGCTATCCACAGCCGCCCTATAAATATCACTTTCATAAGCGTTACCGCTAAAAGGTGTAAATATTGCTGGTCCACCGCTCATAACATCTGCTCTTTCTGTCTTCTGCAGTTCTTTTTTACGGTTAAAAATTTTATTGAAAAAACTCGCCATTTACTCACCACCTCTCATCTAGCCATATTTTCTTTCTACCTGTCTCTATTTCGTATTCTTGTATAAGCTTCATAAGGTCTAAACGATCTACCATTACCTTTTCATCATCACGATGAATTTCTAATTGTTCCTTCAATCGTTCTAATATTTCATTCATGAGGTTTCCCCCATCCTCACAACCTCTTTACCCGATAATTTCATCTTTTTAAGGATATAGCCTGTACGAATATAAGGACTATCTTCCTCAAAACAATGTGCATCTCTATGTCCTTCACCTATTCCATGATGATGAAACTTTCCACAGTATTGACACCATGTACTAAGATTTCCTTTTTTATCACGTTCAATTGCTAGTACGGTTGGAATTTTTTTAATTGCCATTTCTACCATCCTTATTCATTTGATTAGTACCAAGAGTTCTAGACAGTTCCAGCGCATTTCTTATTTAGTACTTCCGCAAAAACATTGTCATATCAACATATTCTCCACTTCAGTTCTTAAAGTTCCAAAAGTACCACGTTTTTTCAAAGTACATATATATGGGTTTTATAGAAAAAAGTTATGAATAGTTTTTTCTATAAAATATATATTTATTTTCTTAGTACTCTTGGTACTTTTAGTACTATTCGTATTGAATACTTGCTATATCAATGTTTTTAGGAGTACCAAATCTATAAAATGAACTTTATTTTCTTAGTACTCTTGGTACCCCTTAGTTATTAGGTGGATTTTCTTCAAAATCAAAACCTAATTGTTGGACAATCTCTTTATTTATAGTTACAGCATTGATTTTTCGCCCTTTATGGCTAATTTTTTGATAATCAACTGCTTTCCCATCTAAAACATTAGGAACAGTAAATCCCCTTTTCAACCACTCTTTTCTAGTCCTTTTTTCTTCTGGTCCTAAGAACTCTTTTAAAAAAGATGGTGTTAAACAAATTGAACTAAACTTATAAATTGCTTTGATATTTTTGGGAGCATAGTCATAATAAATACCATCCCTATTACTATCCAAGTAAGTTAAAATTTCATTCAATAGTTCTTTTGGTTTATCTATTGCTTTATTTTCTTGGGCAATTTCGTCAAAAAGCTTGTCCAGTTGCTCAAGATCTACACTAACCTTGAAAAATTCTTTTAGGAGTCTACCTGCATAATGGACTGTTGCATAATAAAGGGATAATCTTGTTAAAACCTCATTTCCCTGTGCTTTATTCATATAAAAATCTTTAAATTTATAAAAAGATGGGAGCAACTCCTTCTTACGTACTTGGTACTGTTTTAAAAACTCTAAACCAATTACTCCATAATTTGTTTCTAGCCCCTTATATAAATCAGCGAAGAATATATAATCTACTCCTTCAAATGGGCTATCATTTAAACTCACAATTCGAGCAGCAGCTCCCCCAGCTTTAGATGCATATTCATTTAGACTTACTTCTCCAGTAGTTAACATGATATTTTTCCATGTATTTTCTCTTTGCGAACCACTAAGAGAACCCCTACCTTTAGACTTCCCTCCACTGAAGTTATAAACAATGGATTGAAGTAATCTTTCATCCGCTTTACGGCTATCATCCATTAACAAAGGAAAACTGTTTAAGAAGGATGCTTTACGTTCAATACTAACTTTGGTTGCGTTAAATTCATTTACAAGTTCACTTGTCCCCCACACGCTGGCTGCAACTTTTAATACGCTTGTTTTTCCTTTTGAAGTTCCGCTAGAAAGATCCACAATGAAAGGATCTATTTTTAAATCATGAAGCAGTACACTAGCAAAGGATGCTAATACAAAAAATAATGCTCTCGGATGGGCTTTAATACGATTAAATACTTCATCTATCCACCCTTGGACTGTCCCAGCTACTTGGAATGATTCAAAAAGTTGCTGCTCTCCTTGATCATTAGGCAGTATTTCATAATCTGTTGCTAGTAATGGATGGGCCAAACCACTTTTCACATAACCTAAACGGTCTACCATCAGCCCTCTATCAATCTCGGTAAACGCTAAAACCTTATCAAAGTAATCTATTAACTGCTTTATGTTATTATCATTTGAAGGAAACCCTTTATCTGCTAATGGCATCATCTCCCTCTTAGTGACCAATGCTCCAGCTGGAACAATCTCGGTGACGACCTTCCCTCTATCATTCCAGGTTAACTCATAATATAATTGTTGACGTTCAACGTTATGTAGTTCTCTTTTTAGAATCGGAACATGCCTAGCAACCATGATTTCCCGTTCATCAAGTTCTCCATTCTTGACCTTAGTTTCCACTCTATATAAAGCATTATTTTTAACTTTGTAAGGAGATGGAATATTTACAGGAATGATAGAATCCTCTTGTTTTTTCTCATTATCGTTTGTTATTCCCTCATCCGCTTTTCCTTCATTGACCTTCTTATAGGCCGAATTAACAACCTTTGTAATATCCTTAATAAGAAACCCTTTTTTGAAGGAAACAAAGTATTTGTGAGCCAATTTAAGACTGGACAATACTTCCTTTTTGCTCACCTTACAAATTAATAACCTTCTGGCTAAATCATAAAAATCCCCATCACGTGAACCGTTAGTTTCATATGGATAACTCATAGGTGAAGGTGTTTTCGCACCATTCCATGCTTTATATAAGAACTGTGGAAGCTCGTCCAATTTTTCTAGACTTTGAGTTACAACATGACGCCCTTCTGTATTTTCGGTCGGGAATACGATATAACCCTTTTCCACTGCTCGTGTATCTTGTGTTAACCCTAAACGATTAACGTAATTCTGATACTGACCTTCTTTTTTCGTTAAATCCGTTTCGCCTTTGAATATAAACTGCCAGCCATTAGGAGTTTTAATTAAATGGTGATGAATGTTTTCTCCTTCAAGTAATTCTCTTAGTAACTGACCTTCTTTAGAATCGTCAATGTCGACAATGAAAATACCTTTTGGAACAACACACCCTATCCAGCCACCTTGACCAAGCCATCCATTAATTTGATCGTTATCTAATGAATGCGTGACTTTCCAAGAACCTACTGGTGTTTTTGCTTTTTGATACTCTTGATTGCCCTTTGCATATCCAGTAAGCTTAATAATTTTCGCTCCAGGCATTATGTTGTTAATTGCTTCTGTATAATTCGCTGCTGTAGATAACAACTTCTCACCTCCCTTGTCACAAGACGAACTCAATGTTAAAATATAAGTAGATAAATAATTGTTCTTGAGGATATATGAATTCGCAGTTCATATATCTTTTTTTATTGTCTTTTTTCACCATTCTTTACTACCTCTTTAAATAATCCATCTTTAATTTCATCTACTCTTTCATATTCTTTATTTAATTCATTCATCGTATGATTGAGCAGGCGCCAATACACTCTTAGCTTTCTATGAAACCCACGAAAACAATAAATTTCCTCACCTTTGTATACCGCTGTATCCATATCCTCTACTAAGTGCGCTAAAAGAACTTCTACATCTGTTAAAGTCGCAACGCTTACTCCCAGCGATCCTAATTCACCATCAAGTTCACTTGTGAAATTTTTTAAATTTGGTTGTTCATTGACTGCTACTAATTGATCCATATTTCTAACGCTCCTTATTTACTATTGTTAATTTCGTATAATCTTTTCTTAGCTTCAAACTCCATAGCTTCTAAAATCTCAGGATTTTTTCTTGCTACAGCACATCGTTTTACAATTTCATGCGCCTTCATTAACCTCGTTGCAGACAATACTCCGTTCATATGTATTCACCTCATTTTTTTAATTTGACGTTGCAACCGTCTTTTTTTCAGCTATCATTTCCAACATTGCATTTATGTTCGGTCCGCAATAGACCATCTGACCAACAAAATATTAGTAGCTTTTTATATTTTCATAGTTTCCTATTTATCCTTACGCATCCAGTCAAGGATATCCCAACGATTCAAACGAATAACTTGTCCCCTTTTAAAATAAGGTATTTCATTTGTAGCTATTAATGATCGTACGGTTGGAATACTTACTTTCATATATTCAGCTGCTTCCTTAATTGTAAAAATATCATCTTGCATTTTTTCTTCCTGCAGTTCCTCTTTTAACTCACGTAATAAACTTTTCAAATCAGAACGAGAAGTTATCAACGTATCATCTGGTAACTCAAATTTTAAATTCACTACTCACCCTCCTTTTTAATAAGTTCTTTAAAGTAAAACATTCAATATGATAGATATACATAACTTTTGATGATTTTTACTACTATTTGTTGTATTTTCTTGTTGTAAGACAATAATATACCTCATTGAGTTGTTGTGTCAACGGTTTTTATTTATTTTTACTTCATTTAGTTGTAATGTTTATTATTTTTCCATATAATACAAGCAAGGAGGGTAAACAACATGCAAGAAAACATAGGTAAGGTAATTAAAGAAATTCGAAAGGCGAAAGGAATTTCAGCATTTGTATTAGGAGAAATGATAGGAGTATCTCAACAAGCAATTTCCCAATATGAAAACGGCAAAAGAAAAATTTCCTTTGAAGTACTGAATAATATAGCTAAGGCACTTAATGTTCCTATGGATACTTTTTTATTTGTAAATCATGAAGCAATAGAACAGAAAATTGCTGAAAGAGGTGTAGAGGCTTTAGAAAAGGAGCCAAGTTTATTTAACGATAAAACCGCTAAAGGACTACTAAAACTTTCAGATGACCTAAACTTCTTTGAAAGCTTCTTAGAAAGTCTGGGTTATCATAAGGAGACTCTTAATACTAACGGAGAATATCACCTAAATTTAAGTCCAACTAGTACAAATCAAATAACCGACACTGAAACAAATGAACATGTTATTTTAAGCGGCCGTGAATATCTCGAATTTTATGAAAGAATATCTAGGGTTATTGATTTTGAATTCAATGAACTAAAAAGAAAAAAAGATTCTACTAATGCTATAAATCAGTTATTTGGACAAGATGAACTATTATAGGTGGACTGCCTGCCTATAATAGTTAATTTATTATATTGAGGTGATAAAATGGCTTCATTCCAAAAGTATGAAACAAAACAAGGCTATAAATGGTTGTTAATCGCTGAAATTGGTATTGATCCAGCAACAGGGAAAAGGAAGCAGAAAAAAGTAAGGGGTTTTAAAACAAAAAAAGAAGCCCAATTAGCTGCAGCAAGCATAGAGCAAGAAGTAGCTAATGGAACTTACATCAATGAACCTGACATATTATTTAAAGATTTTGTGCAAGAGTGGCTTAACATTTACAGCAAAAGCACCAAAATAAGTAGCCTACGTGTTAGACAAAAGCAGTCGGATAAATTAGTCGACTTTTTCGCAAACATCAAAATGAAAGATATCACAAAAAAGATGTATCAAACAGCTTTAAATGATTTACATGATAAAGGATATGCGTTTAATACACTTGATGGCATCCATACAGCAGGTAGAATGATTTTTAAAAAGGCTATAGAGTTACAAATAATAAAATTCAACCCTACAGATAACGTAAAACTCCCTAGAAAGGTGGAGACAGTAGAAGATATAGAAAACGATAAGAAGGCTATAAAATACCTGGAGAAAGAAGAATTAGCGCATTTCTTACAGGTCGCAAAGGAAAAAGGATTAGATAACGATTATGTATTTTTTTCTGTTTTAGCATACAGTGGATTGCGTGCCGGGGAATTATTAGCTTTAAAGTGGACTGATGTAGACTTTGAAAACAATACTATCAAAATAACTAAGACGTTATATAATCCAGATAACAATAGCCAACGCTATCATTTACTTACACCAAAGACTAAAGGTTCTATCAGAACCATTAAAATGGATCATGGTATCATGAAATTGCTAAAAAGCCATAAAGCAAAACAAAATGAGTTAAAGCTATACACACGTCCTAAATACGTAGATCAAGGCTTTATTATTACAAAAGCAAGCGGCTATCCCGAAGTAATTAAAATGGTTCAGAATAGATTAAAGCGCCTTATAAAGTTATCCAATATAACAAAAAATATTACTCCTCATTCATTCAGGCATACACATACATCGTTACTTATTGAGGCTGGTGTAGGTATTAAAGAAATCCAACAACGTTTAGGGCATACAGACATCGAAACTACTATGAACATATATGCACACATGACAAAAAATATGGAAGAAAAAGCCTCTCAAAAGTTCAGCGAACTAATGAAAGGCTTCGTAATTTAAATATTAGTGACCAAAGCGTGACCGAAACGTAACTATTGAGGCTCAAAAGCTTTATATATCAAGCTTTAACCTTAATGGTTACATCATTCCGCCCATACCACCCATGCCCATGCCGCCCATGTCAGGCATTGCTGGTGCATTTGGTTCTGGTTTGTCAGCTACTACAGCTTCAGTTGTTAAGAACATAGCTGCAACAGATGCTGCGTTTTGAAGTGCAGAACGAGTTACTTTAGCTGGATCTACGATACCAGACTCAAGCATGTTAACCCATTCGCCAGTAGCTGCGTTGAAACCAACGCCTACTTTTTCGCCTTTTAGACGCTCTACAACTACAGATCCTTCTAGACCAGCGTTGATTGCGATTTGACGAACTGGCTCTTCTAGTGCGCGAAGTACGATGTTGATACCTGTTGCTTCGTCGCCTTCAGCTACGATAGAAGCTACTTTTGTGTATACGTTCATAAGTGAAGTACCACCACCTGCAACGATACCTTCTTCTACTGCTGCACGAGTTGAGTTAAGTGCATCTTCAATACGAAGTTTGCGTTCTTTCAACTCAGTTTCAGTTGCTGCACCTACTTTAATTACCGCTACGCCACCTGCAAGTTTTGCAAGACGCTCTTGTAATTTTTCACGATCGAATTCAGAAGTTGTTTCTTCTAATTGCGCACGGATTTGACCGATGCGAGCTTCGATTTGTTCTGTGCTTCCTACACCTTCAACTACAGTTGTGTTTTCTTTTGTAACAACAACTTTACCAGCGCGTCCTAAAGATTCAACTGTAGCAGATTTTAAGTCACGACCTAATTCTTCAGTGATTACTTCGCCACCTGTTAAGATCGCGATATCTTCTAGCATTGCTTTACGACGGTCACCAAATCCAGGAGCTTTAACAGCTACTACATTGAATGTACCACGAAGTTTGTTCACTACTAATGTAGCTAACGCTTCGCCTTCTACATCTTCAGCAATGATAAGAAGTGGTTTACCTTGTTGTACCACTTGCTCTAATACTGGTAAGATTTCTTGAATGTTAGAAATCTTTTTGTCAGTGATTAAGATGTATGGGTTATCAAGAACTGCTTCCATTTTGTCAGAATCAGTAATCATGTAAGGAGATGCATATCCACGATCAAATTGCATACCTTCTACTACGTCTAATTCTGTTGTGAAGCCTTTAGATTCTTCTAAAGTAATAACGCCGTCGTTACCAACGCGCTCCATTGCTTCAGCGATTAATTGACCTACTTCTTCGTCAGCAGCAGAAATAGCAGCTACTTGTGCGATAGAAGATTTACCTTCGATTGGTTTAGAAATCGTTTTTAATTCTTCAATTGCAGCAGTAACAGCTTTTTCGATACCTTTACGAAGACCCATTGGGTTCGCACCAGCTGTTACGTTTTTAAGACCTTCACGAATCATAGCTTGCGCTAATACAGTTGCAGTTGTTGTTCCGTCACCAGCTACGTCATTTGTTTTGCTAGCAACTTCTGCTACTAGTTTCGCACCCATGTTTTCGAATGCATCTTCTAATTCGATTTCTTTTGCGATTGTTACACCGTCATTTGTAATAAGTGGTGAACCGAATTTTTTCTCAAGAACAACGTTACGACCTTTTGGTCCAAGCGTTACTTTTACTGCATTTGCAAGAGTGTCGACACCGCGAAGCATCGAACGACGTGCTTCTTCACTAAATTTAATATCTTTTGCCATAATAATTGACCCCCTTGGATTTTTTAAGATTTATATAATTAACCGATAACTGCTAAAATGTCACTTTCACGTAAAATCAAGTAGTCTGTACCTTCATATTTCACTTCAGTACCTGCATATTTTGAGAAGATGATAAGATCACCTGCTGCTACCTCTAAAGCAACACGCTCACCATTCTCAAGCACTCGACCAGTACCTACTGCAACAACTTTACCCTCTTGTGGTTTTTCTTTTGCAGTATCTGGTAATACGATACCACTTGCTGTTTTTTCTTCTGCTTGAACAAGCTCAATTACAACGCGATCACCTAATGGCTTTAGCATGAACAATAACCTCCTCATTTTGTTATGTAAATTTCTTTTATTAGCACTCAAGTCATCCGAGTGCTAACACACTTATAATAATAAATAATCTCAATTTCTTTTGCAAGTAAAAAAATCATAATTTTTTCGCAAATCACTATATAAACTTTCTATATAGAATACTGCCTTTACTATATGAATCGTTGTTTCCACTGCTCGTATGTTACAATATGAAAGGACACCCTAAGTTGTTTTCGCTACACACACAACTTTCTCCTGTCTTCTATTATAATTTCAAATAAGGATTTACGAAAAAAACATAATTCAAGTGAGGTTTATATCGTAGGTAGCATATTTACATGTTATCCTAACTTATCTCATACACTATAGTTAGAAAGGATGGTTAAACCATTTGAAGAAACAATACTGGTGGATTATCGTTACATACATTTTAATGCAGTTATCTGGCGTTGTTGGATTGCCACTTCTCCTAAAAACAGGACTCTATGATAATAGAGGATTTACCATTGAGGAAAAAGGACAAATCATAACGGGACACTGGGCAATTATTAGCTTCTTTGTTGCATTATGTATCGTACTTTGGTTACTTAGAACAGATATTCGTGACAGGCATTTAGATCCAAAGCGCTCTTCTGCTCCAGCTACTATTGGATGGATTTTCATCGGGTTCTTCTTAGCTTTCTTTTCACAAATAGTTGCCGGTATGATCGAGATGCAGCTGCTAGGAATTAAACAAGGTTCAGAAAATACAATGAAACTAATGGAGATTGCAAGAACGACCCCTTGGTTCCTTATTGTTGTATCTATAATTGGACCTATCTTAGAAGAAATCGTATTTAGAAAAATTTTATTTGGTGCACTTTATAAGAAGTTTAACTTCTTTATCGCAGCTATCATTAGTTCGCTTGTATTCGCAGCAATTCATTTTGATTTTACTCATTTATTGGTATACACTGCTATGGGGCTCGTATTCGCCTTCTTATATGTGAAGACGAAACGGATTATCGTTCCGATTGCAGCTCATGTTGCGATGAATACATTGGTCGCTATTGGGCAAATTTTTATGAGCAATGAACAAATTCAAGAAATGATTAAAGAAGCTGAAAAAATGCAAGGCTTTATCGGAGGATTTTTTGTATGAGAAACTCACCATTGTTCATGGCTGCACTATACTTCCTTCTTGGATGTATCTTTACACGCTTCGCCATTACGAACGTGACAGATACAATCTGGAATATGTGGACAATACTATTTGCAGTTATGGCAACAATTGATTTTAATTTGGCACTTCGCCTTATATTAATTAAATTCACAAAGAAGAAACAATAATAAAACGCAGAGGTCGCTTCCTCTGCGTTTTATTGTGGATAGTTTTTCAAAAAGTAAACTAATGTTTGTAACTCTACAGCTAAGTCAATATGATGAATTCTAATATTCTCTGATACGTTTAATCGCGCTGGTGTGAAATTCAAAATACCATGCACGCTCGTTTCAGCTAATCTATCTGCTACAGCTTGTGCTACTGTAGCCGGTACTGTTAATATTGCCACTTGTATATCATTTGATAATCTCTCTTCTAATTCATCTAAATGATATACAGGAATGCCCCCGATTTCTGTTCCAACTTTCTCTTCACTAACATCAAATGCCATTTCAATTTTTGTATTATTGTTTTTCGTGAAATTATAATGTAAGAAAGCGGTCCCTAAATTACCTACTCCAATAAGTGCTACACGTGTTATATCATCTTGATCAAGTGTTTCGCGGAAAAATGATAATAGATAATTTACGTTATATCCATATCCCTTTTTCCCTAACGCTCCAAAATACGAAAAATCTCTTCGTATTGTTGCGGAATCTACTTTTACTGCCTCACTCAATTCGGCCGATGAAACACGCTGCTTACCAGAAAGAGATAAGTTTTGGATAAATCGATAGTATAGAGGCAATCTTTTAGCAGTGGCTTGTGGAATCTTTTGCTGATCCATATGACCTCTCCTCTCTTCCTATCTTTATTCATATACTTTAATCAAATACAGAAGTTTAGCACTCATTAAATTCCTTGTATAATAAAGAGAAGAAGTATTCTCTCTTTATTTTAAACTATACACTATTTTTAGTATGATTGAGAAATATAAACATGGCAAAGTTAAGAAATTATTTGAGGTGAAAACATTGATTTTATTACAAGTAAACGCGCTTTCGAAATTATACGGTGCAGAAACGATTCTTGCAAACATAAAATTGGAAGTACAAACAAAAGATCGTATCGCATTAGTTGGAAGGAATGGAGCAGGCAAATCTACATTATTAAAAATTATCGCTGGTGAATTATCTCATGATGGTGGCGAAATTATAAAACCGAAAGATGTCTCAATCGGATATTTAGCTCAAAATACTGGACTAGAAACGTCTTTAACAATTTGGGATGAAATGCTAACCGTCTTTACCCACTTACAGCAAATGGAGACAAAACTTCGAAGGCTTGAGCAAGAAATGGGAAAAGAAGAAAACTTTTCAAACGAAGCTACATATGAAAGATTGTTAGCTGATTATGACCAATTGCAACTCAATTATAAAGATCAAGGTGGATATCAATATGAAGCGGATATTCGCTCCATTTTAAGCGGCCTTGGCTTCCCAGTTGAAACGCACCAGACGACGATCTCTACTTTAAGCGGCGGGCAAAAAACAAGATTAGCTCTCGGGAAATTATTATTAACAAAACCAGACTTACTTATTTTGGATGAGCCTACAAACCATTTAGACATCGAAACATTAACGTGGCTTGAGCAATATTTACAAGGTTATCCTGGCGCAATATTAATCGTTTCACATGACCGTTATTTCTTAGACAAACTCGTTACACAAGTATATGAAATTTCGAATAAAGAAAGCAGACGATTTGTTGGTAACTACAGTAAATATTTAGACTTAAAATCAGCATTATATGAGCAAGAAATGAAACGTTACGAAAAACAACAAGATGAAATCGCAAAACTTGAGGACTTCGTTCAAAAGAATATAGCTCGCGCTTCTACAACGAAACGTGCTCAAAGTCGTCGTAAACAACTAGACAGAATGGAATTATTAACGAGACCATTAGGGGATTCTAAGTCAGCATCATTCCACTTCGATATTGAAAAGCAAAGTGGAAATGATGTTTTACAAGTAAATGATGCAACCATCGGCTATGATGAGAACCCTATAATTGAACATGTAACTATGCGCTTAACTCGCGGAGATAGTGTTGCTTTAGTTGGTCCAAACGGAATTGGGAAATCCACATTGTTAAAGTCTATTGTGAATAAGTTACCACTATTAAATGGTGATGTTTCTTTCGGATCAAATGTATCTGTTGGTTATTATGATCAAGAACAAGCAAACTTAACATCTTCTAAACGGGTTTTAAATGAACTATGGGATGAATATCCACTGCAACCTGAAAAAGAAATCCGTACTATACTCGGGAATTTTTTATTCACAGGAGATGATGTACTGAAACCAGTATCTTCCCTTAGTGGTGGACAAAAAGCTCGATTAGCTCTTGCAAAACTTATGATGCAAAAATCAAATTTATTAATTCTAGATGAACCTACGAACCACCTTGATTTAAACAGTAAAGAAATTTTGGAGAATGCTTTAATTGATTATCCAGGGACTCTTCTATTCGTCTCACATGACCGCTACTTTATTAACCGTGTAACAACGACTGTGGTTGAGTTATCAACAGAAGGTGCACAGGAATATTTAGGGGATTACGATTACTACGTTGAAAAGAAAAATGAAATGATTGAACGTGCAGAACTTGAACAGCAAGAAAGTGACATTCCTGTTCAAAAGGTGGTTGCACAAGAGAAATTAAATTATTTAGAAGAAAAAGAGCGTAAAAAACTAGAGCGTCAACGCACTAGAAAAATTGAAGAGCTAGAACAAAGTATATTAGAATTAGAAGAAGAAATTGCTACGTTAGAAGATCAACTTTGCTTACCAGAAATATATGCAGATTATGAAAAAGCTAGTGAAATTACAACTAAAAAGCAAACGCTACAAGAACAACTTGAAACTTGTATGGCAGAATGGGAAGAGCTGCATGTATAAGCATATTTAAATAAGAAAGATGTCTCATAAGTCAGGATTTTTGACTATGCGACATCTTTTTTTCTTTTAATACAGAAACAATTTTTTGAGTATATCAATCGTAACTTAGAATATACCAACGATTTTTCAAATATATCTATTGTAACCCTATATATATTAACAGTTCGACACGAAATATCGATTTAACGACAAAGATTGACAATATTAGCATCTTCTATAATAGGGGGATGTTTCAAAATGTTTTTCGGGGATATCTTCTTACTTTTTATTTCCCGAAAAAGAACAAACACAAAGGTCTGACATCATCCTATTTATCCACAAGTTTATACACATATCCACCTTTATAAAATAAACCTTAAAATAACTTTTCCACATTATCCACAATTAATAAAAAAGTTATCAACATTTTATATACACAATAAAACCCACATTATCAACAGACAATATGGGTTTTATCCACAACCTGTGGTTAATTATGTGTATAACTATGCTTCAATATCTAATCCTGGATTTGCATTTAAGGCTAATGTTGCACGCTTACCTTGTTCATAAGCAATTGTCCCTGCCGCTGCAATCATCGCTGCATTATCTGTGCATAAAGATAGCGGCGGAATAATTAATTCAATGTTTTCTTTTTGTGCAAATTCCTCTTCTAATCGCGCACGAAGTCCTTTATTAGCAGCTACTCCACCAGCAAGAAGTAATTGCTTTACATTATAAGCTTCTGCTGCACGAGCTGCTTTCGTTACAAGTACATCTATTACACTTTCTTGGAAACTTGCCGCTAAATCTTCTGGCGCAATTTCTATACCGCGTTGTTTTGCGTTATGCACAGTGTTGATAACTGCTGATTTCAATCCACTAAAGCTAAAATCATATGAATCCGGTTCTAGCCATGCACGAGGCAAATCAATTGTCGGTTCTCCTTCATGTGCAAGGCGATCAATATGAGGACCACCTGGATATGGCATAGATAACGTACGAGCTACTTTATCATATGCTTCTCCAGCTGCATCGTCTCGTGTTTCACCAATTACTTCGAATGAACCATGTTCTTTCATATAAACAAGTTCCGTATGCCCACCAGATACAACAAGTGATAATAACGGGAATTGAACTTCTTTTACTAAACGGTTCGCATAAATATGACCAGCAATATGATGAACACCGACTAACGGAATATCATGTGCAAACGCTACTGCCTTCGCTGCATTTACTCCAATTAGAAGTGCTCCTACTAAACCAGGACCTTCTGTTACAGCAATTGCATCAATATCATCAAATGTGATGTTTGCTTCCTTTAAAGCTTCTTCTAACACAACTGTAATTTCTTCTACATGATGACGGGATGCAATCTCTGGTACAACGCCGCCAAAACGTTTATGACTTTCAATTTGTGATGCAACGACATTCGCAATAATTTCCGTTCCATTTTTAACAACTGCTACTGCTGTTTCATCACAACTTGTTTCAATACCAAGTATAATCGTATTTTTTTCCATTATATATTCACCCACATTACGAGACCATCTTCCTGATTGTCTGCATAGTATCGTTTACGAATCCCACCATTTTGAAATCCGTATTTTCTGTATAACTGCTTTGCTACTTCATTTGATACACGTACTTCAAGTGTCATTGTTTTTACCCCTAGTTCTTTCGCTTCAGAAATAACTGCTTTCAATAGGGCATCTCCTAACTTTTGACCTCGGTATTCTGGCAAAATAGCTATATTTGTTATATGTGATTCATCAATAATTATCCACAATCCACAATACCCGACTACACGACCATCTTTTTCTAACACAATATAATGTGCATGTTCATTCATCGTTAATTCACGGTGAAAGGCATCTGCAGTCCAAGGAGTTGAAAAAGACGCTTCTTCAATAGCTACAATTTGAGCAATATCATCAAGCTCCATCTTTCTAAATATCATATCCATCTTCTGCAAGCTCCTACTTGTTTTGACTTTCTAACCACTTTGTTTCAGCTTCAGCTAAACGAAGATAGCTTGGAACAAACGTATGCACATCTTGTTCTTCTTTTTGTAATCCTAAGAATGCTAGCTCACTTGGTCTTGGGTTATTTTTAGTAAATGGAGCGAATACAGCTTGATCACCTAAATGTTCTATAATTGTTTCTTTATGCAATTTAACATCGTTACCGATAAATAAAACAGGCTGTCCTTTATCTTTTAACATTTGCAACCAGTCCACAATAAGAATAATTCGGTCTTCTTCTATTGAAGTTAACTGCTCTCCTTCATATGTATATAACCCAGTATAAATTTGCCCACGTCTTCCATCAAATAAAGGACAAATTAACCCGCTAAAGTTAGCACCGTTTGCAGCTACTACCTCTAAACTTGATACACCTACAATTGGTATTTGAAGTGACCAAGCTAATGTTTTCGCCGCTGTCACGCCTATGCGAACACCTGTATAGGATCCAGGTCCAGCAGCTACAACGATTTTAGTTAATTCCTTCGGTTTTACGCCACACTCTTTTAACAGTTTCTCTACAGCTGGCATAAGACGTACAGAATGGTTTTTTGTTAAATTTGTAATGATTTCCCCAATTACGTTTCCTTCCTCAATAAGGGATACACCCATTACGTAATTTGAAGTATCAATTGCTAGTACTTTCATCTTGTAATAGCTCCTCACATAATCTAATATAGCGATCTCCAATTGGCTCGAGTATAATTTTTCTTGTGTCATCTCCAGCATGGAATAAACTAATTTGTAACTTTTCATTTGGTAAATATGCCTCTATTAAATGAGCCCATTCTACTACCGTAATTCCTTTACCGTAGAAATATTCATCAAAGCCTAAGTCCTCTTCACTTTCTGCTAAGCGATACACGTCCATATGATATAGCGGTAATCTTCCTTTATATTCTTTAATGATATTAAAGGTAGGACTATTTACAACTCTTTTCACTCCAAGACCTTTTGCTAGTCCCTTTGTAAAAGTCGTCTTACCAGCTCCAAGATCTCCTTCTAAAATAATTACGTCTTGTGCCTCTACGAGCTTACCTAGTTTTTCTGATAACCTTTGTGTTTCCTCAGAAGATTTTGTTGTTACTTCATATTTACTCACAGACTTCACCTACTTTACTCACAATGTTCTCTGCTCTTTATTATACAGGTTTTGAATATATAAAAAAGTCCTTAGGAGTTGTCCTAAGGATAGTTTGACTGTCTTTATTAGTTTTTTGTTAAAACAAATAAAAAAATACGAAACAACTTGTTTCGTTCTTTTCTTTATATGAAATGGCGGTCCCGACCGGGGTCGAACCGGCGATCTCCTGCGTGACAGGCAGGCATGTTAACCACTACACCACGGGACCATTTGGTTGCGGGGACAGGATTTGAACCTGCGACCTTCGGGTTATGAGCCCGACGAGCTACCGTGCTGCTCCACCCCGCGACAATATAAATAGCTTGGCGACGTCCTACTCTCACAGGGACAAGGTCCCAACTACCATCGGCGCTAGAGAGCTTAACTTCCGTGTTCGGTATGGGAACGGGTGTGACCTCTCTGCCATCATCACCAAACTATGAAGGCATATTCCTTCAAAACTAGATAACATTGCTACATATTATATGGTTAAGTCCTCGATCTATTAGTATTCGTCAGCTCCACATGTCACCATGCTTCCACCTCGAACCTATCAACCTGATCATCTTTCAGGGATCTTACTAGCTTACGCTATGGGAAATCTCATCTTGAGGGGGGCTTCATGCTTAGATGCTTTCAGCACTTATCCCTTCCGCACATAGCTACCCAGCTATGCCCTTGGCAGAACAACTGGTACACCAGCGGTGCGTCCATCCCGGTCCTCTCGTACTAAGGACAGCTCCTCTCAAATTTCCTACGCCCACGACGGATAGGGACCGAACTGTCTCACGACGTTCTGAACCCAGCTCGCGTACCGCTTTAATGGGCGAACAGCCCAACCCTTGGGACCGACTACAGCCCCAGGATGCGATGAGCCGACATCGAGGTGCCAAACCTCCCCGTCGATGTGGACTCTTGGGGGAGATAAGCCTGTTATCCCCGGGGTAGCTTTTATCCGTTGAGCGATGGCCCTTCCATGCGGAACCACCGGATCACTAAGCCCGACTTTCGTCCCTGCTCGACTTGTAGGTCTCGCAGTCAAGCTCCCTTATGCCTTTGCACTCTACGAATGATTTCCAACCATTCTGAGGGAACCTTTGGGCGCCTCCGTTACACTTTAGGAGGCGACCGCCCCAGTCAAACTGCCCACCTGACACTGTCTCCCGGGTCGATAAGACCCGTAGGTTAGAATTTCAATACAGTCAGGGCGGTATCCCACCAGCGCCTCCACCGAAGCTAGCGCTCCGGTTTCAATGGCTCCCGCCTATCCTGTACAAACTGTACCAAAATTCAATATCAGGCTACAGTAAAGCTCCACGGGGTCTTTCCGTCCTGTCGCGGGTAACCTGCATCTTCACAGGTACTATAATTTCACCGAGTCTCTGGTTGAGACAGTGCCCAAATCGTTACACCTTTCGTGCGGGTCGGAACTTACCCGACAAGGAATTTCGCTACCTTAGGACCGTTATAGTTACGGCCGCCGTTTACTGGGGCTTCAGTTCAGAGCTTCGCTTACGCTAACCCCTCTCCTTAACCTTCCAGCACCGGGCAGGTGTCACCCCCTATACTTCGCCTTACGGCTTCGCAGAGAGCTGTGTTTTTGCTAAACAGTCGCTTGGGCCTATTCACTGCGGCTTTCCGTTAAGAAAGCACCCCTTCTCCCGAAGTTACGGGGTCATTTTGCCGAGTTCCTTAACCAGAGTTCTCTCGCACACCTTAGGATTCTCTCCTCGCCTACCTGTGTCGGTTTGCGGTACAGGCACCTTTTATCTCGCTAGAAGCTTTTCTTGGCAGCGGGGAATCAAAGACTTCGCTCCATAAGGAGCTTCCCCATCACAGCTCAGCCTTCACGATAAGCGGATTTGCCTACTTATCAGCCTAACTGCTTGGACGTGCACAACCAATCGCACGCTTCTTCTATCCTTCTGCGTCCCTCCATTGCTCAAACGATAAAGAGGTGGTACAGGAATATCAACCTGTTGTCCATCGCCTACGCCTGTCGGCCTCGGCTTAGGTCCTGACTAACCCTGAGCGGACGAGCCTTCCTCAGGAAACCTTAGGCATTCGGTGGACGGGATTCTCACCCGTCTTTCGCTACTCATACCGGCATTCTCACTTCTAAGCACTCCACCAGTCCTTACGGTCTGACTTCACTGTCCTTAGAACGCTCCCCTACCACTGATACCATTCGGTATCAATCCG
>NZ_CM173819.1:155000-240000 GCF_057812155.1 Bacillus sp. 2175 | reverse complement strand
GAATGCTGGTTTTATTATAGCAAAATACATCAAAGCTCATAATCCATTACACTTTTTATTCCATAAAAAAAAGAGCAGTTTCATCTGCTCTCTTCTCTTACTATTCAATCGGCAACATAGATAGTGCAACGCGTCCTTTTTTTGTATCAATATCATCTACCCATACTTTTACAATTTGCCCTACTGATACAACATCTAACGGATGCTTTACAAACTGTTTGCTAAGTTTAGAAATATGTACTAAACCATCTTGCTTTACGCCAACATCAACAAAAGCACCAAAATCAACAACGTTACGAACTGTTCCTTCTAATTCCATACCACGTTTTAAATCTTCTAATTTCAAAATCCCTTTTTTCAGAAGTGGTTTAGGCAACTCATCCCTCATATCTCTTTCTGGACTAATAAGTGCATCTATAATATCAACTAACGTCGGCTCCCCAACTCCTGTTTCTTGAGATAACTTAGAAATCTCTACTTCTTCCAATCTCTTTTGTAATTGCGGTTGTCCTACGTCATCTATCGATAACCCTAGACTCTTCAATAACAATTCAACATTCTTATATTGCTCTGGATGAATACCTGTTCGATCTAATGGATTCGCTCCTTCTAGTATACGTAAGAAACCTATACATTGTTCATACGTCTTTGCACCTAAACGCGGGATTTTCTTTAATTCCGTGCGCTTCGTGAATTTCCCATCTTCTTCTCTCTTTGCCACAATATTTTTCGCAACAGTTTTCGATAAACCTGAAACATATTGTAACAATGCAACCGAAGCCGTATTTACATTAACCCCAACTTGGTTAACAGCTGTTTCTACTACAAATGTTAATGACTCATTCAGTCTCTTTTGAGATACATCATGTTGGTATTGTCCAACCCCAACTGATTTAGGATCAATTTTCACAAGTTCAGCAAGTGGATCTTGCAGACGTCTTCCAATAGAAACGGCACTTCTCTCTTCAACTTGTAAATTTGGGAATTCCTCACGAGCTAAATCAGAAGCTGAATATACACTAGCACCCGCTTCATTTACAATAATATAAAAGACATCTCGGTTCACACTTTGTAATACATCTACTATAAACTCTTCTGTTTCTCTAGATGCTGTCCCATTACCAATTGCAATCATTTCAACTTGATATTTATCTATAATAGAAAGAACTTTCGTTTTTGCATCATCATATTTACGAACAGGTGGATGCGGATAAATAACATCGATATGTAGTACTTTCCCCGTATCATCTACTACAGACAATTTACAACCAGTTCTATATGCCGGATCTACCGCTAGCACGACTTTCCCTTTCATCGGAGGTTGTAATAATAAGTTACGTAAGTTCTCAGAGAAAATATGTATCGCTTGTTCTTCAGCTGTTTCTGTTAATTCTTTACGAATTTCTCTTTCGATTGAAGATTGAATTAATCGTTTATAACCATCTTCAATCGCTAATTGTACATAATGTGCACTTTTCGAATCGTTATCACGAATTACTTTCTTATTTAAAAAAGTTACTATCTCATCTACTGGCGGAACAACAGCAACTCTCAATATATCTTCTTTCTCGCCACGATTCATTGCTAATACACGATGTGGTACTACTTTTTGCAATGGTTCTTCATAACTGTAATACATTTCATATATATTCTTTTCATCTTTTTCTTCATCTTTCACGGACGAAGACATAACACCTTTTCTAAAAGTAACATTTCGAATCCAACTACGATACGCAGCTTCATCTGAAACCATTTCTGCAATAATGTCTTGTGCACCTTGTAAAGCTTCTTCTGCAGATTGCACTTCTTTCTCTACATTAATAAATTCCACTGCCTTTTTAGCCGGATCTTCTTTCTTATATAACAATAACCATTCAGCTAATGGTTCTAATCCTTTTTCTTTAGCAATTGTCGCTTTCGTTCTTCTTTTCTCTTTATATGGACGATATAGATCTTCTACTTCTTGCAACTTTGTAGCTTTAACAATTTGCTGTCGTAGCTCTTCTGTCAGTTTCCCCTTCTCATCAATAAGACGAAGAACTTCTTCCTTCCTATCTTCAAGTTGCATCATATATTGCCATCTCTCTAAAATCGTACGAATTTGCACCTCATCTAAAGAGCCTGTCCATTCTTTTCGGTAACGAGCAATAAATGGAACTGTGTTACCTTCTTCTGTTAATTGAATAACATGACGAACTTGCTTTTCGGTAAAGCCTAATTCTTTCACTAACATTTTCATTAACGCTTGTCGATTATCTACCATTTCCATATACAACCGTAACCTCCTCTATAATAAAAAAAGTTGCCCTTCAAAGAGAGCAACTTAAACTGCCGATTTAAAAATCTATTAGTCCTAAACTAATTTGTAACGCTTCATCTACACGACTCATCATCACTTCATCCAAATGAGTGATTTTGTCCGTTAAGCGTTGCTTATCGATTGTTCGAATCTGCTCAAGTAAAATAACAGAATCTCTCTCAAAACCATACTTTTTCGCATCAATTTCCACATGAGTGGGTAATTTCGCTTTTTGAATCTGTGCAGTAATAGCCGCTACAATCACCGTTGGACTAAAACGATTTCCGATGTCATTTTGAATGACAAGAACCGGACGAACGCCTCCTTGCTCAGAACCAACAACTGGGGAAAGGTCTGCAAAATACACGTCGCCGCGTTTTACAATCAAAATATTACCCCCCGCTAACTAAGCGTTCTACTGTATGAGCTGCTTCATACTCTGCTAAGAAAGCTTCAGATGCAATACCAAGATTAATTTTTCCCATTTCAATGTACCCACGTCGCATTGATTCATGTTGGTAGCGTTTCTTCGTCTTATGTTGACGCAATAACAATTGTGTTGCCTGGCAAATTAGTTCATGGCGATTCTTATTCTCTTGTTTTCCAATTCCGTCCAATTCCGTTACCATTTGCTTTGGCAACCGAACCACGATTTCAGTAGTTACACTTGATTCGGACACAAAAATACACCTCCACCGTCAACTACACACCCAAATATATATATGACACCTATTGTAATAATACCATTGTATGGAGCCTGTTGCAAAGACTTCCTTATTCCTTGCTTATGTTTTCCAATTCACAAACAAAACATTCATCTTCTTAAATTTTTTATCTCATAACTAACTAAAAACAATAGAACTCCTCTTCAAAACTTACGTGCAACTTATATAAAAAATGATTATAAGTAAAAAGCTTCTCATCAAAAAGAGCTTATTATCCAGCAATGAACAGTCACTCCAATGACAAGAAGCAATCATACTACCTTCTATATATTGTTCAAGTAATTAATTATCTCTACAACCTTACCATTCCGTATAAATATTCTTGGCACACGGAAACTGATCGTTGCAATAATTTCATAATTAATAGTCCCTGAGTATTCCGCAACCTCTGTAGCGCTAATATACTCATCTCCTTGCCTTCCAATAAGCGTAACTTTCGTACCAAGTGGCACTTCACAAGGAAGATGAATCATGAACTGATCCATTGTTACTCGCCCTACAATCGGTACCCTTTTACCATTTATAAGCACTTCAAATCCTTGTAACCTTCTAAGCCACCCATCTGCATAGCCAATCGCTACAGTCGCAATCCATTCTTCAGCTTTCGTTCGATAGGTGACGTTATAACTAATTCCATCACCTTTAATTACCTGTTTAATATGAGCAACTTTCGTATGAAGTGATAGCGCCGGTTCTAATTCAAATGGTAAAAAAGGACGTATTTCTACAGAAGGAGATAATCCATACATTGCAATCCCAATTCGCACTGCATTAAATGTAATCCCTTGAAAACGTAACGTCGCAGCACTATTAGCTGTATGAACAAACTTAGGATCCACTCCGAATTCTTTCAACCAACTTAACTGCTCCAAGAACGTGTTATATTGCTTATCAAAATACGAAGTCTCAACCTCATCTGCCGTTGCAAAATGCGTGTATACTCCTTCTAACTCTAAAAACGGTGCACCCTCTAAACTCTTTAAAAATTCTTTTAGCTCTTTTCTTTCACGTATTCCAATTCTCCCCATACCACTATCAAAGTTAATATGGAATTTCATTACAGATGAACCATCCCAAAGTTTAATTGCTTCTTCCACCCATTCTTTTTGAAAAACAGTTAGCGCTACATCATTTTCAGCAGCTACATTTACATCACGCGGCGGCGAGGGACCTAACACTAAAATCGGTTCAGTAATACCAGCCCTCCGAAGCACTAAAGCTTCATCTAAAAAAGCAACAGCTAACCTTGTTGCACCTGCTTCTAATGCCGTTTTAGCCACCGGTACATAATCGTGCCCATATGCGTTTGCTTTAACTACAGCAAAAATCTCTACATTACTTGGGATGAACTCTTTAATATGTGTAACGTTGTTATAAATGGCATCTAAATCCACTTCCACCCAAGTGTCACGGTAAAATGGTGCTTCTTCCATAAATACACTTCCTTATACACGATATGCGAAGCTTATTCTTTTATATGCTTCTTTTATGAAATCCACCTTCAAACTAAGAAAAGACGTGGTGCACATATATCACCACGTCTAAGAAGTTTACTTCACCTGCTTCGCTGTAACTGAACGAGCAACCATTAACAGCTCCTTCGGCTCTAAACCTTTAGACACGAGCATATATTCTACTCCGTTATGCGACCACGTTACAGAGTCTTTCGTCAATGCACCAATCGTAAACCCAAGATCAACTGGTTCTCCACTTACACTTACCGCTGATGATGCCTCTGCAACTTTTGCCTTTTCTTGTATTAAAGTAAAGGATTTCTTATTTCCAGTGTATGTGAGTATCGCACGCTTGCCACTGTCTGTCTTCAACTCTTTTTCATCTTTCAGAGTCATACCTTGTGGTGTATCAAGTGGATACAAAATAGCAAACGGTTTGTCTTCTTTCGCTGTTGTTTGAACATCTACCTGTGCTCTAGACATATTTTGTTTCGTATCAAATGCACCTTTATCAAATTTCGCATCGAATTTCACTTTAGAGAAATCTACTTTCACAAGAACATTTTGATCATTATCCAGTAACTTCACTGAAACTGGAGTCAAGTCGCTCTTATTCAATGTAATCTCTTGTCTCGGCAACATATTTTGATGTTGATAGTTTGTTTTTGTTTTAAAAATATAATACTTATCTGTTTTCTCAAAAGTAAGGTTTTTCTTGTCCTGCAAAATATCTCTTACAAGTGATTCATATAAATAAGCCTGGCTACTATTTTGCGGCCAATCACTTTGAAAACGGAAGCTCTTATTAAGTGCTGGCGTTAATACAAATACACCTTCTTCATTTCTCAAAATAATTTGGCTCTGATCTTTTTTTGCATTCTTTAAATTCACACGATAAAAAGACGGTTCCTTATGCCAAATCTCTACGTTATACTCTTGAGGCTCATTGCCTGTTTTAATAGATAATTTTGCCTCAGCTTGATAACTTTTCATCCCTTTTACTTTTGATTCTAAATCTCTCACGACATCATCTTGCTTCTTTTCCACACAACCCGCCAACACAAAAACGGTCAACAAACCGACAAGAACTAAAAACAGACGCCTTTTCATCAATTCAGCCCCTTTGCCCCTATAAATGAATGGAAGATGTACCTTCCTTATCGCTACCTCAAATATATGAGACAAAGATATAAAATATGCAGACTAGCGTGACGAGCTTTCTAAAACAACTTGAGCAACAGCAAATTCCTTACTATGACTAATTGATAAATGAACAATATACTCTGTACTTGTAATCAGAATTGGCTTACCTCTTTCATCATTTTTCACTTCAATATCTAAAAAACTCACTTCTTTTCCGATACCAGTACCTACAGCTTTTGAATACGCCTCTTTCGCTGCAAACCTTCCAGCTACAAACTCTGTAAGGCGACTTCCTTTCAGCTCCATAGCAACATTACGTTCATTTTCCGTTAAAATACGTTCCATAAATTTAAGCTTTCCATCTAGCATTTTTTCAATACGATTTAATTCAATAATATCGATACCAATCCCTATAATCATTTCGAAATCCCCTTCTTCTATTTAACTTTCTTCTTTCATATTGATAAGAATAACAGAGAATCTTTCTGATGCAAAAGGGGTGAAAGTAACCGTATGCTAATAAGATCCACTCATATTTCTTTACAACCGACTATTCTTACCTTACTTCTTATTCATTTAGTCATGATGATATTAGGCGACTTTTTTCTCTTACCACTGGCAGCCTCTAATGAATATATCGCTAAAGGAGAATGGTGGCGTGTCATAACTTCTCTTCTCGTACACGTAGACTTACAACATTTTCTTTCTAATAGTATTTTTTTGTTTGCTCTTGGTTCTTCTATCGAAAAGCAACTCGGACACTTTTCTTTTTTTATTCTATTTTTTCTCTCTGGAATTTCTGGAAATATTTCTTCTTATATTATTATGCCGCTTGAATATATTCACGCAGGTGCATCAGGTGGTATTTTCGGACTATTAGGTGCACAGTTATTTTTATTGTACAATCAATACCGCTCTTCAAAACCAAAAGAAATTGCCATTTTCTCAATTATGATTCTTCTATTACTACTATTTACTTTCTTTAACCCTTCTGCCAATCCGATCAGTCATTTAACAGGTTTAATAACCGGTGGCATTTTAACCCCTTTTTTAACCAAAAAAAACGATGGTGCAAAGCTTATTTAATATAAAAGCTTGCACCATCGATAATTTCTACATCTACTTGTTCACTTAAATCTCTCATTAATTGAAATAAAGACTCATCCTTCATCTTCGCCTCAATCATACAATCAATTTGCGGAACACTTCCCTTTATCCTTCTTAAAAAAGATAAAAATGCCTCTACATTAATATAATCTGCATGAGCTCTTGGATCTTTTCCCTCTCTAGGGCTAGAGATATGCATTTTAACCGGCAACAAAGACGTTTCCCACGTATGAACGACACGTGCCCAATCTTCATACCAATCTTCTTGCTCATTATTCATCATATGGTGATGCAAGTCAAATACGACGGGAATATCTAATTTTTCTCCTAAATATAATGTTTCCTCTAACGTAAAGGTTGTATCATCATTTTCTAATATAATCATTTCTTGAATACCCCTTGGGACATTAGACCACTTCTCTATAAAGCGCTCTAATGCAAGTTCTTTATCTTTATATCCTCCTCCGACATGCAGTACACATCGTTGCTTATGTTCAATCCCCATGCCTTTTAATAATTTTTTGTGCATCTGCAATGTTTTTACAGATTGTTTAAAAACACTCTCCTCAGGTGAATTTAGTACAACAAAATGATCTGGATGGAAATCAATTCTCATATTCATATGAACTGCATATTCACCTAGTTTTTTTAAATTTTCTTTTAAAGGACGAATATAGTTCCACTCTAGCAATTCCTCATGATTCGCTAAAGGAATGAGCTTTGAACTGAGCCGAAAGAAAGATATGTCATGCCCTTTATTATGCTTTAATAAACGTAAACAATTTTCTAAATTGGAATTAGCAATTCTTTCAAGTTTACGAATTGCAGCAGCACGATCATTTAATTTCTGAAACTGTGCATACGTCATCGTTTGAGATGGAGATGCATTCTTCAAATGTACACTCATCGCAACGTAACCAAGCCTTACAAGCATATAACAGCCCCTTTTCTATCATAACTATTATGTAGTATGCACAATTATAGAAATAAAAAAAGAGAATGCCCGCAAAGGGCATTCTCTTTTTTTATTAAGCTTGTGGACGGCTATGATGTTTTCTTTCGCCGCGTCCATTTGAAGAACCAGGGCGACCTTGGCCTTCACCTCTACGACCACGACTACCACCATCACGATTGCGATCACGGTTTCCGTCACGATTACGTCCATCACGGTTACGGTCACGATTACGTCCATCGCCACCGCCGCGTGCATCACGACTACGATTACGGTTACCATCACGGTATCCGCCTCCGTTACCGCCGCGTTTTTTAGAACCGCCGCCTCTTGAAACAACAGGTGGTTCTGATGTTAAAGCGATCGGAGTTGTATCCGGCTCTTTAGTCATCATTTTTAAAGCAGCAGCTACTACTGTTACAGAGTCATTTTCTTCTAACATTTCTTCTGCAATACGCTTGTAGTATGCTAAGTTTTCATTTTCAATTGTGCTTTGAAGCTTTTCAGCGATTAAACGTTGTTGACCTTCTAATGCCTCGTCAAGTGTCGGTGCATCCATACGGTCCATTTTACGTTTTGTTGTACGCTCGATATTTTTTAATTGTCCTGATTCACGTGGTGTTACAAATAGCATTGCAATACCTTTTTTACCTGCACGACCAGTACGACCGATACGGTGAACGTATGATTCTGGATCTTGTGGAATATCGAAGTTATATACGTGCGTTACGCCTGAAATATCAAGACCACGTGCAGCAACGTCTGTTGCAACAAGAACTTCAATAGAACCTTCTTTAAATTTACGTAATACAGACATACGTTTCGCCTGAGTTAAATCACCGTGAATACCTTCTGCAGCATAACCACGTAAGTTTAATGCTTCTGATAATTCATCAACACGACGCTTTGTACGACCGAATACGATTGCAAGCTCTGGAGATTGAATATCTAATAAGCGTGTTAACACGTCAAACTTTTTCTTTTCTTGCACTTCTAAATAGAACTGCTGAATGTTTGGCATTGTTACTTCTTTTGCTTTTACTTTAATGTGTTGAGGCTCAGTCATGAAACGCTCAGCAATACGGCGGATTGGATCCGGCATTGTCGCTGAGAATAGTAATGTTTGATGTGTTTCTGGCACATCTGTTAAAATTGCTTCAATGTCTTCAATGAAGCCCATGTTTAACATTTCATCCGCTTCGTCAAGAACAACTGTCTCTACGTTTTGCAGGCGAAGTGTTTTACGGTTAATATGATCTAAAATACGACCCGGCGTACCAACAATAATGTGTGGGTGTTTTTTTAGAGCACGAATTTGGCGGTTAATATCTTGACCACCATAAATTGGTAAAATGCGAACACGTTTATGCTTACCAATTTTGTATAATTCTTCTCCAACTTGAATTGCTAATTCACGCGTTGGCGCGATAACAATACCTTGAACCGATTCTTTATGTGTATCCACTTTATCTAATAGTGGTAATCCGAATGCTGCTGTTTTCCCTGTACCTGTTTGCGCTTGCCCAATAATATCTTTACCTTGCAATGCATGTGGAATTGTTTCAGCTTGAATTGGTGTAGCCTCTTCAAAGCCCATACTTTCAACAGATTGCAGTAAAGAATCACTTAATCCTAATTCTCGAAATGTTGTCAATGTTACTTCTCCTTTTCTATCCTATACTTATCATTTAAAAAAAGGCGTTTTCCGAATTTGCGGAAAAGCCCTTTTCCTGAATGCTCACGTATATAAACGGGCGTATATTCTTCACGAAAATACTTCTAAACGTTATTACACTTTATCAATTATAAGTTTTGTATGTGTAAAAAGCAAACCCAACTGTTACCTTATTTTCATATTCAGAGTTTTTTTCTTCACTTTTATTTTTTTATATTTACTGTAAGCGCTTATTATAAGTTTCTTCTATTTTCGTAACTATCATCCCTATTTATATACACCAATTATTTCAACATCGTAATTACTTCTTCTAATTTCATACCGCGAGATGCTTTTATTAATACAACATCTTTCACATCGACTACTGCTTGTAAATCTTTTACTAACTCTTCTTTATTATCATACGCCTTTACACGTTCATTAGGGAAATTAATTTTCGCTCCTTCAGCAATTTGAGCCCCTAATCTACCGTATGTGAATACATGCGAGATTTTTGCTGGATCGATTAATTTTCCTACCTCATAATGGAACTGTACTTCTTGATCTCCAAGTTCTAACATATCACCGAGCACAACGATTTTTTTAGCAAAACCATCTAAACCATTCATTAAATGGAATGCTGCTTCCATAGCCGTCGGACTTGCATTATAAGCATCGTTGATAATTGTTAAACCACTATTTGTTTTCACAATTTCCATACGCATGCCCGTCATTTGAAGTGTTACTAAACCTTCTTTCATCTCTTCCCACGTTACACCAAAATGTTTCGCAATTGCCATTGAAGCAAGTGTATTATACACATTATGTTTTCCTAACACAGGTAAGTAGAATGAAATATTTTCATCTCTATTCATTTTGAAATGTGTCCCAGTTGCTTGTAATGTTACAGTCGTTGGATAATAATCGTTTGCTCTTGCATCACCAAACGTAACCGTTTCTGCTGCTAAATTCATTTCAGGAACACGATTCGTTAATAAAGGCTCATCTCCGTTATATACGAACACGCCACCTTCTTGTAACCCTGTAACAATTTCTAATTTCGCTTCAGCAATTGCCTCACGAGACCCTAAATCCATTAAATGTGCCTCACCAATATTCGTAATGATAGCTGCATTAGGACGAGCTAACTTAGATAAGAATTCAATTTCGCCTCGGCTTGACATACCCATCTCTAATACTGCTACTTCTGTATTTTCTTCTAAGTTTAAAATGGTAAGAGGTAATCCGATATGGTTATTGAAGTTCCCTTCTGTTTTTTGCACTTTGAATTTAGTCGCAAGAAGACTTGTTACAATATCTTTCGTAGATGTTTTACCATTACTACCCGTTACACCTACAACTTTAACATCCAATTGATCGCGATAGTTTTTCGCTAACATTTGCAATGCGGATAGCGTGTCTTCCACAAAAATAACCGGAAGATTCTCAGGTGGATTCGCTACATCTTTCATCCATAATGTAGCCACAGCTCCATTTTCAACAGCTTTATCTACAAAAGCATGTCCATCGAAGCGCTCCCCTTGAATCGGAACATACAAGTTTCCTTTTTCAATTTTTCTTGTATCAATAGACACGCCTTGAATAGTAATTCCCTCATATTGCTCTGCTAATCCAGTACCATTTACCATCTGTTCCACTTGCTTTAACATTCGCTTTATCATATAGAAACGCTCCTTACATAGAGGAAGCACTATTCCTACGAATAGTGCTTCCTCCTTTTTTGTTAGATTGTATATTTAATTTTTTGTTTTTCTTCGTGACGTTCAATCGCTAAACGAATTAGCTCTTCAATTAATTCTGGATACGGTAACCCAGTATGTTGCCATAATAGAGGGAACATACTGAACGGTGTAAATCCTGGCATTGTGTTTACTTCGTTAATATACACTTCTCCATCTTTCGTTAAGAAGAAATCAGCTCGCGTTAAACCTGCACCGTCTAATGATTGGAATGCAATAATCGCATCACGCTTAATTACATTAGATTCTTCTTCTGTCATTTCAGCTGGAATAATTAGCGCCGTATCACCATCGATATATTTCGACTTATAATCATAGAAGTCCTTTTTCGGAACGATTTCACCTACAACTGAACATTTCGGCTCATCATTACCTAGTACCCCAACTTCTACTTCACGACCTACAATATTTTCTTCTACAATAATTTTGCGATCAAATTGGAATGCCTCTACAAATGCATCCTCAAGTTCTTCACGATTTTTACACTTATTAATACCAACACTTGAACCAAGGTTCGCTGGTTTTACGAAGCAAGGATATCCTAACTTATCTTCTACTTTAGAATAAGCTTCCTCACGATTTTTCTCCCATGCACTACGAATGAAGGATGCATATTTTGCTTGTTTTAAACCAGCCTCTGCAAAGATGTTTTTCATAACAACTTTATCCATACCAGCAGATGATGCTAGAACACCATTTCCTACATAAGGGATATTCATTAATTCTAATAGTCCTTGAACCGTTCCATCTTCACCGTTTGGTCCATGTAGTAATGGGAAAATAACGTCAATAGCGTTCTCCTCAGAAGCTGCAGATGGGATAATTTCTGTACTTAATGATAACGGAGAAATCGCATTTTCTGCACCGCTCATTTTTAAAGCTTCAACATCTGTTACTTCGCCTTCAATACGCTCACCGCGTACCCATTGACCTTGTTCTGTAATATAAATTGGATGAATCTCGAATTTATCTTGATTTAACGCTTTAATAGCAGCAAGAGCCGTCTGTAGCGAAACTTGATGCTCAGCTGATTTTCCACCATATAATAAACCTAATTTAATTTTCGTCAATGAAATCACCCTAACCAATTGTTTTCATTTTTCTATTTTAGCACTTTTTATAAAAATAGGTAGTTCCTATTTGAAATAAAATGTAACTTCCATAAATAATTAAATAACATCACTTATTGGTTTTTCATTTCATTTTCTATATAGGTACACAAAATAAAATGGCAATCTAATCTAGTTATGTACCTAAAATATGTAGAAATCCCCTTTTTTGTGTATGTCACCTATTCACTAAGAAGATTGTTTGGTTAGTGTGTCTTTTTGCCTTTGCTCAACAAGGCGATCTAAAGAAACATATACAATACCTGCAACTACACATCCTACAGCTAAAATTGTAAATAGAAGGTGACCAAGTAACCGATCTAATAAAAAACCTCCCAAAAGTGGGCCAAATGCGCTTCCTGTAATCCACTGCAAACTTGCAGCTCCCATATAAGTCCCTCTCAAATGCTCAGGGGCCAAATTTGCTACAAATGTCATCTGTACAGGCGACATAATCATTTCACCTAACGTATATATAGCATAAACGAACAGTAGTGTTATTAAAATAATTGTAGCATTTGTATTAAATTCTCCAAACCACTTCGGTAACCACCCTATAAAAAATAATCCAATCCCGAATAAACATGCACCATATAACATCGTCTTCCCAACTGGTTTATCCGTAGCCCATTTTGAAATTTGAAACTGGAATAAAACAACTAATAGTCCGTTTAACGCCATTAAATATGGATATGGATTATTCGTTCCAAAAATACGCTTCATTTCATTATCAAAATGTAGTGGCAGCATGCCTTCCGTTTGAGAAAACCCCATCGAAATGATAATACCTGCTAATAAGTAAATCATTAATGCCTTATCTCGCATTACAATTTTCCAAACTGCCCCAGATTCCTTTTCTTTATGTTCTTCCTTATCTATGCTCTTTGGCATCGTCTCTTGAATAAGAAGTAATACAAGTAACGCATAAAATAGCATTGTAGAAGAGGCAATAATAAACACAAGGTTCTTTGACAACACAACTACTGATGCTCCCATTATCGGACCAATCGCAGCACCTATATTGTGTCCCATTCGTAATAAACCATATGCCTCTGTTCTTTTTTCTGGTGCCGTTACATCCGCGACCATAGCTGATGCAGCTGGATGAAATAAAGAATTACTCAACCCTAAAAAAATAGATAAAATTGCATATGGAATAAATCCTTCTATAAATAGAAAACCGAGCATTAATAATGCATTACTTGCCATAGAAAATATCATAATAGGCTTTCTTCCATATATGTCAGCAATTCTCCCTCCTATAAGTGATCCAAAGCTTGCAGCAATTGGAGAAAGCGCCATAATAACCCCAACTTCCAACAACGAATCTACCTTATCTTTTAAATATAATGCAAAAAAAGGCATTAACATCATCATTGCAATTCCATTTAACGTCTCTCCAATAAATCGAATCCATACGTTACGGTCCATCTCCCTTAACTCACGCCACGTATTTTTCATCATTCCACCCCTTTAGTTAGCCAACAATTATCTTATAACAAGTTCAGAAAAATGTAAATTTTCAAATAAAAAATCCATTCTAACAGAATTAGAATGGATTTTTTCGCTTATAAATTTGCAACATCTTCTTCTTTTTTACTATTATTTAAAGCACTATGTTTTCGGCTATATAAGAAGTAAACCGCTATACCAATAACCATCCATATCCCAAAACTAATCCACGCTGTCCCTGATAACTGAAGCATTAAGTATAAACAGAAAATCACTGTTAATGCTGGTAAAAATGGTACAAGCGGAGCCTTAAATGCCCTTGGTAAGTCTGGATGAGTTCTTCTCATTACGATTACCGCAACAGCTACAAGTGCAAATGCTGACAATGTCCCCATATTTACAAGATGTGCTAAAACATTTAAATCTATTAATCCTGAAATCAGTGCCGCAATAATCCCCGTTGTCCATGTATTTAAAAATGGCGTTTTAAATTTCGGATGAACTTTAGCAAGACGCTTCGGCAGTAAACCATCTCGGCTCATCGCATAAGAAACACGAACTTGCCCATACATCATAACTAGCATTACTGTTGTAATTCCTGTAATTGCTCCTACTGAAATTACCCCCGCTAAACCATCTTGTCCAATAAATTGAAGTGCAAAAGCAACTGGATCTGATATATTTAGCTGGCCGTATGGAACAATCCCTGTCAAAATAAGCGAAACAACGATATAAAGAACTGTACAAATTAATAACGATGCAATAATACCAATTGGTAAATCACGTTGCGGACGTTTCACTTCTTCTGCCGCTGTTGAAACTGCATCAAATCCTATAAATGCGAAGAATACTGTAGCCGCTCCAGCCATTACACCATCTAAACCAAATGGCATAAAGGGCGTCCAGTTTTCAGGTTTCACATAATTAAAACCAGCAAAGATAAAAATAAGAACAACTGCTATTTTAATAAATACCATAATGTTATTTACTCGTGCACTTTCACGAACACCCCTAGATAAAAGAACTGTCATCACTAAAATAATTAGAACTGCAGGTAAATCAATTATTCCACCCTTTCCTGTACCAGGAGCCGAGGAGAGAATAGTCGGAATGTGAATTCCAAACCCCTTTAATAAAGATTGAAAATATGCAGACCAACCGTTTGCTACAGCAGATGTAGCAAGTAAATATTCAAGCATTAAGTCCCAGCCAATTAAAAATGCGAACACTTCCCCCATCGTCGCGTATGTATACGTATACACACTGCCCGAGACAGGAACTGAAGAAGCAAATTCAGCATAACAAAATGCAGCAAAGGCACAAGCTAACGCGGCAATCGCAAATGATAATATAATAGCTGGCCCAGAATGTTTCGCTGCCACAACACCCGTTAGAACAAAAATACCAGTTCCAACAATTGCTCCGATTCCAAGCATAGTTAAATCTAGCGCACCCAATGTTCTTGCTAACGTTTTTTGCTTACTTTCATGCATTAACTTTGCAATTGGCTTCTTTTGAAAAATTTGCTTCATCTTTCACTCCTCCAAGTTTTAAATTTTCTGAAAATTTTTAATTCGCTTTTTTATTTTACTCATTACGCTTTTCCTAGTCAATACTTTTGTCGAAACAAGTAGAAATTCTTCTGAATATGCACGATCCTTATTATTCTTTCTATATATCTTTCCATTATTTTTTTGGTATTATTATACATGTCGATTCCGTGAAAAAGGCATGCCCCCCTTATTGAGAGCATGCCTTTTTTACTTATTTCACAGTATATGAACCTTGTTCAATCCAGCTATACATATACTTTTCATCTTCTGTTTCATGTGCTTGTTTTACAATACGAAGCGGACGGAATGTGTCTATCATAACAGCTAATTCAAGCGTCTCTTTCTTCCCTATACTTGCCTCTGTTTTCCCCGGATGCGGTCCATGGGGAATCCCGCTCGGATGAAGTGTAATAGAACCTTCTTCCACACCTTTGCGACTCATAAAGTTTCCTTCTACATAGTAAAGAACTTCATCACTATTAACATTACTATGATAATATGGTGCTGGAATTGACTCTGGATGATAATCGTATAAACGTGGTACGAAAGAGCAAATAACAAAATTATGCCCTTCAAATGTTTGATGTACTGGCGGTGGCTGATGAATGCGCCCTGTAATTGGTTCAAAATCCTCTACATTAAATACCCACGGATATAAATAGCCATCCCATCCAACAACATCTAACGGGTGGTGTCCTAAAACATGTTTATGCATATAGCCTCTTGATTTTGTCATTACGACAAACTCGCCTTTTTCATCATATGTCTCTAATTTTTCTGGACCACGAAGATCTCTTTCACAAAACGGACTATGCTCTAACAATTGTCCGTATTCATTTCGATAACGACGCGGCGTTGTAATTTGGCTATTTGCCTCTACAACAAGAAACTTAGTCTCTCCTTCATCTGGAATAACACGATAAATCGTTCCAATTGGAATCGTTACATAGTCGCCTTTTCTATAGTGAATCGTTCCAAACATCGTTTCAATTTTCCCTGTTCCATAATGAACAAATAACATTTCATCGCCATCACCATTACGATAGAAATAATCCATTTTTTCTGTTGGACTCACTACTCCAATTAACAAATCTTCATTTCCAAGTATGAAATTACGTCCACTTATTGCATCACCACTTTTTTTACTTTCTTTCGTTCGAAAGTGGCGATGAGAAAGAGCAACATCCTCTTCATACTGCAACTGACAAGAATGCGATAATGCAGAATGACCTACTTCTGTTGGCATATAATGATGATACAAAATAGACTGCGTACCAGAAAAACCTTTTGTTCCCATTACCTGTTCACGATAAAGCGACCCATCTTTTTTACGAAATTGTACATGTCGTTTATGAGGTAGTTCTCCCATGTGACGATAAAACATGCCCATCACCCGCTTCCTTTTCTTTTTTGATCGTATTACGTAGTGTACCTAAACCAGTAATCGACAGTTCTACAACATCTCCATCTTGTAGCCACTCTTCTGTACCCAGTTCTAAAATACATCCTGTTCCTACTGTCCCAGAACCAATCACATCTCCTGGATATAACGTAACGTCCTCTGAAGCACGTTCAATCATTTCAGCAAATGTATAGTAAATATCTTGGAAGTTTCCTTTTGATAATAGTTTTCCATTTACATGAGCAGTCATTTCTAAATTATATCGATCACCATTACGATAAACGTCTAATTCCTCTTTCGTAACGAGATGTGCTCCTAAAGAAGTTGCAAAGTCTTTTCCTTTCGCTGGACCGAGACCTACTTTCATTTCTGTTGCTTGTAAGTCTCTCGCACTCCAATCGTTCATAATACAATAACCAAAAATATATTCCTCTGCTTGCTCACGAGAAATATTTCGCCCTTCTTTTCCTATTACGCAAGCAATCTCCAACTCATAATCAAGCTTTTTAGACTTTTTCGGACCAATTACAAAATCACCGGAACCAATTACAGCACGATGATTAGTAAAATAAAAAACCGGAATATCATACCATTCAGGCACAACATCTAATCCTCTTCGTCCACGAGCTGTTTTTACATGTTGTTCAAATGCGTAAAAATCTCGAATACTACTCGGATTAGGAAGAGCAGCTGTCAATTGTACTTCTTCTAAAGCATATATACCCTTATTTGGATTCTTAATATTCCGCACTACTTCTACATACTCATCCGCTTTCTCTAAAAAATCTATCATAGAAGAAGGGATTTTCCCTTCACTAGCAAGATTCATATCTATTACTTTGTCACCTTCAAGCCATCCAGCCCGTAGTTCTTTTGAAGGAAGACGAAATGTAACAAATTTCATCCTGATTCCTCCTTATAAAAATGAAATTTCCACCAGCAAAGGGACTTTTGCTGGTGGATACAAATCTTATAAGTTTCCGCGACGCTCTTGTTCTCTTTCAATTGATTCGAATAACGCTTTAAAGTTTCCTTCACCAAATCCACGAGAACCTTTACGTTGAATGATTTCAATAAATAAAGTCGGACGATCTACAATTGGTTTCGTAAAGATTTGTAGTAAGTAACCTTCATCATCACGATCTACTAAGATCTTTAATTCTTTTAACTTATCAATTTCTTCATCGATTTTTCCAACTCGTGCAGTTAGCTCATCGTAATAAGTATCAGGTGTATCTAAAAACTCCACCCCATTTGCACGAAGCGCTTCAACTGTTTTAACAATATCACTTGTTAATAAAGCAAGATGTTGTACACCAGCTCCATTATAGAATTCTAGATACTCTTGAATTTGTGACTTTCTCTTTCCGTCTGCTGGTTCGTTAATAGGAAACTTAATACGACTTCCATTCGTCATAACTTTTGACATTAACGCCGAATACTCTGTACTAATATCGTCATCATCAAAATGAATCATTTGTTTAAAGCCCATAACATTCTCGTAATAACTAACCCACTCTTCCATTTTTTCAACATTACCAACTACATGATCAACAGCAATTAAACCAGACTCCTCAAATGGAATATTAAATTCTACCTTTTGGAATCCTGGCATAAATGCCCCTTTATAATTTTTACGCTCTACAAGCGTATGAATTGTATCACCATACGTACCAATAACTGCTTTTTTCAATGTACCGTCCTCATCTGTTAATTCCTGCGGTGGAGCAATTGCGACGGCACCACGTTTCACTGCTTCTGAGTATGCTTTATCAACATCATCAACAAGTAGTGCCACATCCTTCACGCCATCACCATGAGTCTTTACAAACTCTGCAATACGATTTTCACTACTTAAAGCTCCAGACACAACGAAACGCATATTTTTTTGCACAAGAACATAAGATACCTTTTCACGGTTTCCAGTTTCTAATCCAGAGTAAGCTACAATTTTGAATCCGAACGCTCTCGCAAGATAATAACTCGATTGCTTTGCATTCCCTACGTAAAATTCCAAATGATCTACATCACGTACTGGAAAAAAGTCCTCCATTTGTGCAGCTAGCGTATCCATAGATTTTTGTTTCATAATATCTTCATCCCCCTGTAAATAGATTAAATGGTCCATACTTAAAACCAACCGAAAACGCTTCCAACATTAATTAATAGAAATTAGTTAGCAAGCTAACAAATTCTGACCTTTAAAATTTTCTATCTTTTCTGTCAAATTCCTCTTTTTTTCTTACATATAAAATTCGACTTTTTTCTCTTTGAAATAAAGCGGGATTTTATTCAGTGGCTTTTTGATTATTCGTTGAATCAAGTTTCAACCGCAGCGTTTAATTAGCCATGAATGCTGGATAATGAGGTAACTTTAATACTTGAGGGTATATAAGAAGAATATAAAAAAGACTCCAACATATTAACTACTTACTAATACGTTAGAGTCTTTATTTTTTTTGAATGATTGTATTTATATATCTCATACTAATACATTTGCAAGGAATAGAATAAATGATGTTAATATTACCGCTCCACCTAAGGATCCTAATAAATCTGTTTTTGTTACTTGAAACACTTGTTCACTGTTCATATCCCTCATTCTCCTTCCTTTTTTGTTTAATTTAAAACTTCTATTATACTAATACACTTGATAGAAATACGATTAACGCTGTTAATACTACTGCTCCACTTGCTGATCCTACGAAGTCACCTTTTGTTACTTGTAATACTTGCTCTTTCATATCTTTCATTCTCCTCTCTTTTTCTTTTATTACAAAACTTCTATTATACTAATACGCTTGATAGAAATACGATTAACGCTGTTAATACTACTGCTCCACTTGCTGATCCTACGAAGTCACCTTTTGTTACTTGTAATACTTGCTCTTTCATATCTTTCATTCTCCTCTCTTTTTCTTTTATTACAAAACTTCTATTATACTAATACGCTTGATAAAAATACGATTAATGCTGTTAATACTACCGCTCCACTTGCTGATCCTACGAAGTCACCTTTTGTTACTTGTAATACCTGCTCTTTCATATCTTTCATTCTCCCTTCTTTTTCTTTTGTTACAAAGCTTCTATTATACTAATACGCTTGATAGAAATACGATTAACGCTGTTAATACTACTGCTCCACTTGCTGATCCTACGAAGTCACCTTTTGTTACTTGTAATACTTGCTCTTTCATATCATTTATCCTCCCTTTTTATAAGTTATCTATATGTAATTTCTAAGAAATGTTTATTTCATAGTTTTTATGTTAACGTTACATTAAATTTGATAACGTAACGTTTGTAACATTAATGTAACATAACTATTATTACGTTGCAATATAATTACGTAAAATTTATTACACTTTTTTTACGTTTTTTTATGATAACCCTCAAAAACCTTTATTTAATGCGTTTTTCACTAAGTTCACGTTTGTAACATTCGTGTAACATTACAGTCATAAAGTGAAATGTAGTCATATTCCTCTCTATTTTTGTTACAAATTGTTTATTTAGTGCCACTAAACCTATCTAATCTTTACTTACTTTTAATATGAGATAAAATACCGTCTTTCCAAGATAAGTTTATATGTTTCCTCTATATAACTATGTATAATAAAAACAAAGAGGTGGTCATTTTGAAATTAATCGCATTAGATATGGATGGTACACTACTATCATCTAATCTTGAAATCTCCAAAGAAAACCTACAAGCAATCCAAACTGCACAAGAAGCCGGTCATATTGTAATGATCTGTTCTGGTCGTGCGAAAGAGGATGCTTTAAAGCTATTGGAAGAATATAAATTATCTCTTCCAGTCGGAGCAAGCAATGGGGCTATTGTTTATGTGGATGGAAAAGTAATTAACTCGCGTTGTATACAAAACGACAAAGTGTACAAACTTGCAAAATTACTAGAATCTGAAGGTTTCCCATATAAGCTATATACAAATAAAGGAGTTTATTCTCCATATACATGGCAAGATCAAGTGATGCAAGCATTCGAAGAAAATAAGCATGCGCTTGATGTTACATTAGAGGAACTTGAACGAATTACAGAAAAGCAAAAGAAATCGAACCTAATTACTGATTTCAAAAAAATAGAAGATGTTGTAAATAACCAAGAACTAGAAATATCTAAATTCTTCATTTTAACGTTTAATGCAGCGCATCGCGCACAGCTATTAAGTATATTACAAGAGGATGCTGATATTATGGTTACAGCATCGGCTCCTACTAACTTAGAAATTATGGATAAGAATGGACATAAAGGAAACGGGATACAGCAGATGGCAGCTCATTTTAATATCCCTATTGAAGATACAGTTGCTATTGGTGATAATTTTAATGATGTACCGATGTTAGAAGTAGCGGGTTTATCTGTTGCAATGGGCAACGCTGAAGAAGATGTAAAAAAGCTATGTGATGTTGTAACACTAACAAACAATGAACATGGTGTTGCTCATGCAATCGAGCAATTTGTATTGAAACAAACTTCATCTAGTAAATAAAAAAAGGACTCTTTCAATTTAAAATGTACCCTATAGAATAGACACTTGAAAAAAGTCTATTCTATAGGGTATTTCTTGTATAATAAAAGGAAAATTGGGATCGGAGAATGTTGAAAATGACAAAAAAACTATTTACAGAAAGAGAAATTCAAATTCTATCAAATAACCTATACGTAAAATCTGTAAGTCAGAAAGGTATCACTTATACAGAGGAATTTAAGCATATTTTTATTGAGGAAAATGAAAAAGGAAAGCTACCTCGAAATATTTTTGAAGAATGTGGTTTTGATATAGATATGATTGGAATGAAACGAGTTATGTCATCGGGAAGTAGATGGCGTGCTGCTTATAGAAAAAATGGTGTATTGGGTTTAAGGGATACACGTATCGAAAACGCTGGAAGAACTCTTGAGAGAGAGCTTACGTTAGAAGAAAAGTATGCCCGTTTAGAAGCCGAACGAAACTTACTAAAGGCGGAAAACGAATTGCTAAAAAAAATCAAACTTATGGAAGGGAGGATGAGAAGGAAATAACACTACCACCTAGTCAGAAATTCATCTTGATTCGTTCTGTCATCATGAAATACAACTTAAGGAATATGGTCAGTCATTTGTGTAAAGTAGCTGGTGTATCCCGTTCGGGATACTATAATTACTTTTCAGTTTCATCTCAAGAACAACGGAAACAAAAGAGTGATCGAGATGAAATCTTGAAGGAAACCATATTAAAAGCACTTCGATTTAGAAATAGAAACAAAGGGGCTCGTCAGATAAAGATGACATTGGCGGGTCAGTTTCAAGTTGTCTACAATTTAAAGCGTATCCGTAGAATTATGAAGAAATACGAGATTATCTGTCCGGTTCGCAAAGCGAATCCTTATAAAAGAATGCTTAAAGCTACAAAAGAACATCGAATAGTACCAAATCAATTAAATCGGGAATTTAAACAAAATACCCCAGGGAAAACACTTCTTACAGATATCACCTATTTAGTTTACGGTAAGAATCAAAGGGCCTATTTATCTACAATTTTAGACGGCTCAACTAATGAAATTTTAGCTTACCATGTTTCAGAACAGATGACATTAGAGCTCGTAACGACAACTCTCCATAAACTAAAAAGGAATCCGCGGATTCGATTGACTGAAGGTGCTTATATTCATTCAGATCAAGGATCCCACTACACAAGCCCTACCTATCAAAAGCTAGTTAAAAAGCTAAACCTAGGACAATCCATGTCAAGAAGAGGAAACTGTTGGGATAACGCCCCACAAGAATCATTTTTTGGTCATCTGAAAGATGAAGCTCATATAAAACCTTGCGTGTCCTTTAATGAATTGAAACAAGAGATTAAGAAATATATGACGTATTATAATCATTATAGATATCAATGGAATTTAAAAAAGATGACTCCTGTTGGATACAGAAACCATCTTCTTGATGTTGCCTAACTTTTTTCAAAATGTCCTTTACAAAGGGTACAGATTAATTTGAAAGAGTCCTTTTTTATACGTGATGACAAGCAACAAAATGCTCTACACCAACATTACGGAATTCTGGTACTGTTTTTTTACAAACATCCGTTGCAAATGGGCAACGTGTATGAAAACGACAGCCCGAAGGTGGATTTGCTGGACTTGGAATATCCCCTTCTAGTATAATTCGTTCTCGCTTCACTGTTGGATCTGGTATTGGAACAGCTGATAACAATGCTTTCGTATAAGGATGTAGCGGATTGGTAAATAACTCATCACGCGGTGCTGTCTCCACAATCGTACCTAAATACATAATTCCGATTTTCGTACATAAATGTTCTACTACACTTAAATCATGCGAAATGAATAAATAAGATAATCCCCTTTTCTCCTGTAACTCACTAAATAAATTAATAATTTGTGCTTGGATAGATACATCTAGTGCCGCTACAGGTTCATCAGCTACAATGAATTCTGGATTTAATACCATAGCTCTTGCGATTACGATACGCTGACGTTGTCCACCAGAAAACTCATGGGGATACCGGTCAATATGATAAGGAGCTAATCCACATAACTCCAATACTTCAATTACCTTTTCACGCACATTTTCTTTCGTTGCTAATCCGTGGGCCAACATTGGCTCTCCAAGCGCTTCTCCAATTCTCATTCTCGGATTTAATGAGCTAAATGGATCTTGGAAAACGAGTTGCATATTAGGGCGATGTTTTCTTAATTCATCCTTGGATAAAGAATGAACATCTTTTCCTTTAAACTTCACTTCTCCCTCCGTTTTTTGAACGAGGCGTAAAATTGTTTTTCCTATTGTTGTTTTCCCGCTCCCTGATTCACCAACGAGACCAAACACTTCACCTTTATTAATAGTAAAACTTACTCCATCAACTGCTTTTACATGCCCAATTGTTCTACTAAATACGCCACCCTTAATTGGAAAATATGCCTTTAGGTTTTTCACCTCTAATAATGGTTCACTCATTGTTCCGCACGCTCCTCATATAACCAACAAGCTACTTTATGATTTTCATCATTTACATTTAGATTTGGGGCTTCTTTTTCACATATTTCCATACAATGCTCACAACGCCCACTAAAGTAACAAAACTCACCTAAACCAACTAAATTCGGAACTTGCCCTGGAATAGAATATAGTTTATCTATTCGTTTTCCCATTACTGGTTTTGATTTCAATAATCCTTTCGTATAAGGATGTTTTGGATTTTGGAATATCTCTAGTACTGGGGCTTCTTCAATAACTTTCCCGCCATACATAACGACAACATAATCAGCCATTTCCGCTACGACACCTAAGTCATGTGTAATTAATAAAATCGACGTTTTAAATTCTTCTTTCACTTGTCTTAGTAGATCCAATATTTGAGCCTGAATGGTAACATCAAGAGCTGTTGTTGGTTCATCTGCAATTAATAACTTAGGATTACAACTAAGCGCAACAGCAATCATAATACGTTGTAACATCCCACCGCTCAGTTCATGCGGATAAGAATGGACGATTTCATCAGCGCGGGCTATGCCAACTTTACGAATTAACTCAATTGCCTTCTTATATGCTTCATTTTTACTAAGTAATTCATGCTCTCTTAACGTTTCTACAATTTGCTCCCCTACAGTGAAGACGGGGTTTAGCGATGTCATTGGTTCTTGGAAAATCATTGCAATATCATTGCCTCGTAAACTACGAAGTTCTTTCTCTTTCATTCCTAAAAGACTTTTTCCTTCATATAAAATGTCTCCACCCACTACACTACCAGATTCAGCAATAAGCCCCATAATAGATAAAGCTGTTACACTCTTTCCACAACCTGATTCTCCTACTACACAAACTGTTTCCCCTTCTCGAACCGCAAAGCTAACATGGTTCACAGCCTTTACTGTCCCCTCGTCAGTTTGAAAATGTGTTTGTAAGTCTTTCAGCTCTACTACCGCTTTACTCATATCTTCTCACCTACCGTCTCATCTTTGGATCTAACGCATCACGAAGTGCATCACCAAGTAAATTAATTGATACAACTGTTATAAAGATTGCAAAACCGGGCGGAATCCATAACCATGGACGCTTTTGGAAATCGATTAATGAGTTAGCTGCGCTAATCATGTTCCCCCATGATGGTGTAGGTGGAACGACTCCAAGACCTAAGTAACTTAGTGCGGATTCTCCCAAAATAGAACCTGCAACACCTAATGTGGATACAACAATTAAAATGGGTAAAACATTAGGTATTAAGTGATATATAATTTTCCGGTAATCTTTTATTCCTAACACATCCGCAGCTTGCATAAATGCTTGCTCCCTAAGTGATAAAATTTGCCCTCTTACAAGGCGTGCAAGCCCTGGCCAACCTACTAGGCTTAAAATAATCATAATGACATACAAACGATAATCAGACGGTACTTTCCACTCTGATAAAATCGCACCCATTATAATAAGTAGCGGTAATCCTGGCATTGACATTAAAATATCTGCAAGCCGCATAATAATATTGTCCACAATACCACGATAAAAACCTGCAATCGCTCCTAATAAAGCTCCAAGTATAACCGATAAAACCATTGAAGCTAAACCAATGGTTAATGAAATACGTCCCGCTTGCATAAGCCTTGTTAAAATATCTCTTCCTAATTGATCTGTACCAAGCCAATGAGAAACACTAGGTGGTTTGTTAATGAGCGCAACTTGTATTTTCCCTGATGCATATGGAGAAAAGAACGGACCGATAAAACAAAATAAAAACATAAAAATTAATGCATAAAACCCTACAAGTGCCATCTTATTTTTCTTTATCTTTTTAAAAGCTTGTCGCCATGGTGATGATTCGCTTCTGCTCTTTTTTTCTTTTTTTTCTGTAATTACTGTAACAGTCTCCATTTCTTTCCCCCCTTACTTCAACCGAATTCTTGGATCAACAACTGCATATACGATATCTGCTAAAAAGTTTGAAACGATTGTTAAACAAGAAAGAAACATCGTAAATGCCATCAATACTGTATAGTCACGGAAATTTAATGCTTCTAATTGAATATTACCAATCCCTGGCCAGTTAAAAATTTGTTCAATAATAATTGCCCCAGAAAACAATCCCGGTAATTCAAATGCTAATAACGTAATTGCTGGTAATATTGCATTTTTTAATGCATGCTTATAAATAACCGTCTTCTCCTTCAAACCTTTCGCTCTTGCTGTTCGTATGTAATCTTGTCTTACAACCTCTAACATACTTGTTCTAAAATACCGAGTTAGCGAGCCGACCCCATGCCCATCAACTTAAGGATAGAAACTCTACGGTTTTCCATTAATTGAAATGAACAAACTTTTAAACAGTATAATCCTCTTAAAAATGAGCATACGAAATAAACCCTAACGGGTTTCATTTTTTTCTTATGCAGCTTTCTTTTGTTTTCTCAATCCATTATACTCATAGACAACACCCATAATATCAAAGATAGTTTTCTTCTCATATCGATGGGATTTCCGGCCATTTTTCTTTAGTAGGGTAAACAGGCGGATTAAAACCTTTGTTATTATACGGGTGTTTCTCTGTATCGCTTGATATAACAGGGATAGATGATCTTGAATCATCCCAATTGCTTTATATTCGCTTAGTTCTCTTTTGTGCTTTTGCAACAGAAGTTGGCGCATCTTAAACATCGTGGAAGAACATATAAAAATGGCAATGAGTTTTCCATACACATGGCATTCTAATCGCTCTTGTTTGATAGTTTGCCAATGATGAATTTGAAATAGAGATTTCCACGTTTTAAATATGATTTGTCGGGTAAAAGACTGGCGCGGTATCAGTTGTGATCCGTTTCCAGCCTCTCCCCATAAGAACTGCTCGTGAGGTTTTCCCTCAAGCAGCTCACCCCATAAACTTCATCAAAAGGGTTATGAGACCTATCAAATGGCAGACACTTTCATCGGAAACTCTCTGCACTTTTCAGGGGAAGGACTTTCCAGTCCCAGTAAAGCCCCAGTACACCATAGAGATATTCGTTACTCCATCTCTGCCATCCGATGCTACGCTTTCGTCGTCGTTTCCTTCTCGTTAACAGTGTGCGAATTTTCATCTCCGTATAATCACGTACTTCACTGAAAGCTTGACTAGAGTTCCCAACCCGGAAGTAGTTCACCCATCCAGTCAGTACGGCATTGATTTGTTTTATTAAGTCTTGTGCTGGCTTCGCTCCTGCGTTTTGAATGAGTTCGCGAATTTTTGCTTTCACTGTCGTGCGAGCTTTCTTCTTCGGGATCATGAAAACGAAGAATCCATTCTTATTTCGGTTCGGTATTCGTCTCAGGTCAAATCCTAAAAATCCGAAGGATTCTCCTTTTAGGACATTGACCATCTGAGTCTTCTCCAGATTCAGTTCAACTCCCAAAGGCTTTAACTGTTCCCACAGTCGTCGTAATGCCAGTTCAGCCCATCCACTTTTACTGGAGTGTCCGCTTACAGCGATAACTATATCGTCGGCAAAACGGTGATAGTTTACAGCTTCGTAATTGCCATCAGCTGTTTTACGTCGAATGGTATCAAATGTCCAATCCACTTCATTGAGGTAAATGTTCGCGGCTAGTGGAGAAAATGGTCCCCCTTGCGGGACACCGATCTTTCCTGTTGCCTTAATTACCTGTTTTACAAGATGCATAACCTGTGGGTCTTGGACACGTTTCGCGATTTTCTCCAATAATATGTTGTGTCGGATTGTATCAAAGTAGCGTGACAAATCAACATCAATTATTATGGTCATACGGCGCAATATACTGCGTCGTACTTCTGCCAATGCCTGATGTGGAGAGCGTTTCGGCCGAAACCCATACGAGTTTGGACAGAAATCAGCTTCAAAAATTGCTTCTAATATGAGTTTTAGCGCTCCTTGTACTACACGATCTCGTATACACGGAATTTGCAGAGTTCGCATTTTGCCGTTTGTCTTTGGGATTTCTACTTTTCGATTGGCTTGTGGTTGGTATATTCCAGCTTGTAATTCTTCTTGAATACCCGTTAAGAATGGGATAACTCCTTCTAGTTCTATATCAGCAAAACTTTTTCCATCAATGCCTGGGGCACCATTGTTTTTCCTCGCCTGTTGATATGCTTCGTGAAGGGTTGTAATTTTGGTAATGTGGGTAAATATCCCCCAAAACCGGTGCGTAGGTTCAGACTTCGCCTTTCGATAGATTCGTTGCCTTAGTTCCTGCAAAGTGATGGGTGTTTTTGTCATAGCACCCTTGCCTCCTTTAGTCATACGAAATGTTTACAGGTTCGGATCCTTTCCTCCCCGCGTGTTTTGCTGCACGCAGATCTCTGGTACTACGATCCGTTCCGCCACCCTGACACCTACCGTTCTCACTTCCCGATCGCGGTTATAGAGACGGTCTCCTCGATGAGATTTCTTCATCGGGTGTCGAGGGCTTCTCCAGTTTCCACATTATCTTTCTCTCCATGTCGCCGCTGATACCCCGCCGGTGAGAACTGCCGTTCCAGACTCGTTTCGGTCAGTTCTTGTTGCTTTCGCACGTTATCGACCGTCTCAGCCACCGGAATTGCGTGTAACGAGGCTACATCTACGTTCACTGTACGTTACAACCTGGAGATTTGCCCACATGCCTTTTGCATGTGATGTCAGAGGGCTTCGCCATGTCGCTTTCACTTCATGGCGCCTCTCAGGCTACGGGAGTGGAGTCTATTCTCCCGATTGGACTTTCACCAACTAGATAATGTGTCCTTATCTGGACACGCCGATCTGCCAGCGGAGGGAGTAAAAATCATGGATTTGTTCCATCGGAACCACTTCCCAAGGCGTATTCGTAACATATATGTTGATACCCGTTAATCGTTTACTCTTTTCTGAAAATGTAATCCCCTTTTTACTTTCGGTATAGCTTTGTTTTTTTCTACGTTCCAGTATTTGTTCCTCTGTTAATCGGTAGATAATTACTCTTGTAAATAATCTTTGATTCTTGCCAATATACGACTCTTTTATTTCATACGTTTGTCCTGGTTTTAACGTGTGCATAATGTTCTCTAAATCAACTTGGATATACTGTGACTGTTTTTTGATTGTCCCATTTCGAAAGTATTCTGGAAATGGATTTTTCGTATAGACGGTATGGTTTAACTTAAGTCTTGATATATAGCACACGCCACGTTGATCCATTTGATCTAAGTCTTCCAATGAAAAATATCCTAAATCACGAATACACAGATCACCCGGCCGTAAGGTATCTAAGCAATCTGTTCCAAATGTTTTATCATTATTTTTTCCAGGACCTACCTGGAAGTTTAAAAACTGTCCGCTGTGTAAGTCATATTCTAATTGAATCTTGATACCTGCAGTTTGTGCACAACCACCTGACCCAGGATATACATGTGCTAAATGTTTCGGTACTTGGAAAATCGTCGCATCTAAAATACGGATTCGTTGAAAATACGTGAGTGCTGCACTTGAAATGGCTGATGTTTTACAAAGTTTACTTTTCCATAATGCAGAAAAAATATATTTCAAAAATTCAACCGCTTTTTTATCAAAGCGTTTATTGAGTCCTTCTGGACTCATAAGAGTGCCTGTGGCGGCGTGTAATTGACTGCATAGTCGAACGAGAGAATCACTCGCTGTACGTTGACTGACCCAGATACATATGGTAGCTAATTCATTTCCTGAAAACTTTCGTTTTCTTTTTACAAAACCTAATTCTTTAGCGAGTTCTTCCAAAAGAGAAGGGGTTAAATGACGATACAGCTCTTCAGAAAATAGTTGTAATTCATCTTGAATTGAAAGATTCATAAAAAATGTCATCCTTTCTAGCTAGCTTTTTAGAAAGAATAACGTTTTTTGACACTTGGGGGTAGTGCAAATTCTTAAGTTGATGGGCATGCGAGCCGACCCCAAGAAGTGTTAAAATAAATACTGGTAAAATCATATGTTTTGCAACTTCTATCACGTAAGCAAATCCTGTTGAATTACTGCCAACATCAATCATTCCACCTATCGGTAATAACTTAAAGTCAACCGCAAACACCTTAATTAAAAACAAGCCGATAAAGAATGAAGGAAATGACATTGCTGCAAAAACACCGATTGTTACAAGTTTATCGAATAAAGAATGTTGCTTCGTCGCCGAGAATACACCGATAATAAGTGCAATTAGCCAAATAAAAAACAATGCAATAATTGCTACACTAAAAGAATTCCAAATAAATTTATTTAATAATGACGTTACAGGCTCTTGATATTGAAGCGAGAAGCCAAAGTCCCCTTGCAATGCATTACCTAACCAATGAAAATAACGCTCAACAATTGGTTTGTTCAACCCATATAATTCCCTCAGTTCAGCTGCTCTTTCCGGTGTAATTTTCGGGTTTGAATCAATATAATCCCCAGGAAGAAGTGCGAACAGGACGAAGATAATAATTGATGTACCAAGCAGTGTAGGAATCATTTGTAACAACCTACGAACAATATATGTTTTCACCCTTTTTCTCTCCAATCTTATGCTTAAAATAGAAGAACATTTTTTCAAAGCGGCACATTACTAACCGAATGAAAAAATGTCTTCTACTTATACATTCTTATCGTTATTTTTCAAATGATAATACTGGTAAGTTTGCACTAATACTGTTGTACTTTTCAGGATCAATTCCTTTTATATTCCCGTTATAACCAGTAATTGTTCTACGGTAGTTTAATAGAATTACTGGTGGATCATCACTTAATTCTTTATACAATTCTTTATAAATAGGTTTACGCTTTTCGATATCTACAGTTTCAATACCTTTTTGAATTAGCTCATCTACTTTTGCATTCTTATAACCAAGACTAGTTTCATTTGCAGTAGACAAATATTCACCAGCTGTTTCACTCGGGTCACTTGTAATCGGTGTCGAAACAGAAGCTAAATCATAATCTCCTTTGTTTACCTTAGAAAGCATCGTATTAAAGTCCATAAATTCAGGATTAAACTCTACACCTATTTCTTTATAATTCTCTTTCGCAATCGGAATTAATAAATCACTATCTTTAGCCGAACTTGGACCGAAATAAGAAAGTTTTAATTTTTGACCATCTTTTTCACGAATTCCATCCGAACCAACTTTCCACCCTGCTTCATCTAATAATTTTTTCGCTTTTTCTTTATCGTATTCGTATTTATTAACTCCTTCTTCCGTATAAGCCCAAGAAGTTGGATGAATTGGTACATTGGCTACTGTACCGTATCCTTTTAACGCTGTATCAACATATTTTTTGCGGTCTAATCCGTAAATAAGTGCTTGGCGAACCTTTTTATCCTTTAAGTAAGGCTTATTATTATTCATATAAATATAACTAAATGACGGCGCTGTTTCGATTTGGATATTTGCGAATTCTAAAGCCTTAGCCTGTTCAAGAACCTCATCACCGGTACCTAAGCCAGTATGGTCAACTTCTCCTGTTTGGAATAACTGAAGCTTCGTATCACCAGAAGTAATTTTATAAATAAAGTTTTGAATTTTTGGTTTACCCGCATAATAATTTTCGTTAGCAACAAAACGAACTTCTTGACCTGGAATATACTTTTCAAATTTATATGGACCCGCAGCTAATGGCTTTCCATATAAATCTTTTAAGTAATCTAAGCTTGTATTTTGCTTATAATCTTTTCCATAATAAGCTTTTGATAGTACTGTACCTCCTAAAACAAATATAGCTTGTGAATTCACTTTTTCAGTTGTAATTTTAATTGTTTGTGGATCAACAACTTGAATACCTTCAATTGAAGTTGCTTTTCCTTCTTTATATTCTTTACCACCTTTAACGGCATATTGAGAGATATCTACTTCACCTTCATATGCCTTATCATGTAAAAGCGTCAATGTGAAAGCTACATCATCCGCCGTTAATGGCGATCCATCACTAAATTTCAAATTTTTACGTAAATGGAATGTATATGTTAACTGATCAGAAGAAACGTCCCACTTCTCAGCTAATTCTGGAATTGGTTTCCCTTGTTTATCGGTTGATACGAGAGATGCAAAAATAACTGAAGTTACGTTTCCATCCCAACCATTTTGTTGAAAGTATGGTAAAAATACGCCGCCTGGCTTACTAATACCAACTACTAACGTATCTTTTCTATTCTTCGCTTTGTCTGGCACTTTCGTTTTATCTGTCGCGGCAATCTTTTCAATTTTCACATTTTTTAAATCCTGCTGCTTAACCGGCTCTGTAGAAGCCGTATCCTCCTGTCCCCCACAAGCAGATAACACAAGCGAACTACTCAGTAATACTGAAAATACACCAGCCCATTTTTTTGTCTTTTTCTTCATTGTCCCCACCCTAACTGTTTAATAGTTATACCCTTGAACTTATTAGCTTATGTATGCCTCCCACAGCACATTTATAGCCAATCGGAAAAGTCGGTTTTAATCAGAAAAAAATAGATGTTTTTGAGGGGTAACAATCTTATTCCGACTTTTCCGGTAGACTTTATGGTTATTAGCTTATATCGTTCATTATGTTTTGTCAATTCTTTCTAAATAAATATTTTGAGAATTTTTCCAAAATTTTCACTCTACATTTATACTTTAAGAAAACTCAGCTATAATTCGTATTAAAACTTAAAAATCTACTTCTATTCCTTCAGCATGAAACATAGAATACTAATAACCAATTACCAAAAAGGGGGCGAAAATATGGACAACCTATTCCAATACGTCCTGCACTACGTATTATTAACAATTATGATAGTCGGAGCGCTATTACTATTCCCGTTCTTCCCAAAGTTCGTCCTCTTTTTAGCTTTTTTTATTATGCTCGGGATCGCTATTATAATTTCAACGAGAGAAGATGCCACGCAAAAAGAGAGCAGAGTTCAGCGCGTAAAGCTGTAACTTTGCTCTCTTTTCGTTTCCATTCACTAGTCTCTGTTACACATATTTATCCCGCTATTTGCCGTGCAGTAAGACCCCCACCTCAAAATTCAGCGAAAGCAAAAGAAGTTAGGTCTGGGTCGGGGTGCCCGTAAAATCCCTCACTTTATCTCTCGGGAAATAATTAGCCTTTGTTTTTGTAATTACGCCTATCCAAAAACCACTAATGACATTTATTTTTTACCTTATTATTTTCATATGTTTCACAAGCTATGCAAATTGAGGAACACGGATTTATTTAAGTTACTGTTTCACGTGAAACACATCGCTTCATTTAACCTTTAAAGCAAAATATCATTATGAAGAAAGCCACTTCCTCCAGCAAAACTGAAAGGAAGTGGCTTTCTACTCATTACTCCACAATATTCTCTAATTCATTATATAAATCTGCTCGTAACAACTCTTTCTTCGTTTTTTCCTCATATAATTTTTCAAGTTTTTCAACATCAGCTACATGTTCCATTCCACATTCTATTGCATATATATCTTCTTCTACATGCATTAACTCATTTTCAATCTCTTCAAGATTCCTAGCTTCTTTCTCTTTTACAGGAACCGTTTCAACACTTTTTCTCCCTTGGCGTTTCTGCTTTATTACTTGCTTCTCAATCTTTTCCTCCCACTTTTGACGAGCCCATGCATAATTTCCTGCAAACTCAAATAATTTGCATCTATCAATCCAGTACGTCTTTTCAAATAACTTATTTAAAAAATATCGATCGTGTGAAACAGCTAAAATCGTCCCATTATATTGCTCAAGGGCTTCCTCTAAAACTTCCCTTGATTCAATATCAAGGTGGTTTGTCGGCTCATCTAAAATTAGAAAATTGATGTCTTGATACATAAGTTGCGCAAGTCTTAACCTCATTTTTTCTCCACCGCTCAGTTGTGTTACTTTCTTAAACACCGCTGGACCATAAAATAAAAACTTAGCTAATATATGTCTTGCTTCTCCTTCTGTTACAGCCACATACTCTCTAAACGCTTCCAATACATTACTCTTCATATTTTCATATGCATGTTGTGATAAATAACCAATTTTGACACTACTACCAATTCGAATTTCACCAACGTCTGGATTTATTTCTTCTAATAGTAGTTTTAATAATGTAGTCTTTCCTGTACCATTACGACCAACGATAGCAGCACGCTCTTGAAAACGAACATGTAAATTCGCTTGTTCAAATAAAGATCGGCCAGCAAAACCTTTACTCACTTCTTTCATTACAACAACATCTTTTCCGCTTCTCTCTTGCCCTTCAAACTGAAGACCCATCTGTTTTCTTTCTAAAATCGGTCTCTTTAATTTCTCTATACGCTCTAACGCACGTTCCATATTCCTCGCTCTTTTATGCAATCCTTCATTCGGAGGATTCGCTTGATTTGCCCATTCACGTAGGCGCTTAATTGCTTCTTTCATTTTCTTTATTTTCTTTTGCTGCTCTTGATAAGCTTGAAACTCTTGAAGTAATCTTTCTTCCTTCTCCTCAACGAACTGGGAATAATTCGTATGGTACACGTGAATCTCTCCATCTTCCAAATCAAAAATTTTCGTTACAACTTCATCAAGGAAATAGCGATCGTGTGAAATAACCATAACTGTTCCATTATATTCTTTTAAAAATTTCTCTAACCATTCAACTGCAAACAAATCTAAATGATTTGTTGGTTCATCTAATAGAAGTAAATCTGGTTTCTGCAATAGCATATATGCAAGGCTTACTTTCGTCTGTTCTCCTCCACTTAATTCCGTAAATACTCTTGGAAATAAGTCTGTTACTTGTAAGCCATTTGCTACCTTCATTATATTTGCCTCTATTTCATAACCACCGAGAAATGCAAATTTTTCTTGAATTATTCCGTACCTCTCCATTAGCTTTTGCAAAGAAGATTGTTCCTGCTCCTCCGCCATATTTTTTTCTAGAGCATGCATTTCTTTTTCTAATTCCTTTTCTACTTTAAAAGCGGAACTCAATACATCATATACAGTCATGACCTCATCAAACTTCGGAATTTGTGCGACATGACCAATACGTGTACCTTTCTTCATATGGATGGCTCCTGCATCCAAACTCTCCATTCCCGTTAGAAGCCCAAAGATTGTTGTCTTCCCACTACCGTTACGACCAACTAACCCAACACGTTCACCATTCTTTATTTCAAGCGATATATTTTCAAATATGATGTTTCCACCAACAGATTTCGTTACATTATTTACACTACAAATAGTCATTTTCCGTACTCCTTTCAATATAAAAAACCATGAGAAAGAAACATTCCCCATGGTTTTCGGCATAGAAAAAGGAAGCCAAATAGCTCCCTTTTCACACGTTTATTAAAAATGGGTGAAGAGATTTCTATCGTTCAATAGTCACTATGCAATTGTTAAAAAAGGGCATACGTATCCCGTTAACAACTACATCATGAAAAATCGCACGACAAAAATAGATAAAATCTAAAAATTTGGCACGCGCAGCTAAAGAACGTTTCATCTCATTCACCCCTTTCGTACGGAATTTAATACTTACTTCTTTATTATACTTTCCAATTTCATGTTTGAATAGTCATTTTTCTGAAAATAATGAAGATAGACTAAACATTTCAATAAGTGACATCAAATCTTACAAAACTGTTATGTTCACGTAATGGAAAGCGATAGTACGAAAAGATGCCTCCCTATACAATAAAGATGTAAAACAAGAGAGACAAACACAAGGAGGAAACAAACATGATGAAAGAAATCGTAAAAGCAATCTTTGAGGTATTAGTGAACGGACAAGCAGTTGTAAAAGAACTAAATGAACTATAAAAAGGAGTGAAGAAATATGATGAACATGGTGAAAATGATTTTACACGCTTTAGTCGATGCAAAAGCAGTTAGCCAAGAATTAAACCAACAATAAAAAGGGGTATATGAATATGAAGAAAGCCATTATTATAATTGCAAGCACAGCAATTACTTTATACACAATAAAAAATAGAAAAAAGAAAAATAATGAAAATGTTCTATATTATCCATACACACTATTAGAGAAAAAATAAAAGACAAGGTACCCTATCGTAATGAGGATATCTTGTCTTTTATTTTTTCCATATTGTCTTTAGAGGATTTCCTTCTCCTTTTCCCGAATGTATTAAGCGGGATTTTTACACATATTTTAAAGGGGCATATATACAAATGGATACACAACAACTATATTTTTTAAACGATATCGGTAAACAAAAACCAGAAAGTATTCGGAATAGAAGCGCTGCATGTCCATTTTGCGATAAAGAACATTTAACGGATATTTTAGCAACTGATGGTTCTATTATTTGGTTAAAAAATAAATTTCCTACATTACAAGATACATTTCAAACGGTGCTGATTGAAACGGATAATTGCGAAGATCATATCGCAACATATACAGAAGAACATATGCGAAAATTAATGCAATTTTCTATTCAACATTGGTTACACTTACAGAAGAACGCAGAATTTGCATCTGTAATTTTATACAAAAATCACGGTCCATTTTCAGGTGGAAGTTTGCATCATGCACACATGCAAATTATCGGAATGAAATATGTAGATTATCTTGAAAATATTGAAGAAGAAAATTTTCAAGGGGTAATTGTTCAAAAAAATGAACGCATTGAGCTTAATATTTCAGAGCGTCCCATTATTGGCTTCACTGAATTCAATATAATCATTGATAATATTTCATATATAGATGAAATGGCAAATTACATTCAGCAAACTGTACGTTACATACTGATAGATTTCCATAAAGGATGCAGTAGTTATAACTTATTCTTTTATTACTTAAATGGAAAAATCATTTGTAAAGTTGTACCTAGATTTGTCGTTTCACCATTGTATGTAGGATATAAAATACCGCAAGTTTCTACAAAACTAGAAGAGGTGAAAATACAACTCACGCAGTATTTCACGAAAGAAAAGGATGAAATTATTCATAAAAAAACAGAGTAGGTATAGAAAACCTACTCTTTGACCCCGCATTAACGAGCAGTAAAACTTCCACCTCAAAATCCGGAAAACGCTAGAATTTAGGCGGAAGATTAACTGCTCGTAAAAGCCCGATTGGTGAAGACTAATAATCAGCGGGGGATGAACAGACTCCCCCACTGATTAAAGTTTCACTTTATTACACCTTTATTTCGATAGTACACATCTTCTAGTCCGATGTTATACTTCATGTTATTATCCGTCCACTCTGGCCCTAAATTCCCTGGCCATCCAGATGTATTCGCTATATATTTCAGTAATGCAAAATCAGTCAAACCTTTTTGCACCCCACGCTTATATCCTTTCATTAAATGCGGCATTGCAATTTGCGCATTTGTACGTGGATCTTTCAGCTCATCATCAGTTAAATGTTCTGGTGCAAGCCCGCCGCCGCGGTGTAGTTGAAACAATCCGAATGAAGTTCCATTATCTCCAACACTTCTTGGATTTAATCGACTTTCATGCTCGGCAATTGCAAGAGGTATCCATTCTGGAAGATTTACTTTCTTCGCTTCCTCTATAATGATTTGTTTCATCTGTTTTGCTTCTTCTGAATCAACATAGCTTGTTCCATTCACTAGCTTATCCATTCCTTCAGACTTTCCTTGGAAATATAAATATACTCCAAGAACAACTAAAAATCCTACAAAGAATTTCTTCACTACCTCTACCTCTTTCTCCGCTGAAATTTGTCCCCTTTCAGCCTTCCCTTTACAATTACCTACATTCTATTACTCTTTTATCATAGCAAATAACTATACGTATTATCATCATGCTTTAGACCGATTTTGTGAAAAAACAGCTGGTAAATATGTGAAAAAATGTAACTTTCATAGACTATAACGCATTTTTTGTATATAATTGTAAACTGAACTCTATATATAGAATAGGAGCGTACAAAATGAAAAAATGCCTAACACTCTTGTTCAGCATTTTACTACTCATCCCTACCTACACCTCTGCACAAACATCATCAAAACCAAAAGTACTTGTTTTGTATAGTACACAAGACGATAAAGTTTCAAATAATGTCCAAATCCTTAATACTCAATTAGGACATTTTACAAATGATATAACCCTAAAAAACTTAAAAGAAGCAACTTCAATTAATAACGTATCCTCCTATACACATATTGTTTATATCGGTGAAACAAAAGAAGCGTTTTCTGATGAAACGAAACAATTTCTAGAAAACTTCTCCGGTCCTGTATTAGTATTAGGACAAAATGTTGAACAATTATCTAAGCGTTTTTCTTTCATTACATTGAAGAGTGACGATATACGAGTTAATAAAATTGAATATCCAGAAAAGAAGCTAAAAAATACCTTAGAAGAGGAACGATTAATTCAATCATTTGATACGAATGGAACTGTGCTTGCTAACGCTTTAAGCTCAAATAACACTAACCCACTAATCGTTCAGCATGAAATATCTTATTATGTTGCAACACCTAACCTCTTTGACTGGATGTCTCATTACGTCGGTGAAATGTTATTTTCTTATTTCAGCCAAAAACCAACGAAAAATAAAGTTGAAGCTTATTTACGTCTTGAGGATGTTCACCCAGCAGCAGATATAAATCAATTGAAAGAAATTGCTGAATTACTAAAAGAGAAAAAGATGCCTTACATGATTACTGTTATTCCGGTATATAAAGATCCAGATACAGGAAAGATAATACATTTAAAAGATAAACCAGAACTAGTTGATCTTTTACGCTCTATGCAAGATGATGGTGCAGCAATTATTATGCATGGTTATACTCACCAATTTTATGACAGTGAAACAGGTGAGGGCTTTGAATTTTGGGATGTCAAAACAGATCAACCAATTCGCCAACCGAAGCATGAAAAACCGAAGACAAAAGATGACTTTCCAAATATAGAGGCATATAACCAATATGTAAAAAAAGGGGAAGAATTCGAGGGGAAATATACGAAAGATCATATTGAAAAAGGAATTCAAGAACTTGTAGATGCTAAACTATATCCTGTTGCCTTTGAAGCACCTCATTACACGATGTCTCAAAAAGGATATGAAATATTATCAAGGTACTTTTCAACTTATGTAGGACAACTACAGTTAAATGATACAACTTGGAAATCCATGCACTCACCATATTATACAAGTACTCCGTCATTTTTACATGGAATGAAACTATTGCCTGAAACAGTCGGATTTATTGAAGAAGATACGCCACAAACTATTGCTAAAATGAAAGAACGTGCTCTATCTGTTTCTAAATTATCCGATGGGATTATTGGGGCATTTTATCATCCTTACTTAGGTGTGAAACCATTAAAAGAAGTATTAAAGGATCTAGAAAGTATTCCAAATATAGAGTGGATTGATTTACAAAAGGAAAAGAATGAAGTAAAAATGAAAGATATTCATATTACGACGAATAAAGACGGCATTCACGTTGAAAAACCAACCAGTGCGAATGACATAATTGATTATATAAAGCAATATGGCTTCTTCCTTATACTGGGGTTCGTTATCATTGTCTTTCTTTTATTATTAAAACGTGCGAAGAAATTAGAATCCTAATACAAAACCACCGAGCGGAACGCTTGGTGGTTTTTTGTCATATATCAAACCGTGGCATTTTATTAAATACATTCAATTTTCACTTTTTCCGTTACATGATTAAAACTATAATTCTCCTATCCTTTCAAATAAAATCGACTTGTATTTTCATATATTGTTTCTGCAACCTGATCAACAGATATGTTTTTTATAACACTAATTTCCTTTAATACATCTCGAATCATTCTCGGGTGCGTCATAACATCGTCTTGAAATTCCCACGGTCCATCTGTTTCTACCATCATATATTCAAGCGGATAATACGAAACAATTTTTCTAATCTTCTCCTTATGTAAAACATCCGGTGTAATCGAAATATAATAACCATTCTTCATCATCCGTTTCATTGTTTCATCACTTCCTTTAAACCAATGGAAATGTGCACGTGAAACTTTATATTTCTCTAGCAAATCACATACAGTGTCAGCATCTTCATAAACTGCGTGTAATACAATCGGCAAATTATACTTACTAGCTAGTTCTATAAATTTTTTCAATACAGCTATGTATGGATCTACAGCAATGCTTTCATCTTCTTTCCTCAAATAATAGGGCAAACCTACTTCACCAATCGCAACAATTTCCTCTGCGTTCTGTTCAATAAGTTTATAAATCTGTTCACACTCTTCTTTATGAATCTGTTGCTCTGGATGAAACCCTATCGCTGGATATATAAAGGGATACTTCTTCGCTAAAGATAACGTTTCCTTACAAGATTGATAATTCATAGATACAGCAATAAGCCCCTTTATTTCATTACTATTTTCCACCTCTTTCAGTAATCTGTTCTTCTCTTCATCCTTATATTGATCAACATGTATATGACTATCAATCCATTTCATCTTTATGCCCCCATAAAAAAAACAAGAAAGGACTTCCTTTCTTGTTTTAGCATCTATATTATTTAACAATTAAGTTTGTTATGATATCAAATAATCCAATACACACTACGGCAACAGTAAAGTAGCTACAGAAATCTTTAATTGGTAACTTCACTACTTCTTCTTTACGCATCCCATTTTTCTCCCTTCTTACTAGATCCCTAATTATTTTTCTATCTGTATCTATTATGCAAAAAATATGACAAATTTACTATCGAATTAACTTACGTAAACCTTACAATATTGTAAGGTTTATAAAAAGAGCCTCATCTACATACAGATGAGGGCTATTAAAAAGTAGTTGGTTTTCATTCTTCATTTATATTACAAACGGAAAGTAATACAGTGAGACTTTCTAATTACACTATATAAAATTCACTATCTTTTAACCATCGAATTACATTACAGAAGACTTACATGTTTGTAAGCTATGTGTAATGTAATTCGATAGTTTCCCTTACTTATATTTCGTACAATAAAGTTAGAAAGTAAGCCAAATAAGAAGAACACTCAAATAACCAAATTGCATTGCTAGTAGCTACTCTTCTTATACCTTTCAACCATGCTACTACAATGTACCCCCTTCCCCTTTATATAATAAAAAAGCCTTAGTCTATATGGACTAAGGCTTTTTTATTAACTCCTAAAATACCCTTACCTGGTATTTTTATTTTCGACAAAAAATAGCTGGGGGTATATTTTACTATCTCATCGTTAAAAGTTTACTCTTCGCATTTATAGGAATATTTGCAACCTCAATCTCTTCAATCGATTCACCGTAACGTCCTTTTGCAAAAACCTTTAATGCTTCATCTCTCTTTAACATATGCTTAACCGTTTTCTTTATTTTCTGCTCTCTACCACGTTCATCGAATGCAATAAATTCATATTCATACCACTCATCACCAATATGCTGACCAATTGTATTCACAACCGTATAGTATTCTTTCGTCTTATAAAATGGATTATATTTATCGATAACCGGTCCAAGTTTCGTAGGCAGTAACATTACTACTATCACTATCATCGCTATTATAGTAGTGATCATTTTTTTCTTCATAATAAACATTCCTCCTCTGCAGGATATATATACATCCATTTTAAAAAGGGGGAATAAAATCTACTATTGAATCTCATTACATTACACTTACATTTTTGTAAGAATTAAAAAAGGTGAACGAATTTACTCGTTCACCTTTTAGCTTGCTTTAAAGCCACCGCCAAGTACATCACGTACATCATGTATAACAACGAAAGCATCTTCATCTACCCGGCTAATAACTTGTTTTAACTTAACAAGCTCTTGTTTATTAATAACAACATATAAAACTTCTTTATTTTTACCAGTATATCCGCCGCGCCCTTCTAATACAGTAACACCGCGTGTCATATTTTTCGTAATAGCTTCACGAATTAAATCTGGTTGATTCGAAATAATCGTAACAGCCGTTTTTGTATCCATTCCTTCTACAATGAAATCAATCACCTTCGCTCCGATGAACACAGCTACAAGTGTATACATTGCCTTTTCTTGCCCTATTATAAATACAGAACCAGCAATTACAACAATATCAATAATTAGTACGCCTTTACCTACGCTCCAACCTAAATATTGATTTGCTAACCGAGCTAAGATTGCTGACCCTCCCGATGTACCTCCGGCTTTGAACATACAGCCTAATCCAATACCCACAAATAAACCAGCAAATAAAGCTGCTAATAATGTATCACTATTTACATGATACTCAATATGTTCTGTAACGTATAAAAACAAAGATGTTTCTACAATCCCTAAAATTGTATAAATCATTGTTTTCTTATCAAAAAATTTATAACCAATAGCTAGTAAAATTGCATTTATAGCAAAATTCACAATCCCTGGTGACCAATCAAATAAGTAGTACGTAACAACCGTTAAACCAATAATTCCACCTTCCGATAAACGGTTTGGAATTGCAAAGTAATTAATACCAATTGCGAATAATAATGAACCAATTGTAATTAGTGTTATTTCCTTTATACGTTGATTAACCATAGTTCATACCCTCCCCCCATTTGACATTGTATCACTATCTCCTAGAGGTTTAGAAGTGGTTTTTATTCCGCATTTTCCCTCTTAAAAATTGAAATATTATGTTTAAACAGAGGGTTGATTAATTATTCATATTTGCTCTAACTGCACGGACAAATTGCTCCACATTCCCTTTCTGAATATACTTAGCGCGAATGGTTTCATGATTACAAGTAAACTCAAAGTACGGATGAAAATCTATGCTATCTATATGCACATATGAGTACTCTTTAAATGTTGAAGGATAGTAAGGAAATTTCCCGTAAAACAGGAGGCGTCTAGTAGTGGCAACAAAAATTCCATGTTGATAACATAACATGAAATTATCCTTCTCAAAGATCCCTACCACAAAAACTAAAATCTTTTCATCATCATCTACATACTTTTTCATACTCGATAAAAGTTCATTCATGCATATTCCTCCAAATTCTATTCACTGCTTTAACACTTGAAAAGAATCCATGGATATTACAGACCGGTTTAACTCCTTTATAAAGTATGAAACGCGTTTCCTGTCAAAGATATTTCAAAAAAATAATCCGTTATGCGATTATACACATAACGGATTAAGATTAAACTGTAGAGCGTTCCACAAGTTCGTATGGAATTTCCAGCTTTTCTTGTTTAGAACTCTCGTCATTCACTTTTCTATGCAACATTTCAAAAGCAGTTTTCCCTATCTCCTTTAAATTTTGATCAATAGTTGTCAATTGTAACACTTGCGAGATAGGTTGATTATCAAAGCCAATAATCGCTAAATCCTCAGGAACTTGAATCCCTAATTTTTCAACCTCTGTCATAACCCCAATCGCAACTTCATCACCTGCTACTATTAATGCTCCAGGAAGATCCTGCATCTCTTTTAACTTATGAGCCACTTTTACACCATCTTCTAGTGTAAAACATTCTGTAAAAATCCATTCTTCGTTAACCTCTTCATCTATAGATTGCAATTGCTGTTTATAAACATCAAAACGCTTTTGACTACTCGGCCCTAATTTTCTTCCCGTACAATAGCCAATTTTTTTATAACCTTTCTCAATCAAATAATCCATTCCTAATTGAAAGGCCGCTGAATGATTCGTATATACACTTGAGATGTTTGAAATATCATTATCTTCACAAGCAATTATTGTGCCGTAAGAAGCATACGGTTCTATCGTTTCCCAATCATTTGCACGTGAACAAATAATAAGACCATCCAATTGTTTTGTTTTTAACATATGTAAACTTTTCATTTCTTCTTTTTTATTATAATTCGTTTGGCAAAGTAACACTCTGTAATTATGAGTTAACGCAATCTCCATCATTCCGCTCACCATCGCATCAAAACACGGATGATTAATATACGGTAAAATCACACCAACAATATTCGTCTTTCCTTTTGATAAATGAACAGCATTTGCGTTTTGCGAGTAATTCAATTTCTCAACTATCTCTATAACCGCTTTCCTTTTTTCTTCACTTACATATGGGTGATCATTCAACACTCTCGAAACAGTCGTAACTGAAACTCCCGCCATCTTTGCGATATCTTTAATATTAGCCATGCACTCACCTCTATCTTTAAGTTAATGAATCTCATGAACATATGTCAAATCTTCTTATCATTACACCTTCATTTGTTTCTCTTACAAAAGTGTAATTTTTCTGTAAGCTAATTCGATAGTGACTTTCCGCAACATTTCATACAATTAAGTCAGAAACAAGGTAACAACTATTCGAAAAGGAGCGGATTAATATGATGAACAAAATGAAAACGAACAATTTCTTACATACAATGGGCATGGTATTTTCCGCTCTTATCGACGCAAAAGCTGTTGCTTCTACATTAAACAAGTAAGGAGAATATATTATGAATAACATCACTTTTAACAAATTAGATTTTTTAGGACTAGCTAGTGGCTCGCTTCTTCTTACTGCTTTTATTTACGCCGCTACGCTTGTATAACTTTGTGTCCCCTTTATTATAAATAGTAATAGAAAAGACGACCGTCTATGCCCGGTCGTCTTTTCTTATTTTTGATTTGATTGCAAAGCTTCTTTTAACTCCTCAAACTTCTCATTTAATTGATCTGTCATCATTTTCATAGCGGTTTTTCGATCTATTTGTTCTCCAGCCTCAATTTGAATCGGATCTCCAAAAATCAATTTTGCCTTTTTCCCCTTTATTAATTCTTTTACACTTGATGGACCAACATAAGCTGCCGGCACTAAAGGTACATTAGAACGCATCGCAATTGTCACAGCACCCGCTTTTAATGAAACATCTTCCGCTGATCTCGTTCCACTCGGAAAAATCCCTACTACCTTTCCTTCTTTTAATAAACGTGATGGAATTTTAAGTGTACTCGGTCCCGGATTCGCGCGATCTACAGGGAATGCATTTACATTTTTAAAGAACCAATTTTTGAATTTCCCTTCAAATAATTCTTTTTTTGCCATGTAATGAATTTGAGTTGGGTACATCCCTGTAGCTAACATTAATACATCCATAAAACTTGTATGTGTACACGCAACAACATACGGACCACCTTCTGGTAGCTTTTCTCTTCCTTGCACTTCTACTTTCCCAGCTGTTTTAAATATATATTTCAACAAAAATGTAATTGGTTTATACATTTATTTCGTTCCTTTCTAAACATCCGAAGTATAATCATATTCTTACAACAATTATAACACTAAGTTTTAGGAGTTGGTAATAAAAATAAGTATGAATTGTTAAATTTCAATTCTTACAAAAGTGTAATTTTCTTGTAAGCTAATTCGATAGTTACTTCTTACTATATTTCATACAATTAAGTCAGAAACAGGGCAACAATTATTCGAAAAGGAGTCGATTAATATGATGAACAAAATGAAAACGAACAATTTCTTACATACAATGGGCATGGTATTATCGGCTCTTTTCGATGCAAAAGCTGTTGCTTCTACATTAAACAAGTAAGGAGAATGTATTATGAATAACATCACTTTTAACAAATTAGACTTTTTAGGATTAGCTAGCGGCTCTCTTCTTCTTACTGCTTTTATTTACGCTGCTACGCTTGTATAACTTTGTGTCCCCTTTCCCCTTTATATAGAAAAAGACGACCGTCTATGCCCGGTCGTCTTTTTAATTTTTTCTTTCTTTCAACTCTTTTAAAAGCTGTATCAGCTCAGCTTGTTGTTTTATCTTTTTACGACCATTTCGATTAATTGCTGCAAGCTCACAGGCAACTCCGACGGCGAAGAAAAACAATAAACTTTCTAACATGTGAAATCCTCCATTTGCCTATTAAACAGCTTGACGTAATTGTTCTTCTTGTAAAACTCTATTATTTATATTTTCTTCTTTTCTCTGGCAAACGTTATTGCGAATAAGTGCTGCAATAACAAGTACAGTCCCTATAATATCAAACATTGTGATTTGATACCCTTGCATCATCATAATAGCTAAAGTCGTAATTGGTACAAAATTAATAAATAAAATCCCATTAATGGATGATAAAATTTTCACACCGTAGTTCCAAGCAAGTAGCGCTACAATACCTGGCAATGTCATCATAAATAACAAATCATATTTTACAATAGAAATCGTTCCCATACTAGGAACTGAAACATATCCAAGCCACGTAATAATTACCGTTATAATTCCTGTAACAGTCGTACCGAATACACACGTCAACGTAGAATAACGTAATGTTGACCAATCACTACACGTTTGACCACCCATCGTATAAATAACCCAGCCTATAACACCAATAAATATAAATGCTAATGGGAACATATTATCTTTCAATGTTACAAAGAAACTCATGTCACCTTTTGTAATAACAAACACAGCTCCTACAAAAGCAATAACCATACTCGTTATCATATACTTCTTCGGTTTTATATGCTTATATCCCCATAAAATACAAATAGAAATCATCGGCATAAGTGCTTCCATAATGGAAGCTACCATTACACCCGACTTACCCATCAACATTTGCCCTAAAAATATGAGGACATTATATACTGTAAATGCCATCGTTCCAAAAAAGACGAGTAACTTTCCTCTTCCCTCTAAACGAAATGCCTGTTTTCCTTCTTTCACTAACAACAATACAATCAGCATTATCGCCACTGCTCCATAGCGAATAAGCGAAAAATAAAATGGATCTATGTATTCTAGCGCATGATCAGCAACTGGAAACATCGCTCCCCATGACATACTCGCAATTAAACACGCTACAGCCCCTATTATCATTTGACCTCTTCTCACCGCAATCCCCCGTTTCTTTCTATTTGCACAAAGAGAATTGTAAAAGAAAAAATATATCACGTAAAATGATTCAAAATGATGTTAACTATCATTTATAATGATAGTTAACATCAAGGGGGATTACAAAATGGAATTACGAGACTTACAAATCTTTAAAAGCGTTGCCGATCAGGGTAGTGTAAGTAGCGCAGCAAAGGAATTAAATTATGTACAATCAAATGTAACTACACGTATTAAACAACTAGAAAACGAATTAAAAACCCCACTCTTTTACCGCCATAAACGAGGAATGACTTTAACAGCTGAAGGAAGAAAAATGCTCGTTTATGTTAGTAAAATTTTGCAAGATGTCGACGAACTAAAACAAGTATTTTTAGATAGCGAAACACCCTCCGGTATATTGAAAATCGGTACAGTCGAAACAGTAAGTACACTGCCTACCATTTTATCTTCTTACTATAAAAGCTATCCAAATGTCGATTTATCATTACAAGCGGGTCTAACAGAAGAATTAATTAGAGAAGTACTTGATCATCAATTGGATGGCGCCTTTATATCAGGTCCTATTAAACATCCACTAATCGAACAATACGATGTTAGTACAGAGAAATTAATGCTTATAACACAAAATAAAGCCTTTCATATAGAAGAATTTACAACAACTCCTCTACTCGTTTTTAACCAAGGATGTGGATACCGCTCCAAACTAGAACGTTGGCTTAAAGATGAAGGTTTGCTACCAAAAAGAATTATGGAATTCAATATATTAGAGACAATATTAAACAGCGTTGCACTCGGCCTCGGAATTACACTCGTACCACAGTCTGCTGTCCATCATCTTTCTAAAGCAGGTAAGGTACATTGTCATGCAATCCCTGAAAAATACGGCAGTATTTCAACGGTTTTCATACGCCGTAAAGATAGCTATATGACGAATTCAATGCGTAGTTTTTTAAAAACAATTGAAGACCATCATCATATCAATATGCTGTGAAAGACATTCTTACATGAATGTCTTTTTTTCTTACAAAAGTGTAAGTCTTTCGTAAGCTAATTCAATAGTTGCAAGTAGCCATATTTCCTATAATTAAGACATAAGCAGGGCAACAACAATTCGAAAAGGAGCGGATACGCATGATGAACAATATGAAATCAAATAAATTTTTAAATACAATGGGCATGGTGCTATCCGCACTTGTCGATGCAAAAGCTGTTGCAACTACATTAAACAAATAAGGAGAGTTTATAATGAACAACATTACTTTCAACAAATCAGACTTTATCGTACTTGCAAGTGGAGCCACTCTTCTTACGGCTTTTATTTATACACTTGCTCAAGGTCTTGTTTAACACTTTGTTTCCCCAACCCCCTTTATATATAGAAAAAGCTGCTCGTCTTATAGACAAGCAGCTTTTTAGTTTGTTTCATATACAATTTGACCTGTTTTCGTAATATCATATCCGCCAATCGCATTTAATTCATTATGAAATTCTTCCGATTGCAGAATGTCTTTCACAACTTCAATCAACTCTTCATTTTCTTTATTCTTCAAAATTACTAAATCATACTGTTCTTTCATGATTGGAATAAAGTCCACATTTACAATTTGCGAAAACTTTTCTGAACCTACTCCTACATCAGCTTTTCCATTTGCAACTTGCGTGGCAACACCAAGATGATTCGATTCTTCCCATTCATATCCACTAATATCAGCTTTATTTAATTTTTGGATTCGTAATTGTTCATCGACTAACACTCTAATACCAGAACCCTTTTCTCGATTCACAAACTTTATAGTGGACCCGGATATGTCAGCCCATGCCTTTATTCTCTTCGGATTTCCTTTTCGGACATAAAATCCTACATTTCTGGACAATAAATTAATCATAATGCATGGCTGTCCTACTAAAATGCGTTTTACGTAAGGAACATTATATGTACCAGTTTCACCATCAAACAAATGCAAACTAACGATACTTCCTTCTCCTTGATACATTTTCACTAAACTCGTTAAGCTACCTTGATACGCCCTTAAAACATTAGAACTTGGCAAACGATTTTCTATACGTTTAGCTAACATATCTAACGTTAGTTCTTGACCACTAATAATACACGTGTTCAAGATACTACTACCATCGTTTTTTACAGGAGTAACTTGTACCTTTCCTGTTTTCATTTGTTTTATATATTGATCTAAATCTGTTGCATCAATGCGCATCTGTCTACCAACTCTATAAGAAGGAAGTTCTCCTTTTTTAATTAAGTCGTATACAGTTAATTTTGATACTTTTAATCGCTTTGCTACTTCTTCCGTTGTGTAGGAATGATGATCCATAGACGATTCCTCACTTTCTCCTTTCATTGTAACAAAGAAAAGAATATTTCTCCTATTTTTTAAAAATAGATATATGTTCAAATTACATTCAATTATAACTAGTTATATTTAGATATAATTAGTTATAATTAGATGTATCAAAACGAAAGGGGATTTTTTTATGAATAAATTTACATTACGTTCCATCGGGGCACTTATACTTTCTTTCCTTCTTATATTTAGTGCTGCTTGTACAAGTGGGGAAAAGCATACAAAGTCAGCTGCTAAAGAGGATAAAACAGTTGAACTGACTATCTCAGCTGCTGCAAGCTTACAAGATGCATTAAAAGAAATCGAAAAACAATATAAAGAAAAAGAGCCAAATATCAAACTTTCTTTTAACTTCGGTGCTTCTGGAGCACTTCAACAACAAATTGAACAAGGTGCACCTGCTGATTTATTCTTCTCTGCAGCAGAAGATAAATTCCAAACCCTTGTAAAAAAAGGATTCATTAGTGAAAAAGAAGGGAAAAATCTTCTTGGAAATGAACTAGTTCTAGTCATCCCTAAAGATAGTTCACTTACAAAATTTCAAGATTTAAAAGATGAGAAAATCAAAAAAATTGCACTTGGTACACCTGAATCTGTACCTGCTGGCAAATATGCAAAGGCTTCTCTAACACACGAAAACCTTTGGAATGATGTTCAAAATAAAGTCGTATTTACAAAAGATGTTCGCCAAGTGTTAACATATGTAGAAACAGGGAATGTCGATGCTGGCATCGTATACAAAACAGATGCTCTCATTTCGGATAAAGTAAAGATTGGTGAGACAGCAGCAGCTACTTCTCATGAGCCAATCCACTATCCTTTAGGTGTTATAAAGGAATCTAAACATAAGAAAGAGGCGACTTCATTTTATGAGTATTTGCAGTCAAAAGATGCACAATCTATCTTTAAGAAATATGGATTTACAGTTCTGTCGTAATTACTATGAGCATTGATGCTATTTTATCGCCTGTCTTTCTATCTTTAAGAGTAGCTGCGTGCGCCACTATTCTCGTTACAATTTTAGGGACAATTGTCGGGCGAGCACTAGCTCGCTCCTCATGGCGATATAAAGTACTATTAGAAACCATATTTTTATTACCAATGGTACTTCCACCAACTGTTATCGGCTTCTTTCTCATTATCATCTTTGGAAACAACAGCCCGATCGGAAAGTGGGTTGAATCATTATTTCAGCAGTCTATTATGTTCACATCTACTGCTGCGATTATCGCTTCTACAGTTGTTGCATTTCCGCTTATGTACCAATCAGCGAAAACGGGATTTTCTATCGCAAATGTACAAATTGAAGAAAGTGCTCGTGACCTTGGCGCAAGTGAATATCAAGTTTTTCTGCACGTTACACTTCCACTCGCATTTCCTGCCTTACTAAGCGGGATGATTTTGAGCTTTGTCCGCGCGCTCGGTGAGTTTGGTGCTACACTCATGTTTGCCGGGAACATTCCTGGTAAAACACAGACAATCCCAACTGCAATTTACATGGCTATTGATGCAAGTAATATGCAACTCGCCTGGACACTTGTAGTTATTACTATCGGTATGTCACTCGTATTTCTACTATGTATTCAACTTATTAATAAAAGAATCACTAACTCTTAAAGCAGCTTTTGTCGAAGCTGCTTCTTTATTTCTTAGGAAATAAAATATACCAATGGGAAATAACTGAATTTTACCTCTTATTTAAATATACATTTTATTTGAATTCACTTTCTAAAATAGGCAATTTCCTGTTATTATATGGAGGTGTTTCAAAAAATGAAGAAATGAAAACGCATTTATATTGTGAATTCTTCATCCTGTTTTAGCGATCGGTAATCTTCTACTCTATTAGTGGGGCATTACCGATCGTTAGAACGATATGTAACTATATTGGTATAGCAAACCGAAGGGAGTCTTGTAATGGACATTTTATTAGCGCTTCTTCCTGCAATTGCATGGGGAAACATCTTATTAGTAAGCGTAAAAATGGGCGGTGGTGCATATAGCCAAACGGTAGGTATGACAATCGGTGCTCTATTCTTCGCAACAATTATGTATGTATTTACTCAACCAGCTTTAACAATGACAATCTTAATTGTTGGTTTTATTTCAGGTTTATTCTGGGCTTTAGGACAAGTAAACCAATTAAAAACAGTTGAAAAACTAGGTGTTTCAACTACTGTAACGATTTCTACTGGTATGCAACTTGTTGCAACTTCTATCTTTGGGGTTATCGCTTTCCGTGAGTGGACTACTACTACAACGATCATTCTGGGAACGATTGCAATCCTATTAATTGTAGTTGGTGTTGTATTCACATCATTAGATGATAAAGAAAATGCTCAGCCACCTGGACAATTGAAAAAAGGACTTCTTACTTTAATTGTTTCTACTTTCGGCTATCTTGTATATGTAATTATTATTCGTTGGTATAATATTGATGGTTGGTCTGCTATTTTACCACAAGCAGTTGGTATGTTTGTTGGTGCGGTTGTACTGACGTCTAAACATAAACCATTTAACAAATATGCAATCCGTAATGCTTTGTCTGGTTTACTATGGGGAACTGGAAACTTATTCTTACTTCTTTCATTACCACGTGTTGGAGTAGCAACAAGCTTCCCATTATCTCAAACTGGAATCGTTATCTCAACATTTGGTGCGATTGTCTTCTTAGGTGAAAAGAAAACAAAACGTCAATTGATCTTTATTGCACTAGGTAGTGTTTTAATTATCGGCGGCGCTGTATTACTTGGTATGACAAAAGCATAATCTTATATTCTATTAGTAAACCCCTGAAGCATATATGCTTCAGGGGTTTTTCAATTCTAATTATTTTCTAGATATAATTATTTGTATGTTCTTGCCCCTTATAATTGCTCTTCCACTCTAGCAAACCAGCTACACATATAAAGAGATTAATAACAGTTAATATTAGCATGAATTTCCGCCTTCTCATTATCCATTCCATCTACGGTAAGTCTTTTCTTTTTACAACATTCTCTTAAAGATGATATCGTTTTTATAACATATCTCTACTAGAAAGGAATAAAGAATATGCTAACTAAACATCGAATTTTATTTATTGGTGCCGGTCGTATGGCAGAAGCTATATTTTCCGGATTACTTAAAACAAGCAAAGAGTACATCGAAGAAATTATCGTCTCTAATCGAAGCAACGTAGAAAAGCTAAAACAGTTACAACATCGATATAATGTGTCTACTGCAACAGATTGGAAACAGCATGTTACATCTGTTGATACGGTTGTTTTAGCAATGCCACCTTCTGCTCATGAAGAGTTATTAGCTGAGCTATCTCCGTTAATATCAAATCAACTAGTCGTAACAGTCGCAGCTGGCATTGGACCATCTTATTTAGAAGCTAGACTCCCAAAGGGCACGCCTGTTGCTTGGATTATGCCTAATACAGCTGCTGAAATTGGAAAATCTATCTCCTTATATACAATGGGACAATCAGTAAATGAGATGCATCAAGAAACCCTGCAACTGCTTTTAAAAGGTATTGGTACTTCGCAACTTTGTACTGAGGAAGAAGTTCATCAGCTTACTGCAGTTACTGGAAGTGCACCAGCCTTCCTTTATTACTTTGCTGAAAGCTTAATTGAAACAACAAAAAGTTATGGAGTCGATGAAGAAACCGCAAAACATCTTGTCATTCAAATGATTTCTGGCTCTGCTTCTATGCTCGAACAAACGCAAAATCCAGCTAACCTCCGCGAACAAGTAACAACGCCAGGTGGTTCCACAGCTGAGGGTCTCAAAACTTTATACGAATATAATTTTTCAGAGGCAATTCAAAAAGCAGTAGAAGCAACAAACAAAAAAGCTAGGGGGAAATAATATGATTTTAACAAGTTTAAAAGACTATACAACATTACATAACGGTGTAAAAATGCCTTGGTTTGGTTTAGGTGTTTTTAAAGTAGAAGATGGTTCAGAAGTAATTGATTCTGTAAAAGCAGCAATTAAAAATGGCTACCGCAGCATCGATACTGCAGCAATCTATCAAAATGAAGAAGGTGTTGGACAAGCGATTCGTGAATCCGGTGTTTCACGCGAAGAATTATTTATTACCTCAAAAGTATGGAATAGCGATCAAGGATATGAAACAACACTTCAAGCATTTGAAACTACATTAGAGAAATTAGGTCTAGAATATTTAGATTTATATTTAGTACATTGGCCTGTAAAAGGGAAATATACCGAATCATGGAAAGCATTAGAAAAACTTTATAAAGATGGCCGTGTTCGCGCTATCGGTGTGAGTAATTTCCACATTCACCACTTACAAGACGTATTTGAAATTGCTGAAATTAAGCCAATGGTCAACCAAGTGGAATACCACCCACATTTAGCACAAGAAGAGTTACATGCATTCTGTAAAGAACATAATATTCAGCTTGAAGCTTGGTCACCATTAATGCAAGGACAACTACTAGATAATCCAACGTTACAAGAAATTGCGACAAAATATAATAAATCAACTGCGCAAATTATTTTACGCTGGGATTTACAAAACGAAGTTGTAACAATTCCCAAATCAATTAAAGAACATCGCATTATTGAAAATGCAAACATCTTCGACTTTGAATTAAGTGCTGATGATATGAAAGCAATTCAAGCTTTAAATGAAGATCGTCGCGTTGGTCCAGATCCAGATAACTTTAACTTCTAGTAGAAAAACCACTGCCCTATGCAGTGGTTTTTTCGTTTAATAAAACTGAAAATTTAAACTATATTTCATTTAGTTGACACTTCATTATTCAAGGTGTAAGATTTTGAATTATCAAAGAAACACAAAAATTAATAAAATTTATTCGTTTACTCATTGTATCAAGAGAGGTGGAGGGACTGGCCCTTTGAAACCTCGGCAACAGGTTCATTTTGAATACTGTGCCACTTCCTGCAAGCTTTATGCTTGAAAGATAGAATGAGGGACTTCGTTTATATACGGGTGCATAACTTGTACGTAAAAATCCCTCTTTCTCAATATGAAAAGAGGGATTTTTTATTTTTCATTTCCCTCATCATCATCCAAACTTAATTATTTAGGAGGAAAATCAAATGAAAAAGAAGTTTGTACCCGGTATTGCATCAGTTGTAGGAGTAAGTATTTTATTAACTGGTTGCGGTAGTTATAAAAACGAAGCAAGCGGAGCAAATGCAAAAGACGAGGCACCTAGTAAACAGGTTTTAAACTTATCTTCACCTACTGAAATACGAACAATGGATACGGCTCGTGCTACAGATACTGATTCTGGTCAAGTAATGAGAAACGTATTTGAAGGTTTGTATAATCTTGGTGAAGGTAACAAACCTGTTCCTGGTGTTGCAAAATCTCATGAAGTAAGTGGCGATAAAACGAAATACACATTCCAATTGCGAGATTCAAAATGGTCAAACGGCACTCCTGTTACAGCTAAAGATTTTGTGTTCGCTTGGCAAAGAGCCGTAGATCCAGCAACAGCCTCTGAATATGCATTTCTATTCTTTGATATTAAAAACGCAACAAAAATTAACAACAAAGAACTTCCAGCCGACCAACTTGGTGTAAAAGCAGTTGATGACCATACGTTTGAGGTAGAATTGGAGCGTCCTGTTCCGTATTTTATTAGCTTAACAGCGTTCCCAACATTTCTACCAATTAACGAGGAATTCTTTAAAGCACAAGGTGATAAGTACACTTTAGAAGATAATACAATCTTGTACAACGGAGCTTTTACACTAAGCGATTGGAAGCACGAACAAAGCTTTAAATTCAAGAAAAACCCTACCTATTGGGATAAAGATACTGTCAAACTAGAAGAAATCAATTTTAACGTCGTAAAAGAAAAATCAACAGAAGTAAATTTATTCGAGTCAAAACAATTAGATCGTATAAAACTAACATCTGACTTCGTCGATAAATATAAAAAGGATGCTAACTTTAAAGAACGTCCAAACGTAGGCGTACAATTTTTACGTATGAATCAACAAAACAAAGTGCTTCAAAACGTTTCTGCACGCCAAGCAATTGATCAAACAATTGATAGAAAATCCTTTGTAAATACGTTATTAAATGATGGATCTACACCAACATTTGGTCTCGTTCCAAAAAACTTTGCAAAAGGACCTGAAGGAAAAGACTTCCGTACTGCAAATGGCGATTTAACAAAAGTTGATACAAAATCTGCACAAGAGTTATGGAAAAAAGCTAAACAAGAGCTTGGTTCTGAAAAGATAACATTAGAATTATTAACGAGTGATGCTGACCTTGATAAGAAAACTGGTGAATTCTTAAAAGGACAACTAGAAAAGAATCTAGATGGATTAACAGTAAATATAAAACCGCAACCGCGTAAGCAACAAGTTTCGCTTTTATTAAAAGGTGACTACGAAATCGGAATTGATGGCTGGAGCCCTGACTTTGCGGATCCAATTACATTCCTTGAGCTATTTACAACGAATAACCCTTATAACTTAGATCATTACTCTAATAAGGAATTCGATGAAACAATAGCAAAAGTGAAAACAACTTTAGCTGGTGATGAAAAAGCTCGCTGGGAAGCATTACTAGCATCCGAGAAAATATTATTTAAAGACTCTGTTATCGCTCCTCTTTACCAAAAAGGCGAATCTTATTTAGAACGTTCTTATGTGAAAGGAATTGTGCAAGTAGACTTTGCAGGGCAATTAAACTTCAAGTGGGCAAAAATTGAAAAATAAAGTGAAACTTTAATAAGTGGGGGTTTCTTCATCCCCACTTATTATTAGCCCACACCAATTGTTTTTTTAGCAAAATATATTAAAAATAGGTTCTCTCACACATGAGAATCCGCTTTTTCAATATATTATTCTAAGAAATTAACAATCTATTTTTATTATTGACATATAGTTCTTTCCAGTGTTAATATTCTAAATAATCAAAGAAACGAAATATTTCACCATCAAAATATAATGTCTACTACGTTGAAACATATAACGATAGATTATAGATCAACATGTATATACATATAGAACACCTGATTACCTATAAACAAATATTTATAATAGGTTTTATCTCCTTCTATAACTACTTCAAGACATGGACATTATGACGTTACGAACAACACATTTAGGGAGGAACGAACAATGAAGAAAAAAGTTATACCTGTTGTTGCATCTGTTTTAGGGGCAAGTCTATTACTAACTGCTTGCGGGGGAAATAAGGATAATGCAAGCGGAGCGAAAGCAAACGATAAAGCACCTGATAAACAGGCAATTAACTTATCATTCGCTTCAGAAATTCCAACAATGGATGTTGCAAAAGCAACGGATGGGGAATCCATGAACGTAATGCGCAATGTTTTTGAAGGGTTATATGCAATGGGAGAAGATAATAAACCGGTTCCTGGTGTCGCTGAGTCGGTTGACATTAGTCCCGATAAAACAAAATATACATTCCATCTGCGTGATTCAAAATGGTCAAACGGTACTCCTGTTACAGCAAAGGACTTTGCCTTCGCTTGGCAACGTGCCGTAAATCCTGATACAGCAGCTGAATACGCATTCTTATTCTTCGATATAAAGAATGCGAAACAAATAAACCAAAAACAATTGCCAATTGATCAACTAGGGGTCAAAGCTGTTGATGACAAAACGTTAGAAGTACAACTAGACCGTCCTGTTCCCTACTTCTTAAGCTTAACGACATTCTCAACATTCTTACCAATTAATGAAGAGTACTTAAAGTCTCAAGGCGATAAATATGGTTTAGAAACAACTCATTTAATTTACAACGGTGCTTTCACATTAGAGAACTGGAAACATGAACAAAGCTTCCAATTGAAGAAAAACCTTAACTATTGGGATGCTAAAACTGTAAAACTAGAAGAAATCAACTTCAATGTCGTTAAAGATAAGTCTACAGAAGTGAACTTATATGATTCAGGACAAATTGATCGTGTTGCTTTAACTGCAGAGTTTGTTGATAAATATAAGAGCGATCCAAACTTCAAAGAACGCGCTGAAGTCGGCATTCAATTCTTACGACTAAATCAGAAAAATGAAACATTAAAAAATCAACATGCACGCCTTGCTATTAACGGCGCAATGAATAAAAAAGCTTACGTAGAAACAATCTTAAATAACGGCGCGGTTCCAGCTGAAGGAATGGTTCCTGCGAAATTCGCAAAGAGCCCAGAAGGCAACGACTTCCGTAAAGAAAATGGAAATCTAGTCAAGGATGATGTGAAAACAGCGAAAGAAAACTGGAAAAAAGCAAAACAAGAACTTGGTACTGACAAAGTAACAATCGAACTATTAACAAGTGACAATGCTTTAGCTAAAAAGACTGGTGAATATTTAAAAGGTGAATTAGAAAAGAACTTAGACGGATTAACAGTGAACTTAAAACCACAACCACGTAAACAACAGCTAAAACTACTATTAAGTGGTGACTATGAAATTGGTATTGACGGCTGGGGCCCTGACTTCGCTGATCCAATTACATTCTTAGATCTATTTACAACAGATAGTGCTTATAACTTCGATAAATACTCTAACAAAGAGTACGATGAGCTAATTCATAAAGTGAAAACAGATTTAGCTGGCGATGAAAAAGCACGCTTTGAAGCAATGAAGCAAGCTGAAAAAATTCTATTACAAGACGGCGCTGTCGCTCCTTTATACCAACAAGGTCGTTCTTACTTACAACGCTCTTTCATTAAAGGACTTGTAACAACTGACTTCGGTGGTGAATTTAACTACAAGTGGACAGAAGTTGCAAAGTAACAAAAGTAAAAGGTATCCCACGAAGGATACCTTTTTACTTTTATACAACTTTAACTACAGAGCTTCCTCTTCCCTTTGCCATTCCTTTTATAGCTAAAATCATACCTGCTACTAATTGTATAACCAATACAATAACTAATAATGAAATAATATTTCTTTCTAAACTAACTCCTCCAAATATTATTGTATAATAGCCATTTCCTGCATATATTGCAGGAAATAATTCACTGATTGTTTGGTATGTTTTAGAAAGCATTTCATGTGGTACAATTACACCCAAACTTACAAGTTGTAACGATAGTGAGATGATATTGAAAATCATACCTGCATCTCCAAAAACAGTTACAACCATTTGTGTTAATGAAAGAAAGGCGAAGAAGACTATTGTCAATAATCCTCTTTTCCTTCTTTTTGCATTGAACCAAAACTCATTATACATATAAACACAAACATCAAATATGTTCTCCACGTCAAAGAAGGTATATGCCCTGACCAAAGATACCTAACTAAATAATTAACTCCCATAATACAAGACGATATTACTAAACAAATACTTATTAGTTTTACATATTTGAGCATATCTTTTCTCCTTATTCTTTATTTTTCTACTTCTTCAAATTGTAGATTCACCGGCTCTTCTAAAAGTGTTTCATAAAAGTTCTCTGCCAAATCTGTTGAAGGAATTTTTTCATCTACTTCATCAAATCGAATACTATCTAGCCACACACAACCTTCTCCTGATAATAAAACACCAAATGCAATACCAAGTGCTTCTTCTTTTATATCTAATACAACCGAGTACGATTGCCAGTTATTCGTATTTTTAATGGGGCGATTTTGCATATTATCCATAGCGAGCGATTCTGTATCTTTTCCATCTACTCGCATCCACAATCCTGCCCAATCTCTTACATTTTCACTCTTAATAAATGCTGTAAAACGTAATCTCTTTCCTACATATTTATCCGCTCGGAACATTTGCATTAATGTTGAAAATCCTCCGTGCGTAACATTCTCTTTTGCTTTTATGTATGCAGATACTTTCCCCTGATGGACAACTTCATAATCTAAACCCATCTCATATTCAGCAGGATGACTTCCACTTAAGATCCATCCTTTCGGTATACCTTTTTGCATTGAAACACCCTCTCTTTCTATATAAAATGACTGAAAGTACTTTCGATATTTCTTTGGTGGCAATTGAAACATTCTTTTAAAAGCTCTCGTAAATGCCTCTTGTGAGGAAAAACCGTATTGCACTGCAATATCAATAACAGCTCTCTCCGTTGACACTAAAACTTGCGCAGCATGAGTTAACCTTCTCTTTCGAATATAATCTGTTACACTCATCCCAACATATCTTTGAAAGATGCGATGAAAATGGTACATCGATACTGCACTGTGAGATGCCACTCTTTCTGTTGTAAGCTCCTCATGTAAGTGATTCTCTATATATTCAATTGATTTTTTTATTATCTCTTTATATTCTTCATGCATTTTAGCCCCTCCTCACAACTTCAATTTACCATATACATACAAATCTTTTTTGATTTAAATTGCGGATTAGCCCTTGCAACTACAGAATAATAATTTATTTTCAACACATACATAATTACATGTTTTTGGGAAAAACTTGTATAGAACGAATTTACATAAGGAGGAATTTATAATGAGAATTCTACTATCAGTTTTATTAGCTCTTATGCTAGTACCTGCATTAACAGGATGTAAAGCTCCTGCAAAAGAAGACACAACTTCTAATAAAAAGACGACTGAAGAAGCAAAAAATGAGGCTCCTGCAGATTTAAAACTAAACTTCAATGAATTCGATTTAAAGGCAGACTACCAAGATACAAAGAAAGACTACGAAGCAGACTATAAAAATGTAGCAGCTGATAAGAAAATGGAAGCAAAAATTGAAGATCATAAAGCAGATGTAAAATTAACAGGAGACGAGGCTATCACAAAATTAAGCCCACTCTTACAAGAATTAAAATTTGATAAAAATACTGCTGACCAAGAAGTAATCGATCAAGTAGTGAACGTGTTCAAACTTGATAAAGACTATCAAAAATTTGATTTAGAAGTTGTCTTCTCTGATGGAACGAAAAAAGAATACAAAAGAGAAATAAAATAAAGAAGTAGGCGGTAGTAAGAAGAAAAAATAACCTTGCACAGGCAAGGTTATTTTTTCGTTTCTGCTTGAAAACGTTTATAGTATGTCGATGCTGTTGCAAAATTAATTTCTATATCACGAATCAACGATGAATCTTCTTCTTTAGCTAACTTCTGTAATTTTTTCATCGCTTGTTCCGATTCATTCAAGAAACCAACATATACTTCATGTTCTTGCTCTTTCGACTTCGGAACACGAATTTCTTTACGTATATGATCAATATCTTCTAACATGCTCGTTGTTACCTTTTGCACATCTTCTTTATATGTAGCAGTCGTTATTTCCTTACCGCCCTTTTCTTTTGCTACTTCAAATAACTGCAGTGCTTTATTAATTTCTTTATTCATTTTCATATCGTATTTTTCATGTACTGCACGGTATTCTTTCATCTCTTCTGTTTGTTCTGTAGATTGCTCTACCTTTTCTTTCGGTTCTTTCGTATCTTTATTTCCATTACACCCTGCTAGAAGGAGCATTCCTCCCATTACGGCAATACCCAAAACCTTCTTCATCTCTTCTTCTCCTTTTATCTACAACTATTACTCATTATAGTTTCTTTTATCTCCACTTGTTATTATACCGAGAACATCCTACTTTTTACACTTAAGACGACACCGTAATATATATATACCAACATGTTTGTCACAGTATCGTCACTTTATACAAATAACTTTTGCAATGCTTTACTACATCACCTTACAAAACTGTATGAGGTATTTCAAAGAAATGAAAAAAGAACTGATTCAAACATTCCCTTTGAATCAGTTCTTTTTTGTTAAGCCTCTAGATTTTGTTTTTGCTGCAGTTCAAACTGTTTCTCACTTCTTCTGGCCATAAATAGATAACATAACACTGCTCCTACTTCACAAAGCGCAATAACAATACCCATCGGTAATGCTGTATTACTTCCACCGATACCTACTAGCGGAGCAACAAGAGCTCCTGAAATAAACTGTAATAAACCTAATAAAGCTGATGCTGTTCCTGCAGCTTGTTTCTGATTTCTCATCGCTAATGAGAACCCAGTTGTTGATACAACCCCGACACTTGATACGACAAGGAATAACGAACATAAAACACCAATTAAACCTATTCCTAGTACGATTGTCAGTAGTAAAGATAGGCCACCAACAGCTGCGATAATAATACCCGCAACAAATAATGTCTTCTCATTCACTTTCCCCGCTAAACGACCCGTTACCTGACTAGCAATAATAATACCGAGGCCATTAATCGCAAAGAATAAACTAAATTGCTGTGGTGATGCTCCGTATATGTTCTGCAACACAAATGGTGAGCCCGAAATGTATGCAAACATTGCCGCTGTTACTAATCCTTGTGACAATGCATATCCCATAAATAGACGGTCCTTTAACAATTTTCCGTACGTCGCCAAAGTCCCTGACAAACCACCTGTTTCTCTTTCTTCAGGAGGTAATGTTTCACGTAATACAAAAGTAGCTGAGATTAACATGAATACGCTAATTGCTCCAAGAACGATGAAAACACCGCGCCACGTTGTAAACTGTAACAATTGCCCCCCAATAATCGGTGCCAAAATAGGTGCTGCTCCGTTTACTAACATAAGCAGTGAGAAAAACTTCGTCATTTCAGAACCTGAGTACATATCTCTTACCATCGCACGTGATATAACAATCCCGGCTGATCCTGAAGCTCCTTGTAGGAAGCGCAATAATACTAATGTCCAAATAGATGGCGCAACAGCACAAAGTAAAGAAGAAGCAACATAAATAATAAGAGCAATAATAAGTGGTTTGCGTCTTCCGTAAATATCACTAATTGAGCCAACAAATAATTGCCCTACTGACAACCCAAGCAAACAAGCTGTTAATGTAAGCTGCGCTAGGGATGCACCTGTTTGCAAGTCATCCGTTAACTTCGGTAATGAAGGCAAATACATATCAATAGATAATGGCCCAATCGCCGTAAGTGTCCCTAATACAAGAATCATCCACAACCTGTTTGCCTTTACAGGTTTATATATTTCGTGATTAACTTCATTCACTTTTTCAATTCACCCTTTCCTATACACACTGAATCGTAACAATTATAGTTACATCATAAACATACGTCAAGTACAGTGCATTTTCCTCTTTCATAATGTAAAAAAAGCGATAGAAATTCTACCGCTTTATTTTTTCACATTGCTATTCGTAAATTTAGATACCGAGGCCATCGTCTCTCCCGTATCTAAATATGTAATTTGAATTGGATCTCCTACTTCTGTAAACATAGCATATGGGAATTTCTTCACCGGTATCATAAATACCTTTTGTTCATTTTCTAAAAGTACGTACACGATTGTATTTTCACCTGATTTTTCTTTATATACACGTTGTACAATACCTTCTTTTTGCGCTTCTTTTCCTGTTGAGGTTGGTCTAAATGTATCACCATTACCGCTCATTACGTTTTTATAATTCTCAAGCGCTTCTTTCTGCGAAGAACCTGTCGCAAATATTTTTGCATTAGCAGCATATACAACTGTATGCGCACGTACTAGGCCTCCGTCATCAACAACCGGAATAATCCAAGCTGGTTTACCGTATACGTTATAAATGACAGGCATTGTCCCATGCCATTTCTCTCTCTTAAAGGAATTATCTACTACTTCTGTAGCTGCTGAACCATCCATAATCCCCTTTACTTCTTTTCCATTATAGTAATATAGCTTGCCTGTGCGTGCATCTACTAATGAATAGCCTAGAGCTGAATCTACTCCTTCTTTTGGAGAAGTAAAGTCTGTAAAATAATACAGTGTTCCATCTTTACCAAAGATCGGGGTCACGCCTTCTTTCGTTCCCCACTCAGTCGGAATTTTCATATCTGTTTGCGAGAATTTCGTATTCCAAAATCCGTGAATATATTTGCCAAAGTACGTATTTAACGTAGATGCAGTCTCATGATTTAATACACCATCAACAAATTTAGGTGCCTTTCCTTTATCATATCTTTTCACTTCACCTGTTTGTGCATCTACTACGACAACACCTTCTACCTCAAATCCAGATCTTCCTGAAATAAATTCACCATACGTCATTGTATAATATGGTTTTCCTTTATCATCAACCTCAAATTTAGGTTTTCCTTTAAAGATTAAATTTGGTTCTGCTTGCCTTACCACACGCTCTAAATTATTACCAAAAAACATGCTTGGCACATATTTCATTTTATAACCGAGGTGCAGTTTCGCTTCCGCATCAGGATTCGTACCTGACATCGTTACGTACCCTGGAATTGTCTCAGCTTTACGCGCTTTAAAAAATCCTGAAACTTCAATCGGCGCTACATATAAAGCCTCGCCGTTTACCATTTGTGGCGTTAATTCTCCTAGCTCAAAATAAGCTACTTTTGGAATATCACCAAATACTTTTTTCATCTTATTCTCCGCTGTCTTTGGCGGCACTGTAAACGGCTGGTCATTTTCAGTAAATGGCTCTGAAATATCTTTCTCTACCTTAACAACAGAATCATATTTCTTTTGCGAGATTACTATATCGTGCAAATAACCAAAGTAGCCGTAACTTGCGAGTAAAATAAACATTAGAAGTCCTTTTAATGTACCTTCTAATTTCCCTATTTGATCTTGTGAAAATAAAACAAGCCCAATTAAAATTGCTACTGCAACAGAATAATGAGTAAGAATCGAATCTACTCGATCATCAATTAGCCAAAAGTATTCATAGATTGCAATACCTATCCAAAATAAAACAGGAATAACTAAAATAGATGATTTCTTACCCTTTACAACCTTCTTATCTCCCTTCTTATCCACTGCTCGAAGCTTACTACTACTTCTTGTCCATGGAATCAAAAACAAAGTAAGAATAGCTAAAACTACAAATTTCATCAAAGGCACTGTCCCCTTTTCTTTTGTATTCCCTTTTAGTATAACAAATAAAGGTTATTAAGGTGAAAATAGGAATAGTTATATTTTTTTACTACTTAATACAATCCCGCTCACTACATATAGAATAGATGCAATATAAAAAATTGTACCAATCGTAAAGAAATCTACTAAATATCCCGTGGCAATAACCGCTACTGCTCCGCCAATGGATGTCCACACATGGTATTTTCCAATCTCATAACCAGCCTTTTCCTGCGCAACCTTTCGTGCTAACGAAGTCTTCTCAGTATTACGCTGCACAGCACCTAAAACGCCCATTACAATTTGAAGAATATACACATGCCAAACTTCCGTGGCAATTGGAAAGCAAAGCATTAAGATTGCCATGGACCAAGCGTATATGATTAATAATTTTTTATCCCCTACTTGATCAGATACCTTTCCCACTAGTGGATATACAAGTGCTGATGTTAAAGCAAATAAGCCATACGCCCAGCCAAATTGCGAGAAGCTATTTCCAACGTTTCGAAGCAATAATATATAAAAAGGAAATACCATACTTCCTGCCATCATGATGATACTTTGCGAAGCCACAAATCTTCTATATGTCATTTCGTATACTCCCTATAAAATAAATTCACAAATCTCTCTTCTGAATCTATTTCCTTCTTTTTCTTGAGAAATTCTTCAATGCGAGGATATGCCCTCTTTAACTGCTCTTTCGTTGGATAAGAATAATACGGCAAATAGTAACTACCATTATGCTTTAAAGTAACATCAATCATCTTTCGAATGACATCCTCTGTTTTCTTTATCTCACTCTCTGAGCGTCCCTGGTTAATCAAAAGAACCAGCGCAAACATATCATCTTTCGCATAGGACAAAACTGCATTTTCATTCTTTTCCACGTAACGAATCGTAATGTTGAGTAAATTAAACTCATCTTCATTTAATACGTTACGTAAATCATCTATATACTCTGTGAAAGCATCTATAGGTACAAAGTATTCTTGTAACACTTCGGTCCTATTTGGATTTTCATATTCCATAAAAGCACTATCTGATCTCATAACATTATTACGCGTCTCATACTTTCCATCTGTACGTTCAAAATAACCTCTTTGTATATCCCAAAATGTATTCTTTCCCCAATCACTATAACGTGATAACCCAAGCAAAAATTTCGGTGCAGCTATAATATTTTCTTCCTTTAATTCACTGTACTCTTCTCTCATATTTTGATTTTGTGCCAAAGTATAATCTGTCACATACATCTCTTTTAAAAATGAATTTGGAGCAACAGAAATACGCGCTAAGTGCATACGAACATTCTCATCTCTTTTCACTTTCTCTTTGAAATAAGATGCGTATTCTTTATAATCTATCATTCTCGTGTGCATTTCATATAATTCATCATCTGTTAACTTCAGCGTCACATCTAAAATAACTCCAAATAAACCGTAACCCCCAATGACATATGGAAATAACTCTGCATTTTCTTCTCTACTTACATTACGTACCGTGCCATCTGCCATTAACAATCTAAATGAATCTACTGTATCAATCAGTGCCTCATGACGAATATCACGCCCGTGTACATTTACACTTAATGAACCGCCAACAGTAAAAATATTTTGAGACTGCATGACCTGTACCGCAAGGCCATAAGGATTTATTTTCTTCTGAATATCATTCCAGGTGACACCACTTTGAACTGTAATCCGCTTCTTCTCTGGATCAAATTCTAATATTTTATTATATCCTTTCATATCGAGCATCGTGCCATTCGGATAATATGTCTGTCCTCCTTGGCTATGTTGCATGCCTGCGATGGAAATTTTCTCTCCTGAAACTTTTGCATCTCGCACTAATTTTATTAACGAGTGCTCTTCCGTAGCACTTTCAACACGTTTTATTTTTGTCGGAAGCAATTTACCTACATCACTCATAATAGGATGATCAATTTGTTTTTTATACGTATGTACAGACGTTGCAAGCAAAACCGTATATGCGACAATGACCACTGCTATCTTTCTTTTTTTCAAAGGACACTCTCCTTATTAGCAACAAAAAGAGATACCCTTTCTTTCAGGTACCTCTCTTGACAGTGATTACTTTGCTGCTGGCAATTGTATTGGATCAAATTTATCATACGATGTAAACTTTGCATCCGTAATAATGTGCGCTTTATCCTCACCATTGCTACTCATAACCATATCTATCTTTGCTGATTCATATTTAAAATCTTTTGTAATAATATATTCCCCATCTATTTCTTCTATCTTTGCATTTTGGCCTTGTAGCATTTTTTTCTGCTTTTCATCCATACTAGCTAGCATACTCTCTGTCTCTTGCCCTTTTAATGCAAACTTCAGCTTATAATTATCTCCACTTTTCTCCATCTTCACTTTATTTAAAATTTCCGATGGAATCTCTAAATTATCTACCATTCCTTGAGTCGCGTTCATTCCGTTAGCATTCAATTGTTCCTCTGGTACAGACATAATTTCACCCGTATTAGGATTTTTCAACTGACCAGCAATTTTGCCACCCACATCATAAACAACAACCTCTGTACCAGAAACATTCATTTCAGAACGAGAATTTTTTTTCTTCGGCTCTAGTTGCATTTTAGCCTTTATTACATTCATCTCTGTTCCTTCAGCCTTTATTCCCACATCATATGTCATCGTTACATTTTCTTCGTTTTTAAAAGCTTCATTCGCTTTATTAAAAACATCCTTCGCTGTTAATTCCTTTTCTTTCTGCACAGCTTCTTTTTTCGGTTCGTCAGTCTTTTTTGTTTTCTCATTACTACACCCTACTCCTAGACCGACTGCAAGTACTAAACTTGAAATTAAAATAAGTTTTTTCATAACGTCCCCTCCTTCCCAAAAATAATATCATCTCTTTTCCTATGAAATCTATATAATTCGTAATATTTATCTTTAAATTTATTTCCTATATAACAACATGTTTGAGAAAAAGTTTAAATATGATGTAAATAATAACAACTCATTTCAGGAGGTCATTATGAAAGCGATTATTTGTACAAAGTACGGACCACCTAATGTTCTCCAGCTTCAAAATGTAGAAAAGCCTAAACCTAAAAAAAATGAAGTGTTAGTTAAAATTCACGCAACAAGTGTATCGACTGGAGATTGTAGAATACGTGGCTTTAATAGCCCCCTCTTATTTTGGATTCCTATGCGGATCATATTAGGTTTCAGAAAACCGAGAAAACCTATACTTGGCGTAGAGTTATCCGGTGAAATCGAAGACATTGGAACAGATGTAACACAATTTAAAAAAGGAGATCAAGTTTTTGCATTAACAGAACTAAACCTTGGTGGTTATGCGGAATACACATGCGTGCATGAAAGTGGATTAATAGCATTAAAACCTACCAATGTGACATATGAAGAAGCTGCCGTTATTCCTTTTGGCGGAACTTCAGCATTGCACTTCCTTAGAAAAGGACAGATAAAAAAAGGGCAACGAGTACTTATATACGGCGCCTCTGGGTCAGTAGGGACAGCTGCCATACAACTTGCTAAATACTTCGGGGCGACTGTCACAGCCATTTGTAGTAGTTCGAATTTCGATTTAGTAACAACTTTAGGGGCAGACAACGTAATTGATTATATGAAAGAAGATTTTACTAAGCGGGGCGAGCACTACGATATTATATTTGATGCAGTTGGAAAATATAAAAAGTCTCTTTGTACAGATGCATTAATGCCTAATGGAAAATATGTATCTGTGAACGGAATGATGGCAAAGGTCAGTAAAGAAGATATGAACCTGCTAAAACAACTAGCTGAAACAGAAAAGCTAAAACCTGTTATTGATAGAACTTACCGATTAGAAGAAATTGCTGAAGCTCATATATATGTAGAAAAAGGACATAAAAAGGGGAATGTTTCGATTATCTTAAAATAAAATATATTCCGAAAATATCATTGACAATTCTTTTTGTACGATTTACTATTAGTACCATATTCAAAACTACATACACATACTCTTATCAAGAGTGGCGGAGGGACTGGCCCGATGATGCCCGGCAACCGAGCTTATGACGTATAAGCTAAGGTGCTAATTCCTGCAAAACGAGTTTTCGTTTTGGAAGATAAGAGAGGAATCTATTTCGTCTATTCGGCACCTCTCTTATTTTTGGGAGGTGCTTTTTATTTTGGAACGTATATGAAGGGGGATTTATAGATGAAAAAGGTATTATTAAGCATTGTAAGCGGAGCAGTATTATTATTAGGCGCATGTAGCGTGAGTTCAGATAAAGAGGTAAAAGCATTAGACGAGAAAAAGATTACTGTCGGTGTAACAGGTGGACCACATGAACAAATTTTTGAAAAGGTAAAAGAAGTTGCAGCAAAAGATGGTCTCGAAATTGATATAAAAGTATTTAATGATTATGTAGCGCCAAACGTATCATTAGATGAAAAAAGCCTTGATGTAAATAGTTACCAAACGAAATCGTATTTAGATGTATTTAAAGCTGAACGCAATATGAAATTAGCTGAAGTATTTTCAACAGTAACATTCCCTATGGGCGTATATTCTAAAGATATAAAAGATGTAAAAGACTTAAAAGAGGGCGATGCAATTGCTGTACCAAATGACCCAACAAATGAACTTCGAGCTTTAAAATTATTTGAAAAAGCAGGGGTTTTAAAAGTTGATCCAAAGGCTACAGAAAAAGCGACTGCAAAAGATGTAATTGAAAATCCAAAAAAATTAAAGATTGTCGAATTAGAGGCATCTCAATTACCAACGCAACTAAGTGAAGTGAAAGCAGCTGCAATTAACACAAACTTTGCATTAGGTGCAAAATTAAGTCCAGCGAAAGATTCTATCTTCCGCGAAGGAAAAGATTCACCATATGTGAACTGGGTCGTTGTTCGTACTGAAAATAAAGATGATGCCGTTGTAAATAAATTAAAGAAAGCTTATCAGTCTAAGGAAGTAAAAGAGTTTATCGAGAAAAAATTTGATGGTTCAGTTTTACCATCTTGGTAGGAGCTGACGATAATGATTGAATTAAAAAACATATCCAAAGTATTTACAACAAAAAAAGGGAATGTTGAGGCTCTTAAGTCTACTTCCCTTAAAGTAGAAAAAGGCGAGATATTTGGAATCATTGGGTATAGTGGCGCTGGTAAAAGTACATTGATTCGATGTGTAAATTTATTAGAAAAACCAACGACAGGAAATATCATTGTAAACGAACAAGACTTAACAACGTTATCGACAAAAGAACTAGCAAAAGCGAGACAAAAAATCGGAATGATCTTCCAAGGATTCAATTTACTTAAAACTGTTACCGTTTATGAAAATATCGCATTACCGTTACGGCTTGCTGGCATTCCAAAAGCAGAAATTGAAAAAAGAGTAGAAAAGTATTTACGCATTGTCGATCTTTTTAATCGAAAAGATGCGTATCCAAGCGAACTTTCTGGTGGTCAAAAACAGCGTGTTGCAATTGCTCGTGCGCTATCACATGAACCTGAAGTGTTATTAAGTGATGAAGCAACGAGCGCATTAGATCCCGAAACAACCGATTCTATCCTTGATTTGTTATTAAAGATTAACGAAGAAATCGGAATTACGATTTTACTCATTACACATGAAATGAATGTCATCCAGCGTATATGTGACCGCGTTACTATTATGGAACATGGATCTGTAGTCGAAAGTGGGACTGTAAAAGATATTTTCACAAACCCACAACATGTAACCACGAAGAAATTTGTAAATAGCGCATTTGCAGCGAAAATTCCAAAAGAGGTACAGAAAGAACTACAAAGTACTGGAGAAATTGTAACACTTTCATTTATTGGCACTACTTCAGGGGAACCTGCCTTAGCCGTTGCCACAAAACGTTTCCAAGTGTATCCGAATATTTTATCCGGTAATATTACGCAGTTAAAACATGAAGCATATGGGAAACTAGTCGTTCATATGCAAGGGGAACAAAATGAAATCCACCGTGCTTTATCATTTTTACAAGAGCAAGGAATCATCGTAGAAGGAGGTAGAACAGATTATGGGAAACAAGTCCTTTTTGGATGAATGGGGTAAAGTCATATGGGAAGCCACAATCCAAACCTTTCAAATGACATCTATCTCATTACTCATCTCGATCCTTATTGCATTACCACTTGGCGTCACACTTGTTTTAACGAGACCTGGTGGGCAGCGTGAAAATAAAATCATCTATCCTATTCTTAATACAATTATTAATATCATTCGCTCTCTTCCATTTATCATTCTATTATTCTTTATTTTACCTTTTACAAAGTTTCTAATGGGAACGTCCATTGGCGTGCAAGGTGTTATCGTACCGCTTGTCGTCTTCACAGCCCCTTATATCGCACGTTTAATGGAGACAGCTTTACTAGAAGTCGATCGCGGTGTCATTGAAGCCTACCAAGCGATGGGCGTTTCTACTATAAAAATCATTTGGCACGTTATGGTGAAAGAAGCACGTCCCTCCCTTGTACTCGGATTAACAATCGCAACGATCGGCTTAATCGGCGCAACAGCAATGGCTGGCCTTGTAGGTGCTGGCGGGCTAGGGGATTTAGCATACCGCTTCGGACATTTACGCTACGAGCCTGAAGTAATGTATGCAACCGTCTTTATTTTAATTATCCTCGTTCAAGGATTACAATCTTTAGGGAATGGTGTTGCACGAAGATTGAAGAAAGATTAAAAAAGAAGGCATCTCACCCTGGTGAGATGCCTTCTTTTTTATCTTTTAAATCCACCTTCTGAATGAATAACTTGCCCAGTAATCCACTCGGCCTCTTCACTTACTAAAAATTTAATGAGTCTAGCTGCATCCCTTGGCTCACCAATTCTGCCAAAAGGAAACATCGGCTTTAACCCTTGTTTTATCTCTTCAGTCATCCATCCTGTATCGGTTGGTCCTGGATTAATTGCATTCACTGTTATTCCTAAATGAGCTACCTCTGCTGACAACGTACTAGTAAGAGCATCAATAGCTCCCTTCGTTGTCGCATAAGCTAGTTCTCCTGCCATAGGACCTTGAAATTGCCCCGAAGTAATATTAACAATTCTACCACCAGATTTCTTATCAAATCCCCGGGAAAATTGACTACTGAGCAATGTAGTCGCACGAACATTTACCATATAATGCTTATCTAATTCTTCAGCAGTCAACGTAGAGAAATTATTATTCGTAGAATATGCTGCATTATTAATTAATATATGAGGGTACCCTAATTGTTCAGTAACTTTATTTATAAGCTCTTTTGGTGCATCATTCTGAGTTAAATCTAACTCCATACTTGATACTTTAACACCGTTTTTTAGTAACTCTTCTTTTAATTGTATTTGTTCATTTTTATCAACGCCCCAAGGCATCTCTTTATCGTAAGCTGTCCAATACGTAAAAAATATATCGTATCCTGATTCAGCTAATTCTTTACAAATCGCTGCCCCTATACCATCTAGACGACTTACCCCTGTAATAACTGCTACTTTATTTTTTAATTGGTTCATCATATACTCCTCCAAGTTTAAAGGACGCATATTTTATATAAGAGATATAAACTTTCCCACAAAAAAGACAGATACATAAAATAGGCACCTATCCTTATAAAAGGGATGTACAAGCCAAATATGCATTCCTTGAATGATTTACAGATAACTAAATAAACCCTCGCTTATGAGAGCAAAATTTATCTATCTAGTAGTTTCTAATCATTACAAGTTCATCCACATATTGAGTCTTTGTCTCCTTTACATATATCTCTATTCTTAGTTTATCAAAGCAGATAAAATGTTACAAAAAATAAAACAATTATTCACAACCTATCCTTGTTCACATTCTCTCCATTGTGAATCTTTTCACATTGGATATATAATAAACGTGTAAATACAATATTGGAGGGATTTCAATGGTTATCAATTTTTTAAGAACTGATAAACGTGCTACTTTCATATTATTACTTTTACGACTTTACATAGGATATACATGGTTCGCTGCTGGGATAGGCAAAGTCTTCGGACAATCTTTTGACGCAAGTGGCTTTCTAAAGGGTGCTATTGCTCAAGCATCAGGGGACCACCCTGCAGTACAAAGTTGGTGGGCAGATTTCCTTCAACATTTTGTCCTTCCAAACGCAGACCTATTTAGCTTTTTAGTTCAATGGGGAGAAATTTTAGTAGGTCTAGGTTTGATTTTAGGCGGATTAACAAAAACAGCTGCATTTTTCGGAATCATAATGAATCTTTCATTTTTATTAAGCGGAACTGTTAGTGTAAACCCAAACCTGCTTATTTTGACTATGTTCATTTTAGTTGCAGGGCAGAACGCTGGACGTATTGGATTAGATGGCTATGTTTTCCCTAAACTTTTCCGTAAAAACAACCACAGAACATATAAATTAAGTAAAACTGCGTAGTAACAATTTACTTTTAAAATATAAATAAGAAAAAGAGCCTGAATATAGGCTCTTTTTCTTATTTATCCTAATTTAAACTTTTAATGAACCACGAAAGCCTCTGGCAGCATAGTAAGAGTCTGCTCCATTGTGGTACACGAAAACATGTCCAAAGCGATAATCGCAAAATAGAGCACCACCAAGCTCTCTAATATCTGAAGGTGTTTGTACCCAACTCGATGATTTCATATCAAAATCTCCAAGTTGTTGTAACTCTCGATATTGTTCTTCCGTTAATAACTCAATACCCATAGCGGCCGCCACATCAATAGCGTTATTTTCTGGTTTATGCTTTTTTCTTGATTCTAACGCTTCAAGATCATAACAAAGACTTCTGCGGCCTTTAGGACTCTCCTTTGAACAATCATAGAAAGTATATTCGTCCTTTTCTTCATCATAACCAATAACATCCGGCTCACCACCAGTTACTTCCATTTCGTTAAGTGACCACAATTTTTCATTATTAGTAGTCAGCTTTGCTTCAACTTTAGCCCATTCAAGACCTTCATGGCGGTTCATGTTTTTCTCAAAACGAGCTTGCAATACTTTCAATAACTCTTCACGTTTTTCTACTAGTAAGTCATTTTTATTTCCTGTCATATTAGTCCTCCCTGATGTATGTACTGATAGTAGTTTAAGTATATATTTTATAATAAATCATCTCAATATGAAGACCGTTTCAATCATATGTCTTGTACAAACATCTATTACAAAGTCCTAAAACCCTCCATACTCTCTTCAAGCATATAGTGTGAAAACCACATCAAGTTCTGCTTCATAATAGCCACATGAACTCCTGGTTGGTCAGAACTATATGCCATTCCTTTAAATATAATTAATTCTGTATCAACTTCCATATCCATTAATCCTTGATATAGATCATATGCATTTGTAATCGGAATTCTTGCATCCTTTTCCCCATGTTGAATTAAGGTAGGCGTACAAGCTGATTTAATATACGTCATAGGTGATGTCTTCGTATATATATCTGGATCATTCCATGGAGTATTTCCTAAATACATTCTAATAAAGTAAGGTATATCTGTATTTACATAATGGGTACTCCAGTTAGTTATTCCACCGCCAACTGAAATAGCTTTAAACCTGCTACTAAATGTAGAACAAAAAGCTGATAAATATCCACCGTTGCTCCATCCCATAACTCCTACTCTATCTTTATCTACTATCCCTTGATCAACTAGTTTATCAACTCCTGATATAACATCGTCGTAGTCAGCAATCCCCTGTTTTCTATAGTTAGCTTTTAAAAATTCATTACCATAACCTGAACTTCCTCTGTAATTTGGCTCTAAAACGATAAAGCCTTTTTCAACAAACTGTTCAATCGGATATTTCTCATTGAAGCAGTCTGAAAATATCGGAAAAGATGCCCAAGCCGGACCACCGTGAATTACTACTAATAAAGGATATTTTTTATTAGTGTCAAACTCTACTGGCGTTGATAAAACACCTTCTATTTCAAGACCATCACTACTTTTCCATGAGATGATTTCCCTGTTACTTTTAAGTTTCCCTTTGAAAAAGCTATTTTCATCCGTTATTTTTTTATCGTCTAAATAGATTTCAAAGGTTTCATTTGTTATAGCCTTATTATAGGTTATATGATTTCCATCCTTTGTTATAGAGGCATCCATTATAAAGCCATCTATCTTGTCGCTTAATGCTTCCACAGTGCCATCTTCAGCTAGTAATCCAATACGATAATTCGTTTTATCCTGCCATCTAATTAAAATTCCTTTAGCTGTCCACTGTAATGGCATAACTGTACTATCAAAGTTTGTTAGAGGCTGAATTACCTCTCCAGTATTCATATCATATATCTCTAACGTACTATCTTGTATATGGTTTCTATAGTAATCCTTCTCTCTTATGCTTGCTGTGTAACATATTTTACTGCCGTCAGGAGAAAAGCAAACACTCCCTCCCAACAACTTATCCACATTCAGCTTTTGTAGCTCTCCAGCTTTAATATGGAGTATGTATAGATCTCCATTTATATAATCTGCCATATTTGAGCTTGGTGTCGTTATAAATACAACCTTTTTACCATCATTTGAAATATCAAATTCATGGATATGAAAGTCCTTACCATCCGTTAATTGATAAACAACTCTGTTCTCGTGTTCATCTGTATCACTTTGTATCACCTTTTCTATTTCAATGTAATATAAACAATCATTCTGGTGTTCCTTACCTATATGTTGAAAATCTCCATATAGCTCCTTACGTTTCTTTATCTCTTCACATTCTTTTGACTGCGTAACATAATAAAGCCCCTTGCCAGTAGGACCCCATTTGAATGTACTGACTCCTTCTTTCTCATCAGTAATTTGAACCTCTCTATAATCATCTAGTGACTTAACAAATATCTGATTTTCCCCGTCACCAACTGGACTAAGATATGCGATACACCTAGCATCTGGAGACCATAATGGGTGTGTACTATCTATATCACCATTTGATAATGGGTAACTCTGCTTCTTATCTTTTTCATATATCCATACATGATTCCTATATGTATTGTCTTTCCAATCAGCCGTCTTCTTAACAAATGCTACGTTTTTACCATCATCACTTATGTTTGTACTTGATACGGTTGGTAATGAAATAATCTCTTCTATACTTAAATATGTTTTTGCTTTCACTTTCATATAATAAGCCCCCTTGTAATGTCCATGAATCTACCGTCTCTTCTTGTCGTAATAAAGGAAATTGTTCACGGATACTTAAAATAGTAACGGAAAATTCAGATAAATAAAAGTGAATCCGATAAAGTAAAACTTTAATCTATAGGGCTCTTTCCGCTTATCAATTTTAGATGTTCTTTTTCGACACAAAAATACCCCTTTAGATAAAATATCTAAAGGGGTGCAAATTTGTAAATTTATTTTAAAGCTATAACTATATTTATTAACCTACCAATCTCCTACTCAACAGTAACAGACTTAGCTAAGTTACGTGGCTTATCAACGTCACACTCGCGGTGAAGTGCTGCGTAGTATGAGATAAGTTGTAATGGAATAACTGCTACTAGCGGTGCTAGCGCTTCGTGTACAGCTGGTAATACGAAGCTGTCACCTTCCATTTCTAAGCCTTTCATTGAGATGATACATGGGTTAGCCCCGCGTGCTACTACTTCTTTCACGTTACCACGAATTCCAAGGTTTACGTGCTCTTGTGTAGCAAGTGCGATAACTGGTGTACCATTTTCAATTAAAGCGATTGTACCGTGTTTTAACTCTCCTCCAGCGAATCCTTCTGCTTGGATGTAAGAGATTTCTTTTAGTTTTAACGCACCTTCTAATCCTACGTAGAAGTCTACGCTACGGCCGATGAAGAAACAGTTACGCGTTGTTGCTAAAAATTGTTTTGCTAATGCGTCCATTTCTTCTTTTTGATCACAAAGTTCTATCATTGCATTTGCTACAAGTCCTAGTTCGTGTGTTAAATCGAAATCAAGAACTTCACCTTTTGCTTTAGCAATATCAGCCGCTAAAATTGAAAGTACTGCAAGCTGTGCTGTGTAAGCTTTCGTTGATGCAACTGCAATTTCTGGTCCAGCGTATAACGGAAGTGTATAATCAGCTTCACGAGAAAGCGTAGAACCAGGCACGTTTGTAATTGTTAATGCTTTATGCCCCATTTCATTTGTTTGTACAAGTACTGCACGGCTATCAGCTGTTTCACCACTTTGTGAAATGTAAATGAAGAATGGTCTTTCTGTTAATAATGGCATGTTGTAAGAGAATTCACTTGCCACGTGTACTTCAACTGGCATTTTTGCAAACTTCTCGATAAATTGTTTTCCAACAAGACCTGCATGATAACTCGTTCCACATGCAATGATGTAAATGCGATCGCTATCTAAAATCGCATTGCGGATGTCTTGATTTAATTCAATTTCGCCATTTTCATCTTGATACTTTTGAATTATATTACGGATTACAAGTGGTTGCTCATCGATTTCTTTAAGCATGAAATGAGGATATGTTCCCTTTTCAATATCACTTGCGTCTAATTCCGCTGTAAACGGTGCACGTTCAATCGTTTCACCTTGTAAGTTTTTAATTGTAATACTTTCTTTCGTTACGATTACGATTTCTTTATCCATTAACTCAATGAATTGATCTGTAACTTGTAACATCGCCATAGCGTCGCTTGCCACAACATTAAAGTTGTCACCAACACCTACTAATAGCGGGCTTTTGTTTTTAGCAACATAAATCATGTTTGGATTTTCAGCATCAAGTAATCCGATTGCATAAGAGCCATGTAAAAGAGATAGCGTATTACGGAACGCTTCTTCTACACTTAATCCTGTGCTCACTTGTTGTTCCATAAGCTGTACGATAACCTCTGTATCTGTTTCACTTACGAACGTTACATCTTGTAAATATTCCTTTTTCACTAATTCATAGTTTTCAATTACACCGTTATGAACTAATGTAAAGCGTTTTGATGTACTTTGATGCGGATGCGCGTTTACTTTACTTGGAACACCGTGTGTAGCCCAGCGTGTGTGTCCGATACCTACGCTTGCTGCTACGTTCTCATCTACGATTTCACGAAGTTTTGCGATACGGCCTTTTTCTTTGTATACAACAACACCGTTCTCTGCTTGTACTGCAATACCTGCTGAATCATATCCACGATATTCTAGCTTTTCTAAACCTTTTAATAAAATTTCCTTTGCATCTTGCTCTCCAATAAATCCTACGATTCCACACATGTTTAGTCGCCGTTACAAATGCTTACACTGCTCTGCGAACATGTAACGACATAGTCCGATACCATTTTTATTTATACTAAAAAACGGATTACATATTGCTAGCCCTGTAAGCTTGTAACGGCTTTCACCTTCCTCTCGATTGGGTTTAAGTCCGTATATACTTATACAGCTAGTTTTCATCCGTTCCTCTTCTCTCATCACACTTTCACCTTTGTCCACTAAGTCACCTTAATGATTTAAGTAAAAGCTTGCGGTTGTGATGAACAACCGGGAGTCATCCGCCGAAATCTCGATAAACCCCACCTCGTCAACTACACTATTTGTAGTTCTGGCGCTTTTATGATTTACAATATTTCCTTTGAGAAAAAGAACAAGACCATCTTATAACAAACATGGATAAACCGTCAATGAAATTTTTTTCATCGTCTATAAAACATATGAAAAAGGAGCACTTTTTGTGCTCCTTTTTCATATAAATTCAGCTAATTATTCAGCGCCAACTTCGGCTTTCACAACTTCTACAATGCGATGTACATATGCATCACAAACTTCTTGTGTTGGTGCTTCTGCCATTACACGAATAAGTGGCTCTGTTCCAGATGGGCGAACAAGAATACGGCCATCACCGTTCATTTCTTCCTCTACAACACGAATAATTTCTTTAATTTTTTCATTTTCTAATGCTAATTTTTTATCTGTTACACGAACGTTTACTAGCAATTGTGGGAATTTCGTCATTTCCCCTGCAAGTTCAGATAATGGCTTTTTCGTCATTTTCATGATGTTTACAAGTTGAAGTGCACTTAACATTCCATCACCAGTTGTAATGTAATCAAGTAAGATAATATGGCCTGATTGTTCTCCACCTAGGTTGTAACCTCCGCGCTTCATTTCTTCCATTACGTAGCGGTCACCAACTGCTGTTTTATCACTTGTAATATTATTTGCTTCAAGTGCTTTGTAGAAACCTAAGTTACTCATAACAGTTGAAACAACTGTATTATGTTTTAATTGACCAGTTTCTTTCATGTACTTCGCACAAATGAACATAATTTGATCACCGTCAACGATGTTTCCTTTTTCGTCTACAGCAATTAAACGGTCGCCATCGCCATCAAAAGCAAGTCCGATATCCGCACCTTTTTCTTTTACCAATTCAGCTAAGCCTTCTGGATGTGTAGATCCTACACCCTCATTAATATTCATACCATTTGGAGAAGTTCCCATCGTTGAAATATCAGCTTCTAGGTCTGCAAATAAGTATGGAGCAAGAGAAGAAGTTGCACCATGTGCACAATCTAAAGCGATATGTAGGCCAGAGAAATCTTCTTCAACAGTTTGTTTAATGTACTGTAAATATTTTTGTCCACCTTCAAAGTAATCACTCACTTGTCCAAGATTAGTACCTGTCGGACGTGGTAGTTCATCAACTTCTTTGTCTAATAAAGCTTCAATCTCAGCTTCTTGCTCATCTGTTAATTTAAAGCCGTCTGAACCAAAGAATTTAATACCGTTATCTTGTACTGGATTATGAGATGCAGAAATCATAACACCCGCTTGTGCGTCTAGTGCTTTTGTTAAATAAGCAACGCCCGGTGTAGAAATAACGCCAAGGCGCATTACTTCTGCTCCAGTTGATAATAGCCCTGCTACTAAAGCTCCTTCTAACATATGGCCAGATACACGTGTATCACGACCAATAATTACTTTTGGACGATCTGTATCTTTTGTTAATACATAACCACCAAAACGTCCAATTTTGAAAGCTAATTCAGGTGTTAACTCCTTATTTGCAACTCCGCGTACTCCATCTGTACCAAAATATTTACCCATTATGATTCGCTCCTTTTTCTTGCTCTTTTTGATTGTGATTATCTACTGTTGGTTCTTGACTCGTTTCTTTATCTTTATCTTGATTTTGATTTTGGTTTTGATTCTTTTCCTGTTCTTTTTCTGAATCAGGTTCAGGATTTTTTGGTTTCTCATTTTGATTTTCTTGATCGGTGTTTGAATCCGGTTGTTGACCGTTACCCTGTACTTCTTTATCTGGTTTTTCTTTCTTCACAATAGTAACTTTAGCACTTTTTTGTTTTGGCTCTATTGAAATATTACCAGGACCACTCACTTGAATTGAAATATCTTTCGTTCCTGGAGATACATTTTGCAGATTAATTACCGCTGTTATTTGAGCAGCTGTTATTTTATCTACTATACTTGCTTCTCCTGAAATATCAACACTTATCTTTCCATCTTGCGGCGAAAGTAGCTGAGCAGTAACATCTTTAGAAAGTCCATTTTTCTGGATTGGGATACCATCAATCGTTTTTGTTTTCGTTTGTTTTGTTTTTTGCACTCCCACCGAAACCTTCACTTGATTCGGTTTGGCACTTGTTACACCCTTGGGTAATAAAACAGAGGCATCGAATGTTGTAGACTCTGTCAATTGACTAAGATCTACTTCGACCCCCTCTAGCGATTGTATATTATCCAAAATATCTTTTGGACCAGCTATCGTTACTTCTCTCGGTTCAACACTGATATTTGTAACCGCCAATCCTTCTGCTAAACTCCCCTTCTTCGTATACGTTACAGGAACAGTTTTTTCAGTATTATTGGCTGTATTTTGCGTTGCCACATTCAACGTTACACTAATCTTAGATGGACTTGTTCTTACATTTAAACGTTTTCCTTCTTTATTGTATAATGTAACTTCGGGCGTTTTTGTAACAGTTTTATTAACACCTTTTAAATCAACATACGCTTTGGCAGATGAAATGCTTTCAATTTCTTCTTTCGTCCCAACTACCTCAACAGTATCCGGTTTAAGGCTTGATTTTTCTAGAGTAGCCCCCGCTGGCATCTGATCCTCATTTGATAATTTCAGATCTACATGAACATATTTTCTCGCCTTTTCATGAAGAGTAACTTTAATTGTTGATGGCTGAACTGTTCCTTTCACATCATCTGGAAGCCCGTTCGTTTTTAAAGAAATCTCATAAGTTCCTTTTGGACTATCTCGCAAATCAACTGGTATGTCAAATTGTTTTTTTGCTTTTGCTGTAGCAACTGATGCTTTTGGGCCTTCTAATTTTACTTTAACGCCCTCTGCCGGAATACCACTTACAATATATTTCTCCTCATCATACTTAAGATTAATAGCATAATTAGTTAATGTTTCTTTCGTATCATTTGCAAAAGGTAATATAACTGATGTCGTATTTTTTTCAGTTAACGTCGCTGACATAAAAAGCATACACGCCAATAGTAATGAGATCCCTTTTAAAAACCAATGATTCTCCATTAACTTATCCATGACGCTTTCTCCTCCAATTCCATAAAGACGAAGAAGTCGTTTTTTCGTTTCCACTAAATTCAGCTAATAACATATCCTTCAGCTGTTCTGTCTTCAAATCACGATGCAACTTACCATTTTTCGTTAAAGAAATTTGACCAGTTTCTTCAGACACAACTACTGTAATACTATCAGTAACTTCACTAACTCCCATTGCAGCACGATGTCTAGTTCCTAATTCTTTAGAAATAAACGGACTTTCTGATAATGGAAGATAGCATGCTGCTGCTTTAATTGTACTTCCTTGCATAATTACCGCTCCATCATGAAGAGGTGTATTTGGAATAAAAATATTAATAAGTAATTCCGATGATACGTTTGCATTCAGCGGAATACCCGTTTCCACATAATCACCCATACCGGTCTCTTTTGACAAAGTAATTAATGCACCAATTCTACGTTTCCCCATATATTCGGTTGCTTTTGCTATCGCTGTTGCAACCATTTCAGGTTCATCATCCTCATGCGTTCCAACACGCGAAAATAAACTTCCGCGCCCTAGCTGCTCAAGTGCTCTTCGCAATTCTGGCTGAAAGATAATAATAACGGCTAAAAATCCCCACGTTAATACTTGTTCAGTTAGCCAAGATAGCGTACGCAATTCAAGGAAAATACTGATCATCTTAACGACGATAATAACTGTAATCCCTTTTAAAAGTTGAACAGCTTTTGTCCCTCGGATTATAAGAATTAGCTTATATATAATAAACCATACAATGGCAATATCTAATGCCGTACTAAGATATTTCAAAATGGTCGTATCTTCAAAAGGCATGCTATCCCTTCCTCCTACTTACGAGCAATTCTATCCATATATTGAAATATTGTTTTATGCTCTATCTGTATGTATTTCCAACAACTAGTTAATTATACCATACATGAAACAAACGACAATTACAAACAACCCCCTTTAGCTCAAATTGGTAAGATGTCAAACATTTTTATTGTACAGTATAATATAAATCATTATTATACGCCTATTTTCAAATAAAAAAAGCAACTTCTCAGTTGCTTTTCTTACATTTATTTTAGTTTTTCACCGAATAAAGAACCCATTAAAGCAACTGCTGTTGTTGCCGTTCTATTTCTCTCATCTAAAATCGTATTTACCTCAACAAATTCAGCAGATGTGATAATATCAGCTTCTGCTAACATTTCCATCGCCAAATGACTTTCACGATAAGATAGACCGCCAATTACAGGCGTTCCAACACCTGGTGCATCATGAGGATCAAGACCGTCTAAATCTAATGATAAGTGTACACCATCAGTATGAGATAAATATGCGATTGTTTCTTCCATAACAGCCGTCATCCCCATACGATCAATTTCATGCATTGAGAACACTTTAATACCTTCATTGCGAATGAAATCTTTTTCTCCTTCATCCAATGCACGCGCACCGATAATTACGACATTCTCTTTTTTCACCTTTGGATATGCTCCGTATAAATCTACAAGTGAAGAATGTCCATAACCTAAACTTGCTGCAAGTGACATACCATGAATATTTCCAGATGGTGAAGTTTCCTCTGTATTTAAATCACCGTGTGCATCATACCAAATAACGCCTAAGTTTTTATAATGTTTTGCTACACCAGCTAATGTACCGATAGCAATACTATGGTCACCACCTAATACAAGTGGAAAACGACCTTCTTCTATAATATGATCCACCTTACTTGCTAATTCATTACATACAGTTGCAACTTGTGTAAGGTTTCTTAATTTTGTATTTTCATCTATCTCTTTTTCTCTCTCTATACATATATCTCCCATATCTTTAACGTCATATCCAATTTCTTCAATTCTTTCAATTACCCCTGCATAACGGATCGCGCTCGGTCCCATATCAACTCCACGACGCATCTGTCCTAAATCCATTGGAACTCCAATAACTGAGATTTCCTTTTTCATAGATAGTATCCCCCTTTTATGCCTTCACTAAATATTTTAAATCTTTTATATAGTCTGACTCAACTCGACATTTTTCTGTATGGATATACAATTTATTCACTTATATTCATACTGAAAACCAAATTTCAAGACTATTCTATGTATAAAGTTAACTTAATGAAACAATCGCAATCACTATTATTAAATAATAATAATAAAACACTCCTACATTTAGAAGTGTTTTTCTGATGCTATTTTCCATACTATTGCAATATTTTTTGTTGTCATTTCAATATTTTCTTCTGCTACTTTATATGCTTCTTCTAGTGTCATCGGTCTCGTTGTAATACTAAATACCGCATCTATTCCTTTCTCGTACACAGCTGAATAATCAGATGATACAGACCCTCCAATAGCAATTACAGGCACAGAAAAACGTTTTGCACGCCCCGCAACACCCACAGGAGCCTTTCCATATGCAGTTTGTTTATCTATTCTACCTTCACCAGTTATAATGAGATTTGCATCTTCTATATGTTTATCGAAATTTGTATAATCTAATACAATTTCAATGCCCCTCCGCAAGTCTCCCTTTAACACTGAAATAACAGCCGCTCCCATTCCTCCCGCTGCCCCTGCACCAGGTATTTCAGATACATCAAAAGATACATATCGTTTAAGCATATTCGCATAATGTTGTAAATTCTCATCTAGCTCTTTCATCATCTCTACATTTGCACCCTTTTGTCTCCCAAATATGAAAGATGCTCCCTGCATTCCGACTAATGGATTATCCACATCACATGCCGCTTCTATCTTTACCCCCTTTAAGCGGGGGTCCATTTGTGAAAAATCAATAGCAACAATCGAATGTAATGTGCCTCCAGATGGATCTATTACTTCACCCTTGTCATTTATAAATCTTACTCCTAAAGCTGCTAACATACCTGCCCCACCATCATTTGTAGCACTTCCGCCAAGTCCTAAAATTATGTACTCCACTCCTTGATCTAGCGCATGTAATATAAGTTCTCCTGTTCCTTTTGTCGTTGTAATAAGTGGGTTGCGCTTTTCAACTGGAACGTGCTGTAATCCTGATGCTGCTGCCATTTCTATAAACGCTGTCTTTTTATCTTTAGAAATGCCATAAAAAGCTTGTATACCTTCTCTAAGCGGTCCTGTCACACTAATTGATATAATTCTCCCCCCTGTAGCATCAACAAGTGATTCAACCGTCCCTTCTCCTCCATCTCCAATTGGTATTTTCACATACTCTGCATTAGGAAAAATTGCTCTAAAACCTCTTTCAATAGCTCCACATACTTCTATAGCTTTTAGGCTTTCTTTATATGAATCAGATGCAATAACAACTTTCACAATTATCTCCCCATCCCTTATTTTTACGTTTTCTTCATTTTAAACGACAAGTATAAAAGTTGTCTTTTTAAACACAAAAAAAGCTTACATCATATGATGTAAGCTTTTTTATTTAGATGGAGCCTAGCGGGATCGAACCGCTGACCTCCTGCGTGCAAGGCAGGCGCTCTCCCAGCTGAGCTAAGGCCCCTTATTAATTAAGCGGAAGACGGGATTCGAACCCGCGACCCCAACCTTGGCAAGGTTGTATTCTACCACTGAACTACTTCCGCAAAAATGATGAGCCATGAAGGACTCGAACCTTCGACCCTCTGATTAAAAGTCAGATGCTCTACCAACTGAGCTAATGGCTCGTAAATGGCTGGGCTAGCTGGATTCGAACCAGCGCATGACGGAGTCAAAGTCCGTTGCCTTACCGCTTGGCTATAGCCCATTAATATTTACTAGTATGGTTATCTTTTCAAAAAAATAAACCCTCTCAGGTTATTTTAAAGAAAATGGTGGAGGGGGGCAGATTCGAACTGCCGAACCCGAAGGAGCGGATTTACAGTCCGCCGCGTTTAGCCACTTCGCTACCCCTCCGACATTTTAAATATATATGGTGGAGGATGACGGGATCGAACCGCCGACCCCCTGCTTGTAAGGCAGGTGCTCTCCCAGCTGAGCTAATCCTCCAAAAGTGGTGACCCGTACGGGATTCGAACCCGTGTTACCGCCGTGAAAGGGCGGTGTCTTAACCACTTGACCAACGGGCCAAAAAAGTTTTAAACCTATTCCCAAGCTTCCAACCGGGCTTGAACCGGTGACCTCTTCCTTACCATGGAAGTGCTCTACCAGCTGAGCTATGGAAGCATAATGGCTCCGCAGGTAGGACTCGAACCTACGACCGATCGGTTAACAGCCGATAGCTCTACCACTGAGCTACTGCGGAATAATATTAGCCTGGCAACGTCCTACTCTCACAGGGACAAGGTCCCAACTACCATCGGCGCTAGAGAGCTTAACTTCCGTGTTCGGTATGGGAACGGGTGTGACCTCTCTGCCATCATTACCAGACTTTTATCATTATAAACATTTCTTTCGAAATGTCAAGAAGAAATTTTAATGCATATTCCTTCAAAACTAGATAACATTGCTACATATTATATGGTTAAGTCCTCGATCTATTAGTATTCGTCAGCTCCACATGTCACCATGCTTCCACCTCGAACCTATCAACCTGATCATCTTTCAGGGATCTTACTAGCTTACGCTATGGGAAATCTCATCTTGAGGGGGGCTTCATGCTTAGATGCTTTCAGCACTTATCCCTTCCGCACATAGCTACCCAGCTATGCCCTTGGCAGAACAACTGGTACACCAGCGGTGCGTCCATCCCGGTCCTCTCGTACTAAGGACAGCTCCTCTCAAATTTCCTACGCCCACGACGGATAGGGACCGAACTGTCTCACGACGTTCTGAACCCAGCTCGCGTACCGCTTTAATGGGCGAACAGCCCAACCCTTGGGACCGACTACAGCCCCAGGATGCGATGAGCCGACATCGAGGTGCCAAACCTCCCCGTCGATGTGGACTCTTGGGGGAGATAAGCCTGTTATCCCCGGGGTAGCTTTTATCCGTT
>NZ_CM173819.1:90000-150000 GCF_057812155.1 Bacillus sp. 2175 | reverse complement strand
AGAGAAATTAAGAATGCAACATTCTTCCTTTCTGCTGCATGGGCCGAAAGACACCCCGATATTGTAGAGCGAATCATGAAAGACGGACACGAAATCGGTAGTATGGGGTACAATTACACATCCTACACTTCTCTAGAGACAAATGAAATAAGACGAGACCTTTTACGAGCACAAGATGTTTTTACGAAACTTGGTGTAAAACAAGTCAAGCTGTTACGTCCACCTAGTGGCGAATTTAACAAAGCAACCCTTAAAATCGCAGAATCACTTGGATACACCGTCGTGCATTGGAGTAATAATTCAAACGATTGGAAAAACCCAGGTGTAAATAACATCGTTTCCACTGTCTCTAATAATTTGAAAGGTGGAGATATCGTCTTATTACACGCATCCGATTCTGCCCTTCAAACAAATAGAGCTTTACCGCTGCTCCTGCAAAAAATAAAAAGTGATGGATATGAGCAAATATCCGTATCACAACTTATTTCCAACACAAGTACGAAAAGTGAAGATGTGAAGTAGCTTCTTCCCTACCACTCTTCACGCATAAAAAGCTCTACTACCTTTCAAGAAGGTGGTAGAGCTTTTTGAATCATACCATTTCCAGCATTATAACTGCTGGTGTATAAAATCTCTCTATTAAGCTGATTTACTTGTTTTTCCGATTAAACGATGTAATACAAGTAATTGATATGCGTTACATAACAATAGCGGTATAACCATTAAATATAACCAATCTGTATCATTAATCCGAAGCGCTGGTACCCATTCAAGGATCGTTACAACAACCATAAAGAACAGAGCTGGCACAAATGCTTTTTTATTTGTTTCTTTGCTTTTTACATAAGCAACAATTGCTCCAAACACAAATAATATTCCAGCAACAAGTATGTTATTCCCTAACGAGACTTCCCCATTTGCAATAAGTACAGATCTTAAATACACAAAATCAAATAATACGAATGCAATAAAGAAGAGCTGGACTGCATTCCATAAAGAAGATGAGCGGAACATCCCTAGTCCAAAACGGTGGATTGTTAAATATGCAAAGAATCCCATTTGACTTATAACACTAAAAATAAATCCTACACCCATCAGCCAGAAAGATACTGCTAAAATCTCCTTACCGTCGAAATTTTGAAAAAATTCATTGTACTTGTCCCACTCCAAAACAAAACCAATAATAACTGTGCTAATTCCACCAAGAAACAACGTCGTTAAAAATAGTCGTACCCACTTGCGGCTATTCACAACACATCCCCCATTATCCTTATATTTCTAATTAAATTGTATCAATGACAATTTCAAAAAGCTAGCCATGTTCATGTATAAATTCCTTAAAGATATTTATATTAAAAAGAGAGAACTGTGCTGAAAGGAGTTCCAACTTATGAAACGGATGCTATTCATTTTCGTTTCTTCTTTTCTACTTATCGCACTTGCAGCATGCGCACAAGGAAAAGAAACGAAATCCGAACTAGATTACGATCAAACAAAGAAAATGATTGTTGATATTTTAAAAACAGATCAAGGTAAGAAAGCTATTCAAGATGTATTAACTGATGAAAAAATGAAACAAGCACTCATACTAGATGAAACAGTAGTAAAGAAAACGATTGAAGATGCCATGGTATCCGATAAAGGGCAACAATTCTGGGAAAAGCTCTTTAAAGATCCTGAGTTCTCATCGAAGTTCGCTAAAAGTATGGGGAAAGAACAAACCCAATTAATGAAAACCTTATTAAAAGACCCTGAATACCAAGCAGGCGTTATAGAAATTATGAAAAATCCTGAAGTAGAAAAAATGATGTTACAAACAATGAAGAGTAAAGAATACCGTCAATATCTACAACAAGTACTAACAGAAACTGCTGAAAGTCCACTCTTCCAAGCCAAGATGATTGATATCATTAGTAAAGGTGTGCAAAAAGCTGAAAAAGGCGGATCTGGTAAGAAAGAAGCAGGCGGTGACGGTGGTTCTCAAGGCGGGAAGAAGGAAGAATAGTAAAAAATAATAACTATAATAACGAGTGGACAATTTATACATTGTTCACTCGTTATTACTTTATCTTGCTATTAACAGACGAAATGGCACCCTCTAGTTAAGCGAAAGGTTTACTAGCAACAAAAGCCTTATTGTTGTCAGTAACAGGTGAACCCCACTGATTAAAGTTTCACTTTATTTTTGTGTAACAGCTGTTCTATCAATTACTGTTTCAGCTATTTTACTATAAATAATGCCCGTTGTATGTGTATCTTCATATACTGAAGGAGCAAAGTCTTCTTTATTCCAATCGGGTTGTTGTAGCGGAATGCGACCAAGAACATTCGTTTGTAATTCGGTAGCTAACTTATCTCCCCCGCCTTTTCCAAATACATATTCTTTCTCACCAGTTACCTTACTTTCAAAATATGCCATATTCTCAACAACACCAAGAATACTATGTTCAGTGCGCAATGCCATCGCTCCAGCACGCGCTGCTACAAACGCAGCTGTTGGATGAGGCGTCGTTACAATAATCTCTTTGCAAGATGGCAACATTGAGTGCACATCTAACGCAACATCACCTGTGCCTGGTGGCAAATCTAGTACTAAATAATCTAAATCGCCCCATTCTACTTCTGTGAAGAAGTGGTTTAACATTTTCCCAAGCATAGGTCCTCTCCAAATAACTGGTGCATTATCCTCTACAAAGAAGCCCATTGAGATTACCTTTACACCTAAACGTTCCACCGGAATTATCTTGTCACCTCTTACGATAGGACGTTTTTCTATCCCCATCATGTCTGGCACACTAAAACCGTAAATGTCCGCATCAATAATACCAACTTTTTTTCCTAAACGAGCTAAAGCAACTGCAAGGTTAACGGAAACAGTTGATTTTCCCACGCCACCTTTTCCACTCGCTACTGCTAAGAATGTTGTTTTTGAATTAGGTGACAATAAAGATTCACTTTGCTCTTCTTCTTGTTCCGGTGCAAACTGAGCTAATTCCTCTTCTGTAAATTCTGCAAAACGAAGTCCAACTGTTGCTGCCCCAAGTTCTTTTACTAACTTTACAATTCCAGACTGCAACTGCATTTGTTCCGCTGTACCGGTTTTTACGATTGCAATTTTGACACTCACATGTTCCTTCTCTGGCTTGACTGTTACCTCTTTAATTGCACTTGTTTCTTTTAATGTTTTATGTAAAAACGGATCTACAATCCCTTCTAACGCTTCAACCACTTGCTCTTTCGTTATCATAATTAGCCCAGCCCCCTGTATGAAAAATAACGTAATGTTAATTGAATTTATCTCTGCTTATCCTTGAAATAAATGCGTTTACATTTCCAGTATAACATATTTTCCGAAAACTTCGTTAACGAGAGAAGCTCAAAAAAATCCTCCTTATTCTGGAGGATTTCCTTTTTCCGTGAAATAACGTAATATACCACGGTATATTGCAGCTGCTACCTTTTGCTGATATTTCTCCGAATTTAACATATACCTTTCGTTCACATTCGATAAAAAGCCAGCTTCAATTAAAGCACCTGGTGTTTTAGAATACTTTAATAAATATACATGCGAAATTGTCTTAGCAGAACGATTCGTGTTTTCTAAACTTGTTCTCAATTCAGCCTGTATAAATTTTGCAGCACGTTCATTTTCAATCGAAGAGCGGTAATAGAACGTTTGTGCGCCTTTCGATCCACTACTAGTTAAAGCATTTAAATGAATACTTGCAAAAAAGTCTACATCAGGTTTATTGATGATTTCTACACGTTTTTTTAAATCCTCTGCTTTACGTCTACTATATGACTTTGTATCTTTGTTAGCTAAATCATAATCTCCCTCACGCGTTAAAATAACTAGTGCACCTTGTTCTTGTAAATAGTCTTGTACCTTTTTTGTAATTTCAAGCGTAATATCCTTTTCTATAATATCCTTTCCACCAACAGCCCCTCCATCTGGTCCACCATGCCCAGCATCTAATACAATTACTTTCCCTGATAAGGGTAAATTCCAAGCTCGCCACGATTTTGTAATTTGAAATTCTTGTTTAACTAAAAAAAACAATACAACCGCAGCGAGTGCAAAAGAGATAATTCGAATTCTCTTCATACCTTTCCTCCTCCAGCTAGTCCCTCTAATTACTTATATGGGACAAGAGGAAAGTTTATGCTTGTCTTAATGAAGCTTTAATCGATATCTTCTTTCACCTTTTTCATACCCTTCTTGCCACCACAATCCTATAAACTGCTGACAAGATTCAAAAAGTAATTCCTCATCTTTCAACTTTATTTCTCGCATAGTCATACTCGTTAAAAATTGAAATAGCGTTTCAGTTAATTGTTGTTCTTCTTCTAAAGCTCTATATTTCACATCAAAAAACGATTCACCATAATAACCAAATTTACTGTATCTCGCTCCTAATAAATAAGATTCTATCCCTAATTCAATACAGTAATCTTCATACTGACGATGAAGCTCTTGCATTTGAAAGGCATCACGAATATTTGAACGCAATGTTTTTAATGATAATTCCCGCAACATCTTCCGCTCGTATTTTAACTGCTTTTCTTTTTGTTTTTCTTGTAAGCTGACAATGACATTCATAGTACTTATAAACCTCCCTAATACGTATTAGTCTAAACTTCTAAAGAAGAAGCATACGCGTGGCGGTAGCACTAAAATATTCCAAGCTATAAAAATTGCAAAAGAGGAATGAAACATAAAAAAACCCCAACCAAAATGGTTGGGGTTTGTAGTTCGCAAAAATTAACGTTTTGAGAACTGAGGTGCACGACGTGCGCCTTTAAGACCGTATTTTTTACGCTCTTTCATACGTGCGTCACGAGTTAATAGACCTGCACGTTTTAGTGTTAGACGGTATTCTGGATCAGCTTTTAATAAAGCGCGAGAAATACCGTGACGAATAGCACCAGCTTGACCAGTGTATCCACCACCATTTACGTTTACAAGTACATCGTAGTTACCTAAAGTTTCTGTTGCAACTAGAGGTTGTTTCACTACTTCACGTAATGCAGCAAATGGGATATAGTTTTCAAAATCACGACCGTTAATGATAACGCGTCCTTCGCCTGGAACTAGGCGTACGCGCGCTACTGAACTCTTACGACGTCCAGTGCCATAGTATTGAACCTGTGCCAAAGTAAGCCCTCCTTTAATTAATTATCCGCGAAGTTCGTAAACTTCTGGTTTTTGTGCTTGGTGTGGATGCTCTGCTCCAGCATACACGTTAAGTTTCTTAGAAACTTGACGGCCTAAGCGTCCTTTTGGAAGCATGCCTTTAATTGCAAGCTCTAACATTTGTACAGGGTAGTTTGTACGCATTTCAAGAGCTGTTCTTTGCTTAAGTCCACCTGGGTGGTTAGTGTGACGGTAGTAAATTTTATCGTTTAATTTATTACCTGTTAAATGAATTTTCTCAGCGTTAATAATAATTACATGATCACCCGTGTCAACGTGTGGTGTAAATGTAGGTTTGTTTTTACCACGTAAAATGGATGCTACTTCACTAGCAAGGCGACCTAAAGTTTGACCTTCAGCATCAACCACATACCATTTACGCTCAACTTCGTTAGCTTTTGCCATAAAAGTCGTACGCATGTGTTTCCCTCCTCGTTATCTTTTCCATAGAAAAAATCTATTGTTTATCTTAAACACGATTTCCTTCCGGGGCTAATCGTGGTTTTAGAAACAATACCATATGTTATGATATACTTTTGAGTTTCTAATGTCAAGCAAATGTTACACCAGGATTAGTTGTTATAGTTTACCTCCCATAAGTAAAGCCCATGACCTGGAGCCATCTTTCCAGCAAACTGACGATTTTGTTTCGCTAAAATCTCTGGAATGCTATCAGGATCAAGCTTTCCTTGCCCTACGCTAAGTAACGTACCAACAATAATTCTGACCATATTATATAAAAATCCATTACCTACAAAACGAAAAATTATTTCATCATTTTGTTCAATTAACTCGATTTCATAAATTGTTCGCACTTTATCTTTTTTGTCAGTTTTTGCCGAACAAAAAGAAGTGAAATCATGTGTTCCAATAAAATAAGGAATTGCTTTTCTTATAGAGTTGATTTCGAGCGGGTATGGATATTGATATACGTAATTTCTACGGAATACATCCGCAGTCTTTGATAATAATACACGATAACGATATTCTTTTTTCTCAACACCGTAACGTGCATGAAATTCTTCTGTTTTTTTCTCTACTTGCCTAATAACAATATCATCTGGCAACATTGTGTTTAAAGCATTAATCCATTGCCACTCTTCAAGAGACAAAGGAGTATCAAAGTGTATTACTTGTCCTTTTGCATGAACTGTAGAATCTGTTCTACCAGATGCCTGAACACGAACAAGTTCTCCCTTATGCAATTTCTGCAATGCTTTTTCTATCTCCTGTTGAACAGTACGATGGTTCGGCTGAATTTGATAACCACAAAAATGCATGCCATCATATGCAACCGTACATTTTATTCTATCCATTTCTCTATTCTCCATTACGATCGCACCCATGCCAAAATACAAGCTAAACAAAATAAGCTGACAATCGTTACTGTATCGCTTTTTTTCCAGCGTAGTTGCCTAAATTTAGTACGTCCTTCACCACTTTGATATCCACGAGCTTCCATCGCAATGGCTAAGTCCTCTGCACGCTTAAAAGCACTGATAAACAGAGGAACGAGCAGTGAAATAATAGCTTTCATTCTATCTTTTATCGGTCCCCCGGCAAAATCAATACCACGTGACGCTTGTGCTTTCATTATTTTACTCGTTTCATCCATTAATGTCGGGATAAAACGAAGAGAAATTGACATCATTAATGCGATTTCATGAACAGGAACCTTTATACGCTTCAACGGCTTTAATAACGTCTCCAAACCATCTGTAATTTCAATAGGTGTCGTCGTTAACGTTAATAATGTCGTCATTAAAATAATAACGAAGAATCGTACAGAAATGTATATCCCTTGCTCTAATCCTTTTTCATATATCGAAAACCAACCAAGCTGGAATAGTACATCCCCCTCCTTATTTGTAAAAATATGCAGGAAAAATGTAAAAAGAAAAATCCATAAAATTGGTTTTAAGCCCGAAAGTACATAACGAATCGGCACTTTTGCAAAAAATAAAGCAATGAGTGCATATAAAAATAAAAATCCATATGAAATCGCATTATTTGCTAAGAAAACAACAAATACATATAAAAAGACAATCAGCAGCTTCGTACGTGGATCAAGTTGATGAATAAGTGAATTCCCCGGGATATATCTCCCAATAATCAACTGCTGCATGATTCATGACCACCTTTTCGTAACACCTGCACAACTTCATGAGTAAGATCCTCTAAAGATAAGGTAGCCTTTGGAATTGAAATACCAAACTTCTCTTCAATTGCACGTTTATACTTTAATGACATAGGAAGATCCACACCAATTTTCTCTAGTTCATCGGCATGTGAAAATACTTCCTCTGCACTTCCTTGCAAAAAGACCGTTCCTTTATGCATAACTACAATCTGCTCCGCATACTGAGCAGCATCCTCCATATTATGCGTTACAAGGATAACTGTAAGCCCCTTTTCCTTGTGCAGCTTATAAAACATCTCCATAAGTTCGTTCTGCCCTTTTGGATCTAGTCCTGCTGTAGGTTCATCTAATACAAGCACTTCAGGTTCCATCGCCAGTACACCCGCTATAGCAACACGTCTCATTTGTCCACCACTTAATTCGAACGGAGAACGTGTTAACAGTTCCGGTTCTAGCCCTACAAGTTCAATTGCCTTTCTAGCCTTTTGCCTTGCTTCGTCTACAGATACTCCAAAATTAGTAGGGCCGAAACAAATATCTTTCTCCACAGTCTCTTCAAACAACTGATGTTCTGGGAATTGAAAGACAACCCCTACTTTTTTACGTAGTGGCTTTAACTTTTTTTCTTTCTTTCCTGCCGAAATCAAATGTTCACCAATTTGAACTGTACCATTTGTCGGCTGCAATAAACCATTTAAATGTTGAATCATCGTTGACTTACCTGAACCAGTATGACCAATAATGGCATAATAGCCCCCACTTGGAAACGACACATCTACATCATAAAGTGCGCGTCTTTCAAATGGAGTTTTATATTGATAACGATGCTCTACTTTTTGGAATGTAATCTCCAAAGTTCGTTCACCAAGCTTTCCATTGTAAGATGCGTATTTTGCAAGAGAATTTCATTTCTTTTTAATAATTCTGCTATTTTCACTGAAAACGGTACATCTAAGCCAATTTCTTGGAGCATATGAGAGGATTTGAAAATTTTTTCTGGAGTCCCTTCCTCTAATATTTCTCCCTTATTTAAAATAATGACACGATCTGACTGTGCCGCTTCTTCTAAATCGTGCGTAATCGATAACACGGTAATACCTTTTTGAGTAACAAGTTGTCTAACCGTTTCTACTACTTCACGTCTCCCTTGAGGGTCTAGCATTGACGTTGCTTCATCTAATATTAAAATAGATGGTTGAAGTGCTAAAACGCCTGCTATTGCCACTCGCTGCTTTTGCCCACCAGATAAGGAATGAGGCTCATCATTAAGAAAATCTTCCATACGGACAAGTCGCAAGGCCTGTTCTAATCTTTCAATCATTTGTTCTCTTGGCATTCCGATATTCTCTAAGCCAAATACAACATCATCTTGCACTGTTGTTCCAACAAATTGATTATCTGGATTTTGAAATACCATTCCAATTTGTTTTCGAACATCCCATACCGTTTCCTCTGATAAAACCATTGTATCATTTACTGTAATAGTCCCTGCTTCTGGCAAAAACAAACCATTCAATAATTTTGCAAGTGTAGACTTTCCTGAACCGTTTTGTCCAATAATAGATACCCATTCTCCCTCATATAAGGAAAATGAAACATCTTTTAATGCATAAGTGGCTGCCCCAGGATATTGAAATGATATATTTTCTATCCGAAGTTTCTCTTTTTTCAATATAAGGCACCCTTTCCTTCGCACAGTTAGCCTATTTTTATATTTAAAAAAAAGGGCCATGACCAGTTTCTTGAAAAGAACTGTCCTGCCCTTTTAATTATCATTATACTAACTCGATAATTACCATTGGTGCTGCGTCTCCGCGACGTGGACCAATTTTTGCAATACGAGTGTATCCGCCTTGGCGCTCAGCATAGCGTGGAGCTACATCAGCGAATAGTTTTTGAAGTGCATCTTGACCAGTCTCAGCGTTAGCTACTTCATTGCGAATGAAAGCTGCTGCTTGACGACGAGCATGAAGATCTCCGCGTTTACCTAAAGTGATCATTTTTTCCACTACAGAACGAAGTTCTTTTGCACGAGTTTCTGTCGTTTGGATGCGCTCGTTGATAATTAAATCAGTAGCTAAATCACGTAACATAGCTTTACGTTGCGCACTTGTACGGCCTAATTTTCTGTATGCCATTCGTAGTTCCCTCCTTTGTTGATGGGTTTAAATCCTCAGTCGTCTTTACGTAAACCTAAACCTAATTCCTCAAGTTTATGTTTAACTTCTTCTAAGGATTTACGTCCTAAGTTACGAACTTTCATCATATCTTCTTCTGTTTTGTTCGCAAGCTCTTGTACAGTATTAATTCCTGCACGTTTTAGGCAATTATAAGAACGAACAGAAAGGTCTAGTTCTTCGATAGTCATCTCAAGAACTTTCTCTTTTTGATCTTCTTCCTTCTCGACCATAATCTCAGCATTTTGTGCTTCATCAGTTAAACCAACAAAGATATTTAAATGCTCAGTTAAGATTTTGGCACCTAAAGAGATAGCTTCTTTTGGCCCGATGCTTCCATCCGTCCATACATCAAGCGTAAGCTTATCATAATTAGCCACTTGTCCGACACGTGTCTTTTCCACTTGGTAAGTCACACGTGATACTGGAGTATAAATAGAATCAATAGGAATTACTCCTATTGGTTGATCTTCGCTTTTATTTGCATCAGCTGGCGTATACCCACGGCCACGCTTTGCAGTTAAACGCACGCGGAAATGCGCATCTTTTGCTAACGTTGCAATGTGTAAATCTGGATTTAAGATTTCTACATCACTATCGTGAGTAATATCAGCAGCTGTGACAATACCTTCGCCCTGTACATCAATTTCCAACGTCTTCTCTTCTTCAGAGTAGATTTTAAGAGCTAACTTTTTCAAGTTTAAGATGATCGTCGTAACGTCTTCTACTACGCCCTCAACTGTTGAAAATTCATGTAATACGCCATCGATTTGGATAGCAGTAACAGCGGCACCAGGGAGTGAGGATAAAAGAATACGACGTAAGGAGTTACCCAAAGTAGTACCATATCCACGCTCAAGCGGTTCAATTACGAATTTACCATATTTAGCATCTTCGTTAAGTTCAACCGTTTCGATTTTCGGCTTTTCGATTTCAATCATTAACTAAACCCTCCTTCAAAACGTCGAAACCCCGGTTAAACAAAGGTATAACCCCTGTCTAACCGAAAGTCCCCCTTAGGCAGTTCCCGATTGTGCACAACAAGCGATGTTTCTGTACGAAATTTCTCGATAATGCATCATATCCATTATAGACAAAAGGGAAAATTCTATACAGAAAAATTACACACGACGACGTTTTGGTGGACGACATCCATTATGAGGAACTGGAGTAACATCTCTAATTGCTGTTACTTCTAGACCTGCAGCTTGAAGAGCACGAATTGCAGCTTCACGACCAGCACCAGGACCTTTAACAGTAACCTCTAAAGTTTTTAAACCGTGTTCCATTGCAGCTTTAGCAGCAGTTTCAGCAGCCATTTGCGCAGCGAATGGAGTAGATTTACGAGATCCACGGAAACCAAGTGCACCAGCACTAGACCAAGAAAGTGCGTTACCGTGAGTATCTGTAAGTGTTACGATTGTGTTGTTGAAAGTAGAACGAATATGAGCTATACCAGCTTCAATATTCTTTTTCACACGTTTTTTACGAGTGTTTGTTTTACGTGCCATTGTTAGTTCAACCTCCTTTACTTATTATTTCTTTTTATTTGCTACTGTACGACGTGGACCTTTACGTGTACGAGCATTGTTTTTAGAGTTTTGACCACGAACTGGTAAACCACGACGGTGACGAAGACCACGGTAAGAACCGATCTCCATTAGACGTTTGATGTTAAGAGATACTTCACGACGAAGGTCTCCCTCAACTTTAATACGATCGATGATATCACGGATACGTCCTAATTCGTCTTCCGTTAAATCACGAACTCGTGTTTCTTCAGAAATACCTGCTTCAGCAAGAATTTTTTCAGCAGTTGTGCGACCAATGCCGAATACGTAAGTTAAAGAAATAACAACGCGTTTGTCTCGAGGAATATCTACACCTGCGATACGTGCCATTACGAATGCACCTCCTTCTGATTAACCTTGTTTTTGTTTATGTTTAGGGTTTTCACAAATAACCATTACTTTTCCACGTCTACGAATAACTTTACATTTTTCGCAGATTGGTTTAACTGACGGTCTTACTTTCATGTCTCGAACCTCCTTAAAGATTACGGAGTGCTATATTATTTAAAACGGTACGTAATACGACCACGATTTAAATCGTACGGAGATAATTCTACCGTAACTTTGTCTCCTGGTAAAATACGAATGAAGTTCATACGGATTTTACCAGAAACGTGAGCCAATACGACATGCCCATTCTCTAATTCTACTTTGAACATAGCATTTGGCAACGTTTCAAGAACGGTACCTTCGACTTCAATTACATCATCTTTAGCCATTCAATAGTTCTCCCTTCTTCAAATCAGTAACATTTTACACTGCTCTGAAATCCCGGAGAGCCAGCTACTTATAAAGTGGTAAGGATTTCGTATCCTGCTTCTGTAAGAGCAATCGTGTGCTCAAAATGGGCACACCATTTACCATCTACCGTTACCACTGTCCAGTCATCAGATAGTGTTTTTACATATCGTCTTCCTTGATTCACCATCGGCTCAACACAGATGACCATTCCCGGCTTTAATCTAGGGCCTCTATTTGGTGGACCATAGTGCGGGATTTGAGGGTCCTCATGTAAGTCTTGCCCGATTCCGTGACCAACATACTCCCTAACGATCGAGAATCCATTCTCTTCAGCATGGGTTTGAACCGCATGTGAGATATTTGATAATCTCTCGCCTGGTTTTACTTGTTCTAGACCAAGATACAACGATTTTTCTGTGACATCAAGTAGCTTTTGAACAGATTCAGAAATGTTTCCAACTGGATACGTCCATGCAGAATCTCCATGGTACCCATTGTATTTCGCACCAATATCGATACTGATGATATCGCCCTCTTTGAGCTTGCGCTTCCCTGGAATTCCGTGTACAAGCTCTTCATTTACAGAAGCACATATGCTCCCCGGAAATCCGTTGTATCCTTTAAAAGATGGCGTAGCACCATATTTTTGAATCGTCTTTTCCGCTATTTGATCGAGCTCTTTCGTTGTAATTCCTGGAGTAATGTGCTGTTTCAACTCTTGATGAGTCAAAGCAACGATCCTGCCAGCTTCTCGCATGATTTCTATCTCGCGAGGAGTTTTGCAGATTATCATTACGCTAAGCCTCCGATGAGAACATCGATATCAGCAAATACTTTATTGATATCTTGCTCACCATTAATGCTTTGTAAGTAACCAAGCTCTTCGTAGAAATCAAGCAAAGGTTTTGTTTGCTTAATATTTACATCTAAACGATTTGCTACAGTTTCTTCATTGTCATCAGAGCGTTGATATAATTCGCCACCACATTTATCGCACACATCAGCTTTTGCTGGTGGATTGAATTCTAAGTGGTAAGTCGCACCGCACTCTTTACAAATGCGACGGCCTGTAAGGCGTTTTAATAACAACCCTGAATCCACATTAATGTTTAAAACATAGTCGATTTTTTTGCCAAGATCTTTCATAATTTCTTCAAGAGCTGATGCTTGTGCAACAGTTCGTGGGAAACCGTCTAGTAAGAAACCTCTTACGCAGTCGTCTTGACTTAAACGTTCACGAACGATTCCGATCGTAACTTCATCTGGAACAAGTGCACCTTTATCAATAAAAGATTTTGCTTGTAGACCCATTTCAGTTTCAGCCTTCATAGCTGCACGGAACATGTCTCCTGTTGAAATGTGAGGGATGTTATACTTGGCAACAATCTGTTCGGCTTGTGTACCTTTACCAGCACCAGGAAGCCCCATTAAAATTAAGTTCATCCTTGTTCCCCCTCAGAGTACATGAGCATGTAGGGAAGACAATTCTTCCCACTTACTCACTGCTTGATAAACCCTTTGTAATGGCGTTTTACCAGTTGGCTTTCTAGCTGCTTCATTGTTTCTAAAGCAACGCCGACAACGATTAACATACTCGTTCCACCGATCTGTGCAGATGGAGGAAGATTTCCCAATTTCGTAAAGATAACTGGTAAGATTGCAATCGCTGCTAGGAAAATTGATCCTACAAAGGTCAAACGATACAAGATTTTTGTTAGATATTGTTCCGTATTCTTACCCGGACGAATACCTGGAACATATCCACCTTGCTTGTTTAGATTCTCTGACATTTGCTCTGGATTAACCTGAACAAATGCATAGAAATATGTGAAGGCTACAATGAGCGCAACATATATGATCATTCCCACTGGGTGAGAATAGTTAAAGTTTGCAATAATCCACTGCGATACATCATGTTTCGGGAAGAACTGTGCAATAGTCGGAGGCGTAATTAAGAATGAAACAGCAAAAATTACTGGAATAACACCAGCACTATTCACCTTAAGCGGTAAATGTGTGTTTTGTGCTCCAGCATAACCACCATTTCCTCCTGTTACACGCTTCGCATATTGAATTGGGATCTTTCTAACAGCCTGTTGAATGAAAATAACACCCACAATAACTGCTAGCACAGCTAGTAAAATCAATGCAACTTTAACGATACTCATGAACAATTGATCTCCGATATTTTGAAACTGTTGCTGATACACTTGAGATATAACACTTGGGATCGCTGCGGCAATACCGCCAAAGATAAGGATGGAAATACCATTACCTACACCTTTAGCTGTAATCTGTTCACCTAACCACATTAAAAATGCAGTACCAGCAGTCAGTACCGTAGCAATGTATAAATAAGTGCTCCAACCTGGATTCAAAATTAATTGTCCACCTACCATACCGTTAAAACCGATTGACATACCAAACCCCTGAATAAACGCAAGAACAATTGTAAAGTAACGCGTGAATTGCGTTAATTTACGACGGCCCATTTCACCTTGCTTCGACCATTCCGAAAATTTAGGAACAACATCCATCTGCAATAATTGCACGATGATGGATGCTGTAATATACGGCATGATTCCCATCGCAAAGATGGAGAAGTTTTTCAAGGCTCCACCGCCAAATGTATTTAGAATACCTAAAGCATTTAATTGATCTTGTGCCTTCAGTACGTCTCCATTTGTAAATGGCACGGGGATAAACGTGCCAATCCTGAATACGATTAACATCGCTAAAGTGAATAATATTTTACGTCTTATCTCAGCAACGCGCATAAAGTTGGAGATTGTACGAAACATTAGATCACCTCAACTGATCCGCCAGCTGCTTCAATTGCTTCTTTAGCACTTGAAGAGAACTTGTGCGCTTTAACAGTTAGTTTTTTCTCTACTGCTCCGCTTGCAAGAACTTTAACACCGTCGTTTAACTTGCTGATAACGCCAGTTTCCAGCAATAATTCAGGTGTTACTTCTGTACCATCTTCAAAACGATTTAACGTTGATAAGTTTACAATAGCAAACTCTTTACGGTTAATGTTTGTGAAGCCGCGTTTGGGTAAACGACGGAATAATGGAGTTTGACCACCTTCGAAGCCAAGACGAACACCGCCGCCAGAACGTGCGTTTTGTCCTTTATGACCTTTACCAGCAGTTTTACCGTTACCAGAACCGATACCACGACCGACACGGTTACGTACTTTACGAGAACCTTCTGCAGGTTTTAATTCATGAAGTTTCATTCCCAGGCACCTCCTTATATTAATGAGTTATCCTTAAGCTTCTTTTACAGTTACAAGGTGAGAAACTTTGTTGATCATACCAAGAATAGCAGGAGTTTCTTCCTTAACTACAGTTGAATTCAACTTTTTAAGACCTAAAGCTTCTACCGTCGCACGTTGATCTTGTGGACGACCAATTACACTACGAGTGAGGGTAATTTCTAACTTTTTCGCCATTTGTTTTCCCTCCTTAACCTAGTAGCTCTTCTACAGATTTACCGCGTAATTTTGCAACATCTTCAGCGCGCTTAAGTTCGCTTAATCCGTTCACAGTAGCGCGAATCATGTTGATTGGTGTGTTAGAACCAAGAGATTTCGAAAGAATATCTTGTACACCAGCTAATTCAAGGACCGCACGAACAGGTCCACCAGCAATAACACCAGTACCCTCAGCAGCAGGTTTTAAGAATACTTCACCAGCGCCAAAATGACCGTTGATTGTGTGTGGAATTGTTGTACCAACTAATGGTACAGCGATTAAGTTTTTCTTAGCGTCTTCGATAGCTTTACGGATTGCGTCTGGTACCTCTTGTGCTTTACCAGTACCGAATCCAACATGACCGTTTTTATCGCCAACTACAACTAGTGCAGCAAAGCGGAAACGACGACCACCCTTAACAACTTTCGCGACACGATTTATCGTAACTACACGTTCTTCAAGTTCTAATTTACTTGGGTCAATGCGATGCATCAATTTTCCCTCCTTTGACCATTAAAATTGTAATCCAGCCTCACGAGCAGCTTCAGCTAGAGCTTTAACACGGCCATGGTATAAGTAACCACCGCGATCAAATACTACTTCTTTAACGCCTTTCTCTACAGCACGCTTAGCAACTGATTCTCCAACTTTCGTAGCAGCTTCAATATTGCTAGTACCGTTAAGAGCAAGGTCTTTATCAAGAGTAGATGCACTTACTAACGTTACACCATTCACATCATCAATAACTTGAGCGTAAATATGTTGGTTAGAACGGAACACGTTTAAACGTGGACGCTCTGCAGTACCAGTAAGTTTAGCACGTACACGTGCATGTCTTTTCTTACGAGTCGCATTTTTATCAGCTTTAGTGATCATTCTTGTCACTCCTTTCTCTCACCTAACGGGTTTACTTAGCAGTTTTACCTTCTTTACGACGAACAACTTCGCCTTCGTAACGAATACCTTTACCTTTGTAAGGCTCAGGAGCACGTACAGCACGGATGTTAGCAGCGAATTCGCCAACACGTTGCTTGTCGATACCTTTAATTACGATCTTAGTTGGTGCAGGTACTTCAACTTCAAGACCTGCTTCCGGAGTCATTTCTACTGGATGAGAATAACCTACGCTTAATACAAGTTTATCACCTTGTTTTTGAGCACGGTAACCAACACCGACTAATTCAAGTCCGCGTGCGAAACCTTCAGTTACACCTTCAACCATGTTTCCGATTAAAGCACGAGTTGTACCGTGTAATGCACGGTGTTCCTTCTGTTCAGATGGACGCTCAACTGTTAATGTATTCTCTTCAATTTTGATAAGCATATCAGCATTGAAAGTACGAGTTAATTCACCTTTAGGGCCTTTTACTGTTACAGTATTGTCTTCTGCAACTGTAATAGTAACACCTGCAGGGATTTCAAGAATCTTTTTACCAATACGAGACATGTGGTCACACCTCCGTTCGTTTTAAATATATATTACCAAACGTATGCTACTACTTCTCCACCAGTTTGTAATTGACGAGCGTCTTTGTCTGTCATTACTCCCTTAGATGTAGAAACAAGAGCGATACCTAATCCGTTAAGTACACGTGGTACTTCGTCAGCTTTAGCGTAAACGCGTAAGCCAGGTTTACTGATACGTTTTAATCCAGTGATTACACGTTCATTGTTTGCACCATATTTCAGGAAAATACGAAGGATACCTTGTTTGTTATCCTCGATGTATTCTACATCACGAATGAAACCTTCACGTTTTAAAAGTTCAGCGATCTCTTTTTTGATTTTAGAAGCAGGAACCTCTAATTTCTCATGACGTACCATGTTCGCATTACGGATGCGAGTAAGCATGTCTGCAATTGGATCTGTCATCACCATGTGTTTTACCTCCTTCCCATTTGTGGGTTTTACCAACTAGCTTTTTTAACACCAGGAATTTGACCTTTATATGCAAGTTCACGGAAACAAATACGGCAAAGTTTAAATTTGCGGTATACAGAATGCGGACGACCGCAGCGTTCGCAACGTGTATACTCTTGTACTTTAAACTTAGGAGTACGCTTTTGTTTCGCTATCATAGATTTTTTAGCCACGTTTTCGCCTCCTCTACTTAGCGTTGGCTTCCATTATTTTTGGAATGGCATACCGAATTGTGTTAAAAGTTCACGAGCTTCTTCATCAGTTTTCGCTGTAGTAACGATTACGATGTCCATACCGCGGACTTTGCTTACTTTATCATAATCAATCTCAGGGAAAATAAGTTGCTCTTTAACACCTAATGTATAGTTTCCACGACCATCGAATGATTTCTTAGAAACACCACGGAAATCACGTACACGTGGTAAAGAAACTGATACTAATTTGTCGAAGAACTCATACATTTGCTCGCCGCGTAAAGTTACTTTCGCACCGATTGGCATACCTTCACGAAGACGGAAACCAGCGATTGATTTTTTAGCACGAGTTACAACAGGTTTTTGACCTGTGATTTGTGTTAATTCTTCTACTGCGTTGTCTAACGCTTTTGAGTTAGATACCGCGTCACCAACACCAGTGTTGATTACGATCTTTTCGATTTTTGGTACCTGCATTACAGATTTATAGTTAAACTTGCTCACTAGAGCAGGAGTAATTTCCTTTTGGAACTTCTCTTTAAGGCGATTCAATGAAGTGACCTCCTTTCTTAAGAAAATTATTTATCTAATAATTCACCAGATTTTTTTGCAATACGAACTTTTTTACCATCTTCTACTTTGAAGCCTACACGAGTAGGTTCACCTGTTTTCGGATCTAAAATCATAACGTTAGAAACGTGAATAGGTGCTTCTTTAGTAATAATTCCACCTTGTGGATTTAATTGAGATGGCTTAGAGTGCTTCTTAACGATATTGACACCCTCAACGATAACACGGTTTTGCTTTGGGAAAGCCACAAGGATAACGCCTTGTTTTCCTTTGTCTTTACCAGTGATTACCTGTACTTTATCACCTTTTTTTACATGCATCTTAATTCTGCACCTCCTTAGCAAGGCAATACCTTAAATTATAGAACTTCTGGAGCTAAAGAAACGATCTTCATGAAGTTGCTATCACGTAATTCACGAGCTACTGGTCCGAAGATACGAGTACCACGTGGGCTCTTATCGTCTTTAATGATAACCGCTGCGTTTTCATCAAATTTGATGTAAGAACCGTCCGGACGACGAGCTCCGCTCTTCGTACGTACCACTACTGCTTTAACAACGTCACCTTTTTTAACAACGCCACCTGGTGTTGCTTGTTTTACCGTAGCAACGATAATGTCACCAATGTTAGCATATTTACGACCAGAGCCGCCTAATACTTTAATTGTTAAAAGTTCACGTGCACCAGAGTTGTCAGCAACTTTCAAACGAGATTCTTGTTGGATCATGTTATGAAACCTCCCTTCGGACTAAAAATTCCGATTCGTCTATTTAGATAATAACCGCTTCTTCAACGATTTCAACTAAACGGAAACGCTTAGTAGCAGAAAGCGGGCGAGTTTCCATGATTTTAACGATATCGCCAAGTTTCGCTTGGTTTTGCTCATCATGGGCTTTGTACTTCTTAGAATACTTAACACGTTTTCCGTACAAGGAATGAGTTTTGTAAGTTTCAACTAAAACTGTAATCGTTTTGTCCATTTTGTCAGACACTACACGACCAGTATAAACTTTGCGTTGGTTACGTTCGCTCACTATGCAAACCTCCCCTCAATTTATCGATTAATTCCGATCTCTCTTTCACGAACTACAGTTTTCATACGAGCAATTGCTTTACGCACTTCACGAATGCGAGTTGGATTCTCTAATTGTCCTGTAGCAAGTTGGAAGCGAAGATTAAACAACTCTTCCTTTAAAGCTTTAACTTTTGTTTCGATTTCGGCAGTGGTTAATTCACGAATATCATTAGTTTTCATTAGATTCACCACCATTTTCTTCACGTTTTACGAATTTACATTTCACAGGTAACTTGTGAGCTGCAAGACGTAATGCTTCGCGTGCTACCTCTTCAGATACACCCGCGATTTCAAACATAATTTTCCCAGGTTTTACTACTGCTACCCAGCCTTCTGGTGCCCCTTTACCGGAACCCATACGTACTTCTAGAGGTTTTGCAGTGTAAGGTTTAGAAGGGAAAATTTTAATCCATACTTTACCGCCACGTTTCATGTAACGAGTCATTGCACGACGAGCAGCTTCGATTTGACGGTTTGTAATCCATGAAGCAGCTTGTGCTTGTAAACCGAATTCACCGAAAGCAATTTCAGTTCCACCTTTAGCACGACCACGCATTTTACCACGATGCTCTCTACGATATTTTACGCGTTTTGGCATTAACATATTATTTTCCTCCTTCCTCAGAAGCTTTCTTTTTTGTAGGAAGGACTTCTCCACGGTAGATCCATACTTTTACGCCTAATTTACCGTATGTTGTATCAGCTTCAACTGCTGCATAGTCAATATCAGCGCGAAGTGTATGAAGTGGAACAGTTCCTTCACTGTAAGATTCTGCACGAGCGATATCAGCTCCGCCAAGACGACCAGAAACCTGTGTTTTAATACCTTTAGCACCTGCACGCATAGCACGTTGAATAACTTGCTTTTGTGCACGACGGAATGATACACGGTTTTCTAATTGACGAGCGATGTTTTCGCCTACTAATTTAGCGTTAAGATCAGCTCTCTTAACTTCTAAAATGTTGATGTGTACACGCTTGCCTGTTAATTGGTTAAGAGCTTTACGAAGTGCTTCAACTTCAGTACCACCTTTACCAATTACCATACCAGGTTTTGCAGTGTGAATTGTAACATTTACACGATTTGCTGCACGTTCGATTTCTACTTTAGCAACAGCAGAATCTTTTAAGCGTACATTAATGTACTCACGGATTTTGATGTCTTCATGTAATAATGTAGCGTAATCTTTCTCAGCGAACCAACGAGATTCCCAGTCACGGATAACGCCGACACGAAGACCAATTGGATTAACCTTTTGACCCATCGATTATCCCTCCTTCTTTTCTGATACCACAACTGTGATGTGGCTTGTGCGTTTGTTAATTTGGCTTGCACGACCCATTGCACGTGGACGGAAACGTTTTAACGTTGGACCTTCGTCAACGAAAACTTTTTCAACAACTAGGTTGTTAATGTCCATCTCATAATTGTGCTCTGCATTTGCGATTGCAGATTTTAAAACTTTTTCTACAACTGGAGAAGCAGTTTTTGGTGTGTGGTTAAGGATAGCAATCGCTTCACCCACTTGCTTACCTCGGATTAAGTCTACTACTAAACGAACTTTACGAGGAGCAATACGAACTGTTCTCGCTACTGCTTTAGCTTGCATTGAAGTGCCTCCTCTCATTATCTTCTAGTTTTCTTATCGTCAGCAAGGTGACCTTTGTACGTACGAGTTGGTGCGAATTCACCTAACTTATGGCCAACCATATCCTCAGTGATGTACACAGGTACGTGTTTACGACCATCATATACAGCGATTGTGTGTCCGATGAACTGAGGGAAGATTGTTGAACGGCGAGACCAAGTTTTAACAACTTGTTTTTGCTCAGATGCAACTAATTTTTCCATTTTGCTCATTAAGTGATCATCGACAAATGGTCCTTTTTTTAAGCTACGAGCCATTTTGGTGCCTCCCTTCGTGATTGGCGTACGGTTCTAGAAATGAACCGTACTACAATCCCATTATTTTTTACGACGACGAACGATGAATTTGTCAGACGCTTTGTTTTTCTTACGAGTCTTGAATCCAAGAGTTGGTTTACCCCATGGAGACATTGGAGACTTACGTCCGATTGGAGAACGTCCTTCACCACCACCGTGTGGGTGATCAACCGGGTTCATTACAGAACCACGAACTGTTGGGCGTTTACCTAACCAGCGAGAGCGACCTGCTTTACCGATTTTGATAAGTTCGTGTTGTTCGTTACCTACTTGACCGATTGAAGCGCGACAAGCAGATAATACAAGACGTACTTCACCAGAAGTTAAACGTACAAGTACGTATTTACCTTCTTTACCAAGTACTTGAGCAGATGTACCAGCAGAACGAACTAATTGTCCGCCACGACCAGGCTTAAGCTCGATGTTATGAACAACAGTACCTACTGGAATGTTGATTAATGGTAATGCGTTACCGATTTTAATGTCAGCTTCTGGGCCAGACATAACTTCCATACCTACTTCTAAAGATTTAGGAGCAAGAATGTAACGTTTTTCACCGTCAACGTAGTTAATTAATGCGATATTCGCAGAGCGGTTTGGATCGTATTCGATCGTAGCAACGCGTCCTGGAATTCCATCTTTGTTACGCTTAAAGTCGATGATACGGTATTGACGCTTATGTCCGCCACCTTGATGACGTACAGTGATTTTACCTTGGTTATTACGACCAGCCTTCTTGCTTAAAGGAGCAAGTAATGACTTTTCGGGTCTATCAGTCGTGATTTCAGCGAAATCATTCGTAGTCATATTACGACGACCGTTAGTAGTTGGATTATACTTTTTGATTCCCATCTCAATTTCCCTCCTTCTTTAGTAAGAATTAAACGCCTTGGAAGATTTCGATTTCTTTGCTGTCAGCAGTTAGCTTAACGATTGCTTTACGACGACGGCTAGTAAAACCAGCGTGACGACCAACGCGTTTTGCTTTCGGCTTGTAGTTCATGATGTTCACTTTTTCTACTTTAACACCAAAGATCGCTTCAAGAGCATCTTTAACTTCTGTTTTATTAGATTTAACGTCCACATCGAACGTGTATTTTTTTTCAGCCATCATTTCCATAGAACGTTCAGTGATAACTGGGCGCTTAATGATATCACGAGGATCTCTCATTATGCAAGCACCTCCTCTACTTTTTCCACTGCCGCTTTTGTCATGATTAGCTTATCATGATGAAGCACGTCTAAAACGTTTACGCCATCAGCAGTGATTACTGTTACTCCAGGGATATTGCGAGCAGATAACTCTACAGATTCGTTTGCATCAGCAGTTACGATAAGAGCTTTCTTCTCAACAGTTAATCCTTTAAGTACTGCTAGCATATCTTTTGTTTTTGGTGCATTTAACACTAGGTCTTCAAGAACTACAATGTTGTTCTCAACTACTTTAGTAGCTAATGCAGATTTGATTGCTAAACGACGAACTTTCTTAGGAAGTTTGTACGCATAGCTTCTTGGTGTAGGTCCGAATACCGTACCACCACCACGCCATTGAGGAGAGCGGATAGACCCTTGACGAGCACGTCCAGTTCCTTTTTGACGCCATGGTTTACGACCACCACCGCGAACTTCAGAGCGAGTTTTTACTTTGTGTGTACCTTGACGTAAAGATGCACGTTGCATCATTACAGCTTCGAAAAGTACAGCTTCATTTGGTTCGATACCGAAAATAGCTTCAGCTAATTCGATTTCACCAACCTGTGAACCAGTTTGGTTATATACAGTAACTTTTGGCATTGGAATTCCTCCTTCCTATTGTGAATTATTTGCTAACCTTCACAGCGCCTTGAACAACTACAAGAGATTTCTTAGCACCTGGAACGTTACCTTTTACTAGTAATAAGTTGCGCTCAGTGTCAACTTGAACGATTTCTAAGTTTTGGATAGTAACTTGGTCTCCACCCATACGTCCAGCAAGTTTTTTGCCTTTGAATACACGGTTCGGAGCAACTGGGCCCATTGAACCTGGACGACGGTGATAGCGAGAACCATGAGACATAGGTCCGCGAGATTGTCCGTGGCGTTTGATAACACCTTGGAAACCTTTACCTTTAGAAATTCCTGTTACATCAACGATTTCACCTGTAGCGAATACGTCAACTTTTACCTCTTGACCAACCTCTAATCCGTCCACGTCTGCATCGCGGATTTCGCGAATGAAGCGCTTAGGAGTTGTAGATGCTTTAGCAGTGTGGCCTTGTTCAGGTTTGTTAGTTAACTTTTCACGTTTATCTTCAAATCCTAACTGAATTGCATTGTAGCCATCAGTTTCAGTTGTTTTCTTTTGAAGAACAACGTTTGGATTAGCAGCGATAACTGTTACTGGGATTAACTCACCGTTCTCAGCAAATACTTGAGTCATACCGATCTTTCTTCCTAAGATTCCTTTGGTCATGAGTTACACCTCCTACATTTTTAAGTTATATAAATTATAGTTTGATTTCGATATCTACACCAGATGGTAAGTCTAAACGCATTAATGAATCTACTGTTTGTGGAGTAGGACTCACGATGTCGATTAGACGTTTGTGCGTGCGCATTTCGAATTGCTCACGAGAATCTTTGTACTTATGAACAGCACGAAGAATTGTGTAAACAGTTTTTTCAGTTGGTAATGGGATCGGACCAGAAACTGTTGCCCCAGAACGCTTAGCTGTTTCTACAATTTTCTCAGCTGACTGATCAAGAATACGGTGATCGTAAGCTTTTAAACGGATACGAATTTTTTCTTTTGCCATTATTTTCCCTCCTTCGTTCGCCTATTTCTAAAATAGACCTTCTCCATGGAAATTTCCCCACACCATGCCATGGCAAAGCGGCCGGGTGTGTCAGCAACCTTCCACTTCATCGCAGTCAAAGACCAACATTGTCTATTATACAATGTTATTCGTCTAGATGCAAGCATCTTTTTGTTTGCATCTGCTTTTCTCTACTTTTGCTATTATACATGGCACTTTAAAGAATTTCAAGTTTTCATCTAACAGAATTCATTTTACAGTTTCTGGATTATCTTTTATTGTTTTTATATTACTATAGAAGAAACTCGTCAAAACAAAAAAACACTCTCTTATCCCTTATATAAACGCAAACAAAAAACCTAAGGGAAAATCCCTTAGGTTTTTTTATATCAGTTAAGATTACTCAACGATAGTAGCAACTACACCGTAACCTACTGTACGTCCACCTTCACGAATAGAGAATTTAGTTCCCTCTTCGATAGCGATTGGAGCGATAAGTTCGATAGTCATTTCGATGTTGTCACCAGGCATTACCATTTCAGTACCTTCTGGTAATTGGATGATACCAGTTACGTCAGTTGTACGGAAGTAGAACTGAGGACGGTAGTTAGCGAAGAATGGAGTGTGACGTCCACCTTCTTCTTTAGATAATACGAAAACTTCAGCTTTGAATTTAGCGTGAGCTTTTACAGAACCGCTTTTTGCAAGTACTTGTCCACGTTGGATGTCTTCACGAGCAACCCCACGAAGTAAAGCACCGATGTTGTCTCCAGCTTGAGCTTGGTCAAGAAGTTTACGGAACATCTCTACACCAGTTACAGTTGTAGAAGCATTTTCTTCAGCAAGACCGATGATTTCTACTACGTCACCAACTTTAACGATACCGCGCTCAACACGACCAGTAGCAACTGTACCACGACCTGTGATAGAGAATACGTCCTCTACAGGCATTAAGAATGGTTTGTCAGTTTCACGTTCTGGAGTTGGGATGTAAGCATCAACTTCAGCCATTAATTCAATGATTTTTGCTTCCCAATCAGCTTCTCCTTGAAGAGCTTTAAGAGCAGAACCTTTGATTACAGGAATGTCGTCGCCTGGGAATCCGTATTCAGATAATAGGTCGCGAACTTCCATTTCTACTAATTCTAATAATTCTTCGTCATCTACCATGTCGCATTTGTTTAAGAATACAACGATGTAAGGAACACCTACTTGACGAGAAAGAAGGATGTGCTCACGTGTTTGAGGCATTGGGCCATCAGCAGCAGATACTACTAAGATACCGCCGTCCATTTGAGCAGCACCAGTGATCATGTTTTTAACATAGTCAGCGTGACCTGGGCAGTCAACGTGTGCATAGTGACGAGTTTCAGTTTCGTACTCAACGTGTGCAGTTGAGATTGTGATACCGCGCTCTCTTTCTTCTGGAGCAGCATCGATTTGATCGTATCCGCGTGCTTCAGCACCACCAGCTTTTGCAAGAACTGTAGTGATCGCAGCAGTTAATGTAGTTTTACCATGGTCAACGTGGCCGATTGTACCGATGTTAACATGGGGTTTAGAACGTTCGAATTTAGCTTTAGCCATTCTAAATTCCTCCTTAGTTTATATAGGTTATTTTATATTTAGACTAGAAAGTGAAACTTACGTCCCACTTTCTAAGCTTACATAAGTAGTTATACTTGAACAATCGATAAAAATCAATTATTCACCTTTATTTTTTTTGATAATTTCTTCAGAAACAGACTTTGGTACTTCTTCATAGTGGTCAAACACCATAGAGAATGTTCCGCGTCCTTGAGTGTTAGAACGTAATGACGTTGCATAACCGAACATTTCAGAAAGTGGAACCATAGCGCGAACAACTTGTGCGTTACCGCGAGCTTCCATACCTTCTACACGTCCACGACGAGATGTTACGTCACCCATAATGTCACCCATGTACTCTTCAGGAATTACAACTTCAACTTTCATCATTGGCTCAAGAATTACTGGGCTACATTTAGAAACCGCAGCTTTAAGTGCCATAGATGCAGCGATTTTGAACGCCATCTCAGATGAATCGACATCATGGTAAGATCCGTCAACTAATGCAGCTTTAATGTCAACTAGTGGATAACCAGCTAGTACACCATTTTTAAGTGCATCTTCAAGACCTGCTCCAACAGCTGGGATGTATTCACGAGGAACTACACCACCGACGATCTTGTTTTCGAATTCGAATCCTTTACCTTCTTCGTTAGGTTCAAACTCAATCCAAACGTGACCGAATTGTCCACGACCACCAGATTGACGAGCGAACTTACCTTCAACTTTCGCAGCAGCGCGGAAAGTCTCACGGTATGCTACCTGAGGAGCACCAACGTTTGCTTCCACTTTGAATTCACGACGCATACGGTCAACGATGATATCAAGGTGAAGTTCACCCATACCAGCGATGATAGTTTGGCCAGTTTCTTGGTCAGTGTGAGCACGGAATGTTGGATCTTCTTCAGAAAGCTTAGATAATGCTGTACCCATTTTATCTTGGTCAGCTTTAGATTTTGGTTCGATAGCTACAGAGATAACTGGCTCTGGGAATTCCATAGACTCAAGGATAACAAGGCTCTTCTCGTCACAAAGAGTATCACCAGTAGTAGTATCTTTTAAACCTACAGCAGCAGCGATATCACCAGCGTAAACTGTTGAAATCTCTTCACGGCTGTTAGCGTGCATTTGTAGGATACGACCTACACGCTCACGCTTACCTTTAGTTGAGTTTTTCACGTATGATCCAGAGTTTAACACACCAGAGTACACACGGAAGAACGTTAACTTACCAACATAAGGGTCAGTCATGATTTTGAATGCTAAAGCTGCGAATGGTTCTTCATCGCTAGACTTACGTTCTACTTCTTCATCTGTATCCGGTAGAGTACCTTTAATAGCAGGTACATCTAGTGGAGATGGAAGGTAGTCGATAACTGCGTCTAACAGAATTTGAACACCTTTGTTTTTGAATGCAGAACCACAGATTACTGGGAAGAATTCTACAGAAGTTGTAGCCTTACGGATACCAGCTTTAAGCTCTTCTACAGTGATTTCTTCACCTTCTAGGTACTTCATCATCATTTCTTCATCAAGCTCAGCTACCGCTTCAATAAGTTTTCCACGGTATTCTTCAGCTAATTCTTTGTGCTCTTCAGGAATTTCAACACGTTGAATGTCTGTTCCTAAATCGTTACCGTACATGTAAGCACACTCTTCAACAAGGTCAATGATACCATTGAACTCATCTTCAGCACCGATTGGTAACTGAATTGGATGTGCGTTTGCTTGTAAACGATCGTGGATTGTTCCTACAGAGTATAAGAAATCTGCACCGATCTTATCCATTTTGTTAACGAATACGATACGAGGTACGCCGTAAGTAGTAGCCTGACGCCAAACAGTTTCTGTTTGTGGTTCTACACCAGATTGCGCATCAAGTACTGCTACAGCGCCATCAAGTACGCGTAAAGAACGTTCTACTTCTACTGTGAAATCTACGTGTCCTGGAGTATCAATGATGTTTACACGATGACCTTTCCATTGTGCTGTAGTTGCAGCAGAAGTAATTGTGATACCACGCTCTTGCTCTTGCTCCATCCAGTCCATCTGAGATGCACCTTCGTGAGTTTCACCGATTTTATGAATACGTCCTGTGTAGTACAGAATACGCTCAGTTGCTGTTGTTTTACCAGCATCGATGTGAGCCATGATACCAATATTACGAGTGTTTTCTAAAGAGAACTCTCTTGCCATTTGGTGTCTTGCTCCTTCCATATATGGATTGGATTTTTTTATTTTAAGTAGCAAAAAAGCCACTTTATATTGTTACACATGTCAGTATGTCCAGTACTCTCATTATGTAAAACGAGCGCCCGATGAAAGGGAGAGGCATTCTCCCTCTCCACACTTCCATAAGCGACAAATAAAGCGGTTTATGCTTACATTTATTTTACGTTGAATCCTACCAACGGTAATGAGCAAATGCTTTGTTAGCTTCTGCCATTTTATGAGTGTCTTCACGTTTCTTAACAGATGCACCAGCGTTGTTAGCTGCATCTAAGATTTCGTTAGCAAGACGCTCTTCCATAGTTTTTTCACCACGAAGACGAGCGTAGTTTACTAACCAACGAAGACCTAAAGTTGTACGGCGTTCTGGACGAACCTCAACTGGAACTTGGTAGTTAGCACCACCAACACGACGAGCGCGTACTTCAAGAACAGGCATGATGTTCTTAAGAGCTTGCTCGAATACTTCCATTGGCTCTTTACCAGTACGTTCGTTTACGATATCGAACGCATTATAAAGAATTGTTTGAGATTTACCTTTTTTACCGTCAACCATCATTTTGTTGATAAGGCGTGTTACTAGCTTCGAATTGTACATTGGATCTGGTAACACGTCACGTTTCGCAACAGGTCCTTTACGAGGCATATTGAGTTCCTCCTTTCATTTTAAAGTTATTATTTTTTAGCAGGTTTTGGTCTCTTAGTACCATATTTAGAACGTCCTTGCATACGTTTGTCAACACCAGCTGTGTCAAGCGCACCACGAACGATGTGGTAACGTACCCCCGGTAAATCCTTTACACGACCACCGCGAATTAATACTACGCTATGCTCTTGTAGGTTATGACCGATACCTGGGATGTAAGCTGTAACCTCGATACCGTTTGTTAAACGTACACGAGCGTATTTACGTAACGCTGAGTTAGGTTTCTTTGGAGTCATTGTACCAACACGAGTACATACACCACGTTTTTGAGGTGCAGAGATATCAGTTGATTTTTTCTTTAAAGAGTTAAAACCTTTGTTTAACGCAGGTGATTTAGATTTCCATACTTTATCAGTACGACCATTTCTCACTAATTGGTTAATAGTAGGCATTTGATTATCCTCCCTTCGCATGTTTGTATGACCACATATCCAGGTGGTTCATTATTAGTTGAAAACAAAGTTTTTGCAAGGAAGAGCAAATGCTCTCTCCTCACAAAAACAGTTTTAACTTATTATTCCTATTGCTGAAGCTCCCACTTGAATCCCCGAAGCTTTACCAAGCTTACGAACTGATTCAACTTTTGTTATGGGCACGTTATATTGCATTGCAACACGAATGATAGCATGGGTTAACCGCATGTCAGCATCCTCTGCGATGACAACTTCTTTAACTGTACCATTTTTGATTGCCTCCAATGTGCGTTTATGACCAACGACTACATTTTCAGCAGTTGATACTTTTTGATAAGACATATAAATATCCTCCAAAGCATCGTTCAGGAGCAACCTTGATTATAGTAACATTTTGACTCATACAATGTCAACTAAGATTAATTGTTTTTATACAAAATTTATGCCGGAAAATTTTACTGTTCCACATAAACCTCATCGTTTTCTACATTCATGTCATCTTGTGTTGTTTTTACAAGATCCACTTTGCGATAACGATTCATACCTGTTCCAGCAGGAACAAGTTTACCGATAATAACATTTTCTTTTAATCCTAGAAGTTCATCGCGTTTACCCTTAATTGCTGCATCAGTTAAGACACGAGTTGTTTCTTGGAACGATGCTGCAGATAAGAATGAATCTGTTTCAAGTGAAGCTTTTGTAATACCAAGTAGAACAGGTCTAGCTGTTGCTGGTTGCTTACCTTGCAGTAAGACCTTAGCATTCGCATCAGTGAACTGATGGATATCTAGTAATGTTCCTGGTAATACATCTGTTTCACCTGCATCACTTACACGAACTTTACGTAACATTTGACGTACCATTACTTCTACGTGTTTGTCACCAATTTCTACCCCTTGCATACGGTATACTTTTTGAACTTCACGTAATAAGTATTCTTGAACCGCCGTAATGTCCGTTACTTTTAGTAATTCTTTCGGATCAATAGAACCTTCTGTTAACTCTTTACCGTGGCTAATTGGCTGTCCTGGAGTTACTTTCAGACGAGCACCGTAAGGAATAGCATACGTACGAGCTTCAACTTCACCCTGTACAACTACTTCTTGGCGATCTTTAACGTCGTTGATCGCTGCGATAACACCGTCGATTTCACTGATAACTGCCTGACCTTTCGGATTACGAGCTTCGAAGATCTCTTGGATACGAGGTAAACCTTGAGTGATATCATCTCCGGCAACCCCACCTGTATGGAATGTACGCATCGTTAACTGTGTACCTGGCTCACCGATAGATTGAGCTGCGATAATACCTACCGCTTCTCCTACTTCTACGTCTGTTCCAGTTGCTAAGTTACGACCGTAACACTTCTTACATACACCGTGGCGAGTGTTACACGTAAACGCTGAACGAATGTTTACAGTTTCAACACCCGAATTTTCAACGATATGAGCGATATCTTCAGTAATTAATTGATTTTCAGCAACTAATACTTCACCTGTTTCAGGATGTTTTACAGTTTTTCTTGCAAAACGTCCAACAAGACGATCATATAATGACTCGATAACTTCATTACCCTCTTTAATCGCACCGATTAATAAACCGCGATCTGTTCCACAATCATCTTCACGAACGATTACATCTTGTGCAACGTCAACAAGACGACGTGTTAAGTAACCAGAATCGGCAGTTTTAAGTGCTGTATCAGCAAGACCTTTACGCGCACCGTGCGTAGAGATGAAGTACTCAAGTACTGTTAAACCTTCACGGAAACTCGATTTGATTGGAAGTTCGATGATACGACCAGATGGATTGGCCATAAGACCACGCATACCAGCAAGCTGAGTAAAGTTAGATGCGTTACCACGGGCACCTGAGTCACTCATCATGAAGATTGGGTTGCGTTTATTCAAGGATTTCATCAGTTTTCCTTGGATAACATCTTTTGCATTACTCCAAATAGAGATAACGCGATCGTAACGTTCTTCTTCCGTGATTAAACCGCGACGGAATTGTTTAATTACATTATCTACTTTTGCTTGTGCTTCGTGGAGAATTTCATCTTTTTCGCCTAATACAAGAATGTCAGATACCCCAACTGTAATACCAGCTTTTGTAGAGTACTTGAATCCTAAGTTTTTCATACGGTCAAGCATGCGAGACGTTTCTGTAATTTGGAAACGTTTGAATACTTCCGCAATGATGTTACCAAGGATTTTCTTGCTAAATGGCGCCACTTCTTCGCGACTAGCAATAATTTCTTTAATGTTCGCACCTTTTTCAACAAAATATTTCGCTGGTGTTTCTTTTTCAAGGTTTGAATTTGTTGGTTCATTAATATAAGGGAACGACTCTGGTAAGATTTCGTTAAATATTAATTTACCAACTGTTGTTAATAGAAGCATACTCTTTTGCTCTTCAGTAAATGTTGCGTTGTTTACTGCACTTGCAGCTACTGCAACACGTGTATGAAGATGAACATATCCATTTTGATATGCAAGCAATGCTTCGTTTGCATCTTTGAAGACCATACCTTCACCGATTGCACCTTCACGCTCAAGTGTTAAGTAATAGTTACCTAATACCATATCCTGAGATGGAGTAACAACTGGTTTACCGTCTTTCGGGTTCAAGATGTTTTGTGCCGCTAACATAAGAAGACGAGCTTCAGCTTGAGCTTCTGATGATAAAGGTACGTGAACGGCCATTTGGTCACCGTCAAAGTCCGCGTTGTATGCAGTACATACAAGTGGGTGAAGACGGATTGCGCGACCTTCTACTAATGTAGGTTCAAACGCCTGGATACCAAGACGGTGAAGTGTTGGTGCGCGGTTTAGAAGTACTGGATGTTCTTTAATCACAGACTCTAAAACGTCCCAAACTTCAGGTTGTACACGCTCGATTTTACGTTTCGCACTCTTAATGTTATGTGCTAATCCTTTTTCAACTAACTCTTTCATTACGAAAGGTTTGAACAGTTCAAGCGCCATTTCTTTTGGTAATCCACATTGATACATCTTTAAGTTCGGTCCTACAACGATTACAGAACGACCAGAGTAGTCAACACGTTTACCTAATAAGTTTTGACGGAAACGTCCTTGTTTACCTTTAAGCATGTGAGATAGTGATTTTAATGGACGGTTACCTGGTCCAGTAACTGGACGGCCACGACGACCATTATCGATTAATGCGTCTACAGCTTCTTGTAACATACGTTTTTCGTTTTGAACGATGATGCTTGGTGCACCTAAGTCCAATAGACGTTTTAAACGATTGTTACGGTTAATTACACGACGGTATAAGTCGTTTAAGTCAGAAGTAGCAAAACGTCCACCGTCTAACTGTACCATTGGGCGTAGTTCTGGCGGAATTACTGGTAGAACATCTAAGATCATCCAAGACGGTTCATTTCCAGAGTTACGGAATGCTTCTAATACTTCTAGACGTTTAATAGCACGAGTACGGCGTTGTCCTTGTGCTGTTTTTAATTCTTCTTTTAAGAAGTCTACTTCTTTATCTAAATCGATGTCTTGTAGTAGCTTTTTAATTGCTTCTGCACCCATAGCAGCTTGGAATGTGCTACCATATCGATCACGATATGCACGGTATTCTTTTTCAGAAAGTAATTGCTTCTTATCAAGTGGTGTATCTCCACTTTCTGTTACAACATAAGAAGCGAAATAAATTACTTCTTCAAGCGCGCGAGGGGACATGTCTAAGACAAGTCCCATGCGGCTCGGGATACCTTTGAAATACCAAATATGAGATACAGGAGCAGCTAATTCGATATGACCCATACGTTCACGACGTACTTTTGCACGCGTTACTTCAACGCCACATCGATCACAAACTACACCTTTATAACGTACACGTTTGTATTTTCCGCAATGACATTCCCAGTCCTTTTGTGGTCCGAAAATACGCTCACAGAACAAGCCATCTTTTTCAGGCTTTAACGTACGATAGTTAATAGTTTCTGGTTTCTTAACTTCACCGTATGACCAAGAACGAATCTTGTCAGGTGAAGCAAGTCCAATCTTCATATATTCAAAGTTATTTACATCTATCAAGGGGCCTACCTCCCTTTTAGTCTACAGGTTATCCCAATTATTCCTTAGTTGTCTCAACTTCGACATTCAATTTATCTGCTGATTGATGATCATCGTCATCTTCTGTATCACGCATTTCAATTTCTGTATCGTCGCTAGACATCATTTTAACGTCCATACCTAAACTTTGCAGCTCTTTAATCAATACTTTGAATGATTCAGGAACGCCTGGTTCTGGAACATTTTCGCCTTTAACAATTGCTTCATAAGTCTTAACACGTCCAACAACATCATCAGACTTCACTGTTAAGATTTCTTGAAGAGTATAAGCAGCACCGTAAGCTTCAAGTGCCCAAACCTCCATCTCACCGAAACGCTGTCCACCGAACTGAGCTTTACCTCCAAGAGGTTGCTGCGTTACAAGTGAGTATGGTCCAGTAGAACGAGCATGAAGTTTATCGTCAACCATGTGCGCAAGTTTAATCATATACATGACACCAACAGATACGCGGTTATCGAATGGTTCACCAGTACGTCCGTCATACAGGATTGTTTTCGCGTCATTTGCCATACCAGCTTCTTCAATTGTGCCCCAAACATCTTCCTCACGAGCACCATCGAATACTGGTGTTGCAATGTGAATGCCAAGGTATCTTGCTGCCATACCAAGATGAAGCTCTAATACCTGACCGATATTCATACGAGATGGTACCCCTAATGGGTTTAACATGATATCGATTGGCGTACCGTCTGGTAAGTAAGGCATATCTTCTTCTGGTAAAATACGAGAAATAACACCTTTGTTACCGTGACGTCCGGCCATCTTGTCACCTTCAGAAATTTTACGTTTTTGAACGATATATGCACGTACAAGTTGATTCACGCCTGGTGGCAATTCATCGCCATCTTCACGGTTGAATACTTTTACGTCTAAGATAATACCGCCACCACCGTGTGGTACACGTAGTGATGTATCACGTACTTCACGCGCTTTTTCTCCAAAGATAGCATGTAATAGACGTTCTTCAGCTGTTAATTCTGTTACACCTTTAGGTGTTACTTTACCAACAAGTAAATCTCCATCTTTTACTTCAGCACCAACGCGAATGATACCGCGCTCGTCAAGGTTACGTAATGCGTCTTCCCCAACGTTTGGAATGTCACGTGTAATTTCTTCTGGTCCAAGTTTCGTATCACGAGCTTCTGATTCATATTCTTCAATATGAATAGAAGTGTACACATCATCTTTTACAAGGCGCTCACTCATGATGATCGCATCCTCGTAGTTATAACCGTCCCAAGTCATGAAGCCAACAAGCACGTTACGTCCAAGTGCTAGTTCACCTAATTCCATAGAAGGACCATCCGCAAGGATTTCACCTTTTACAACTTCATTTCCAACACTTACGATTGGACGTTGGTTGTAACAAGTTCCTTGGTTAGAACGAATGAATTTTTGCATTTTGTAGCGATCTAAGTCGCCTTTTACTGTTTGACCGTCAACTTCTACATAGCGACGTACCCAAACTTCACGTGCTTCTACGCGCTCAACAACACCAGGATGTTTACAGATTACTGCAGCACCTGAGTCTTTTGCTGATACGTACTCCATACCTGTACCTACAATCGGAGATTCCGGATTCATTAACGGAACCGCCTGACGTTGCATGTTCGCTCCCATAAGTGCGCGGTTAGAGTCATCGTTTTCTAAGAACGGAATACAAGCTGTCGCTGCCGACACTACTTGTTTTGGAGATACATCCATGTAGTCGATGCGTTCTCTATTTGTGACAATGTTTTCACCACGGAAACGAGCTACGATATCTTCACTTAGGAATTCACCTTCGTCAGATAATTTCATATTCGCTTGGGCTACAACATAATTATCTTCTTCATCTGCTGTTAAGTAATCAACATGCCCTGTTACAAGACCAGTTTCTGGGTCAACACGACGGTATGGTGTTTCAATGAAACCAAACTCATTTACTTTCGCGAACGAAGATAATGAGTTAATCAAACCGATGTTTGGTCCCTCTGGTGTTTCAATCGGACACATACGACCGTAGTGAGAGTAATGAACGTCACGCACTTCAAAGCCTGCGCGCTCACGCGTTAAACCACCAGGTCCTAATGCAGATAGTCTTCGTTTGTGAGTTAACTCTGCTAATGGATTTGTTTGGTCCATAAACTGAGATAACTGAGAACTTCCGAAGAACTCTTTAATAGATGCAATAACAGGACGAATATTAATTAGTGCCTGTGGTGTAATCGCATTTGTATCTTGGATCGACATTCTCTCACGAACAACACGTTCCATACGAGAAAGACCGATACGGAATTGATTTTGTAATAGTTCTCCAACAGAACGCAGACGACGGTTTCCTAAATGGTCAATATCATCTGTATCCCCTACTTTGTATAGTAGGTTGAAGAAGTAACTGATAGAAGCAAGGATATCACCTGGTGTGATGTGTTTCACATCACGAGTAATGTTTGCATTACCAATTACATTAATTACGCGTTCGCCTTCCGACTCAGGAGCATAAATCTTAATAGATTGCAGCTCAACATCGCCTTCTACCACTCCACCCATTGGTTTCGCTGTTTTGAATCCAATGTTTTTCTCTAAGTAAGGTAAAATGCGATCAAGTGTACGACGATCTAAGATTGTTCCTTCTGCCGCTAAAATTTCACCAGTTTCTGGATCCACTAATGTTTCAGCTAAACGTTGATTAAACAATCTGTTTTTAATGTGTAACTTCTTGTTGATCTTATAGCGACCTACATTTGCTAAATCGTAGCGCTTTGGATCGAAGAAACGAGACACAAGTAAGCTCTTAGCATTTTCTACTGTTGGTGGTTCACCAGGACGTAGACGCTCATAAATTTCAAGCAATGCTTTTTCTGTGCTATCTGTGTTGTCTTTTTCTAATGTGTTGCTTAAGTATTCGTTATCACCTAAAAGCTCGGTGATTTCTTGATCAGAGCCAAACCCTAATGCGCGTAACAAAACAGTTACAGGAAGTTTACGCGTACGGTCAATACGCACATATACAACATCCTTAGCATCTGTCTCATACTCTAACCAAGCTCCGCGGTTTGGAATTACAGTAGCAGTAAAACCACGTTTTCCGTTTTTATCCACTTTGCCACTATAGTATACGCTTGGAGAGCGAACTAACTGGGAAACGATAACACGTTCTGCACCGTTAATTACGAATGTTCCAGTCTCTGTCATGAGTGGGAAATCTCCCATGAACACATCTTGTTCTTTTACTTCACCAGTTTCCTTGTTGATTAGACGCACTTTTACACGAAGTGGTGCTGCATACGTCACATCACGCTCTTTGCATTCGTCTACAGAGTATTTAGGTTCACCTAAGCTGTAGTCGATAAATTCAAGCGATAGATTTCCCGTAAAGTCTTCAATCGGAGAAATGTCTTGGAACATTTCTCGCAAACCCTCATCAAGAAACCACTGATAAGAAGAGGTTTGAATTTCGATAAGATTTGGTAACTCTAATACTTCACTAATACGGGCATAACTTCTTCGTTGGCGGTGGCGTCCGTATTGAACTAGTTGACCTGTCAACTGCTTCACCCCTCAAATCATGAGTATTATAAATGCACAAAAAAATTTGTGCAAAATCACAAATAAATACAACTACTGCTATTAGCGTAGTCTCTTTCTCTTAAAGATAAATACGTTGAGTCTTTCTACCTGCTCAAAAAAGAAAAATGGCTTCTATAAGAAAACCATCATTCTGTTTCATAATCTGCTGATTTTACTATCTTTTCCAAGAGAAACAAAAATATACATCTTTCTCAACGCAGAAAATCATATATTGGCATTGTATAATGTTAACATAGCCAAAAATAACCGTCAACGTTTTTTTGATTTTATGATATAATATCCTTTTTTCTTTTCTACAACCTCAACTTCAGAAAATACTTCTTCTAGTTTTTTTAGCGCAGACGGTGCACCTTGTTTCTTTTGAATAACAATCCAAAGCTCTCCATCTGGAACTAAATACTCCACAGCTTTTTCTAAAATCTCATGTACGATATCTTTACCCGCACGAATTGGAGGGTTAGATAGAATAGCAGCATACTTACCATCTACATTTTCATAGACGCTACTTTGAAAAATACGTATATTCTCGATTTTGTTATTAGCGGCGTTTTCTTTCGCAAGCCCAAGTGCCCTCTCGTTCACATCCACCATGTGAACTTCACGACCTTGAAACTCTTTCGCTAACGACAAACCAATAGGACCGTATCCGCAACCTACGTCTAATATATCACCTTTAATATCTGGCATTTGAAACGCTTCAATTAAAAGACGGGAACCAAAGTCCACTTCGTTTTTCGAGAACACCCCATGGTCAGATAAGAAAGTGAATCGAGATCCACGAAGGGCAAACTCCCATCGCTTACGATCACTTTTACTAGAAGGGTCGTTAGAAAAATAATGGTCTGCCATATGGCCACCTCTTTTCTTTACAGTTAAAAAAAAAGCTCGCATGAGAGCGAGCTTTTTTTAAAGCATCAAAAGTTAATTACTTAACTTCTACAGCAGCGCCAACTTCTTCAAGTTTAGCTTTGATTTCTTCAGCTTCTTCTTTAGCAGCAGCTTCTTTGATTACTTTTGGAGTGTTGTCAACTAATTCTTTAGCTTCTTTTAAGCCAAGACCAGTGATTTCACGAACAACTTTGATAACTTTGATTTTTTGTGCACCAGCGCTAGTTAGTTCCACATCAAATTCAGTTTTCTCAGCAGCAGCTTCTCCAGCGCCACCAGCAACAGCTACAGGAGCAGCAGCAGTTACGCCGAATTCTTCCTCGATAGCTTTTACTAAGTCGTTAAGTTCTAATACAGTCATAGATTTAACTGCTTCAATGATTTGTTCTTTAGTCATTGTAAATATCCTCCCTTAAATAGGTTTGTATTGTTTTATCGATAATACGTAATTATCTTTTAAAAAATTAAGCGCCTTGCTCTTCCTTTTGGTCTGCAACTGCTTTAGTAGCAAGTGCAAGGTTACGGATTGGAGCTTGAAGAACGCTAAGAAGCATAGAAAGTAAGCCTTCACGTGATGGAAGAGTAGCGATTGCTTTAACCTCATCAAGTGTTACAAGTTTACCTTCGATTACGCCCGCTTTAATTTCTAAAGCTTCATGATCTTTAGCGAAGTCGTTTAATACTTTCGCAGGAGCAACTACATCCTCGTTACTGAACGCGATTGCGTTTGGTCCTGTTAAGAATTCATTTAACTCAGCCATTTCAGCAGATTCTGCAGCACGACGAGTTAGAGAGTTTTTGTAAACTTTGAACTCAACGCCAGCTTCACGTAATTGCTTACGTAATTCTGTTGCTTCAGAAACTGTTAAACCACGGTAGTCAACAACGATTGTAGATTTACTAGCGCGAAGTTTGTCCGCGATTTCAGTTACAACTTGTTGTTTAGTTTCGATTACTTTGCTCATGTTATTACACCTCCTGTAGATTATATAGAAGATGTACCGAAAGTGCACTAAAAACCTCCATGCCCAACTTGTAGACATGGAGGCATATAGTCACAGAAAAAAGATTCCGCTTCGTATATTAACACCTAGGTAGGAAATTAAGTCTATTGACACCTACTGTCTACGGTACACTAATTAAATTCACAACATAAATGATTATATTAAAACTTCTTTATGAAGTCAACTTCCAAAATTTACGCTAATGTAGAAACGTCTACACGTACGCCAGGTCCCATTGTAGAAGCAACTGTTACGTTCTTCATGTAAGTACCTTTTGCAGCAGCTGGCTTAACTTTTTGTAAAGTGTCAGCAATTGTTTTGAAGTTTTCTACTAATTTAGCATCTTCGAAAGATACTTTACCGATTGGAACGTGGATGTTACCAGCTTTATCAACGCGGTATTCAACTTTACCAGCTTTGATTTCGTTAACAGCTTTAGTTACATCGAAAGTAACTGTTCCAGTTTTAGGGTTTGGCATTAAACCTTTAGGTCCTAATACGCGACCAAGTTTACCAACTTCACCCATCATGTCAGGAGTTGCTACTACTACATCGAAATCGAACCAACCTTGTTGGATTTTACCGATGTAATCAGTATCGCCTACGAAGTCAGCTCCAGCAGCTTCAGCTTCTTTAGCTTTTTCACCTTTAGCAAATACTAATACACGTTGTACTTTACCAGTACCGTGTGGAAGAACAACTGCACCACGGATTTGTTGGTCAGCTTTCTTAGGGTCAACACCTAAACGGAATGCAGCTTCTACAGTTGCATCAAATTTAGCTGTGTTTGTTTTCTTTACTAATTCTACTGCTTCTGTTGCAGAGTAAGCAGCTGCACGATCAACAAGCTTTGCAGCTTCTACGTACTTTTTACCTCTTTTAGCCATTTTTATTTCCTCCTCGAATGTGGTTTTAGCGGAATAACCTCCCACGTTTACGCCTGTTTTCAGGTATAACCTGAGGATGAGCGCCATCCATTTATTTAAAAACGATAATCATTTACGATAATAAAGGTTGCGAATTGGAATTCCAGACCCGCAACCTTTTTTAAAAACAAATCGAATTAGTCTTCGATAACGATGCCCATACTGCGTGCAGTACCTTCAACCATACGCATTGCAGCTTCTACGCTAGCAGCGTTTAGGTCAGGCATTTTAGTTTCAGCGATTTCGCGTACTTTATCACGCTTAACAGTTGCCACTTTATTACGGTTTGGTTCACCAGAACCAGACTCAATACCAGCTACTTTCTTAAGAAGAACAGCAGCAGGAGGAGTTTTAGTAATGAAAGTGAATGAACGGTCCTCAAATACCGTAATTTCAACAGGGATGATAAGACCAGCTTGATCTGCTGTACGAGCGTTAAACTCTTTACAGAAGCCCATGATGTTAACACCTGCTTGTCCTAATGCTGGACCAACTGGTGGAGCTGGGTTAGCTTTACCTGCAGGAATTTGAAGCTTTACCATTTTAATTACCTTTTTAGCCACGAGACACACCTCCTTAAGTCCGTGATGTGGTCAATTGGACAGTGATTTGCCCTCCCACGTCATATTTTATCTGTAAGGATAAAATCTTTCAAAAAACGTCTCCGATAACGAAGACGTACTGACTTAAAAGATATTATCACTTTTTACAATTCATTTCAAGTTTCATTTTATAATTTTTCAATTTGATGGAAGTCAAGTTCAACTGGAGTCTCGCGACCAAACATATCCACAAGCACGCTAACCTTTTTCTTCTCCACATCAATTTCTTCAATAGCACCTGTATAATCTGCGAATGGCCCCTCATTTACACGTACTGTCTCATGAAGTTCAAAGTCGAAATCAACCACTTCGTTGTCCATTCCCATATGTTTCATAATGGTAACAACTTCCTCTTCTAATAGAGGTGATGGTTTAGATCCAGAACCAGAAGAACCAACGAACCCAGTTACACCCGGCGTGTTACGTACAACATACCAAGAGTCATCAGTCATGATTAATTCTACTAATACATAACCTGGGAACACTTTTCTTTTCATTAATTTTTCTTTTCCGTTTTTCATTTCTACTTCTACTTCTTCCGGGACAACAACACGGAAAATTTTATCTTGCATACCCATTGATTCTACACGTTTCTCTAGGTTTGCTTTTACTTTATTTTCATATCCAGAATAAGTATGGACAACATACCAACTTTTTTCCATTCATTTAGGACGAGCGTCCTTCCCTCCCTGACGTACATTTTTTTGCGCAAATGAAAAAACCCGTTCACCGGGCTTTTACACAGTTCTTATAAATAACATTATATCATGGATAAGTGCTTCTTATTCAAGAATTAACCAAGAATTAACCGAATTAAAGAAGAAATGCCCATATCAACTACTGCGAAGAAAATCGCAAAGAACACAACTGTAGCAACAACAGTCGCTGTTGAGCGGAGTAATTCATCTTTTTTAGGCCAACTTACTTTTTTCATTTCGCGACCTACATCGCCGAAAAAGTTCGTTAAACGCATCTGCGGGACCTCCAGTGTATTATTTCAATTATTTATTTTGTTTCCTTGTGAACTGTATGCTGATTGCATGTTTTACAAAACTTTTTTATTTCAAGTCGCTCTATTGAGCTCGTATCTTTCATAGTAGAGTAGTTTCGATTTTTACACTCTTCACATGAGAGTACAACTTTTTTCCTCATTAGTTACACCAACCTTGTAACATTATGTCCCTAAAAATGTATCATACAATAAAAGACAATGTCAATGACATGCATTTTGTACTCTCTACAAAAGAAAACAGGTGATTTATTTTACACCTGCAGCACTTGTTACTTCTTATGAATTTAAAGTTGTACTTTCTCTCATTTCCATATATCGTTCCAATTTCCTCTTTACTCTTTGTAAAGCGTTATCAATAGATTTCACATGCCTGTTTAACTGTTCTGAAATCTCTTGATAAGAACGACCATCTAAATATAAAGAAAGCACTTTCCTTTCTAAATCGCTTAATAATTCAGATATTTTTGATTCTATGTCTGTATATTCTTCCTGGCTAATGATCATCTCTTCAGGATCAGTCACCTTCGCTTCAGAAATAACATCCAATAACGTTCGATCAGATTCCTCATCGTAAATCGGCTTATCTAAAGACACATACGAATTTAAAGGAATATGTTTTTGTCTTGTTGCCGTTTTAATAGCGGTAATAATTTGTCGAGTGATACATAGTTCAGCAAATGCTTTGAATGAAGACAGCTTGTCCTCTTTATAATCACGAATTGCTTTAAACAACCCTATCATACCTTCTTGAACAATGTCTTCTCGATCGGCACCCACTAAAAAGTAAGATCTTGATTTCGCACGAACAAAGTTCTTATACTTGTGAATTAAATATTCTAGAGCGTCAGTATTACCTTTTCGAACTAACTCAACGATTGCCTCATCCTCTAAATCACGAAATGTAACGTCGCCTATACTTACGAAGCCTGCTTCCACCTTGATCCCTCCGACCGCTATTTATTTAGCAATATTATACAGTAAAAAGATAAAGAGCGTCAATGCTTCAACGCTCTCCTCTTCTTAATTTTTCTAATTTTTCTGTAATATCCTTACTAAATATCTTTCGCATGGCGGGCTGCTGTTCTTTCGTGTCTTTTGTACGCCTTCTTACTTGTTGTTCCATCGCTTGTACTTCCAACTCTAATTCACGCGCAGATTTTCGAAGGGCACCTTGCCCAAATATAACCCATTGTTCTGTATAATCAGAAGTCGCAACATATATTTGTGTATTTATATTTCTAAGCTCTATCGCAAGTTGCTCTATCTTTTCGTCTGCAGTTTGATTCTTTCGTGTGAATATTACTTCTACACGAGATTGTTTCATCTTTTTTTCAATACCATGGACTGTATAGGCATCAAAGACTATCATCACTTTTGTGCCTGTATAACCTTGATAATCCGCCATCTTATCAATAAGCGCATCTCTTGATGATTGTAAATCTACATCCCGCAGTTTCTTCAAATCTCCCCAAGCTCCGATAATGTTGTAGCCGTCAACGATTAAAATATCGTTCATTTTTTATTTACCAATTTCGTGACGTTTACGATATACCTCATACATTAACAAACTTGCGGCTACTGAAGCATTTAAGGATGTAACTTTACCAACCATCGGTAGAGTGATTAAGAAATCACACTTTTCACCAATAATACGACTCATACCTTTTCCTTCACTACCAATTACTAATCCAATCGGCATTGTACCATCTAAATTACGGTAATCCGTTTTCCCTTTGGCATCTGTACCAGCAATCCAAAGTCCACGCTCTTTTAATTCATCAATTGTACGAGATAAGTTTGTTACGCGCGCAACAGGAATGTATTCAATCGCTCCTGTTGATGCTTTCGCAACTGATGCGGTAAGTCCCACAGCTCTTCTCTTCGGAATAATAATTCCATGAGCTCCTGTTGCATCAGCAGTACGCATAATAGAACCTAGATTATGCGGATCTTCAATCTCATCTAAAATCAAGAAGAACGGATCTTCATTACGTTTTTCTGCCACTTTGAATAAATCTTCTAACTCTGCATACTGATATGCAGCTACTTGAGCAATTACACCTTGATGATTACCCTCAACTAATTGATCTAACTTTTTCTTTGGTGCATGTTGTAAAATAATCTTATTTTCTTTCGCTAACGCTAGTACAATTTGTACTTGTCCTTTGGCAGCACCTTCTGCGATCCAAATTTTATTAATATCTCTCCCTGATCTTAACGCTTCAATTACAGGGTTACGTCCGATAATATATTCACTAGTCATGATGATGTGCCCCCTTCCTTTTCTTCTAAAACTGCAATTGCCTTATATACAATTTCGTCTAATCTTTCACGATTATTTAATAAATGATGATAACCAATTAGTGCTTCAAAGGCTGTACTATGTCGATATGTTTGTACATCCGTATTTTTCGGAACTGTACCTGAATTTGCATTACGCCCTCTTCTTAATACCGCCTCTTCTTCCTCTGTCAAAAATGCCGTCTCTAATAAATGATAAACAACTTTCGCCTGTGCTTTTGCTGAAACAAAGCTCGTCCCTAAGCGATGTAATTGATTAGGGCGAACTTTTCCTTTTTGAAGGAGGTGATAGCGGATATATTGTTCATATACCGCATCACCCATATACGCTAACGCCAAGCTGTTTAATTGCTTTGCATCAATCATCCTTATCCTCTTTTCCATCTTGTACCTTGAGCGGTATCTTCTAAAATAATATTACGTTCTTTTAAATCGTCACGAATTTGATCAGACAATGCGAAATCGCGATTTTTACGAGCTTCAATGCGCTTTTGGATAAGCTCTTCAATTTCTTTATCCAGTAATTCTTCTTTTGATAATTCTAATCCTAAAATATCAAATAACGTTTCCAGTTGTTTTACGTATGCTTCAATCACAACTTTAGATGTATGCTCTTCAAGTAAATATTGATTTGCATGATTTGCTACGTTGTATAATTCGGTAATTGCATTTGCAGTGTTAAAGTCATCATTCATTGCCTCTTCAAATGCAGTCTGGAATTTCTCTATTTCAGCTAACCATTTCTCATTATGGTCCGTTAAATCCGTACTACTCTCCATACGATGCTTTAAGTTTCCATAAGCTGTTTTAATTCTTTCCAGTCCATTATTCGTACTTTGTAATAACTCTTCACTAAAGTTAATCGGGTGACGATAGTGTACTGATAACATAAAGAATCTAATTAACTGCGGGTCGTATTGCTTAATAATATCGTGAACTAAAATAAAGTTACCCAGCGATTTAGACATCTTCTCATTGTTAATATTAATATATCCATTATGCATCCAGTAACGTGCAAACGTTTTTCCAGTCAATGCCTCTGACTGCGCAATTTCATTTTCATGATGCGGGAACGCCAAGTCTTGCCCACCAGCATGAATGTCAATTGTATCCCCTAAATACTTACGCGCCATTGCTGAGCATTCAATATGCCATCCTGGACGTCCTTGCCCCCAAGGGCTTTCCCAGAAGATTTCTCCTTCTTTCGCAGCTTTCCATAAAGCAAAATCAAGAGGGTCTTGTTTCTTTTCCCCTACCTCAATACGAGCACCGTGACGTAAATCTGCGATTGGTTGATGTGATAATTTACCGTAACCTTCGAATTCCTTCGTCTTAAAGTACACATCACCCTCTGATTCATATGCATACCCTTTATTCACAAGTTCTTGAATAAATTCAATAATGATATCCATATTTTCTGTTACACGAGGATGAACTGTTGCGTGTTTGCAACCTAGTGCTGTTACATCTTCAAAGTACGCTTCAACAAAACGATCAGCAATCGTTGGTACATCTTCACCTAATTCATTTGCCGCTTTAATTAATTTATCATCTACGTCCGTAAAGTTAGATACATATTGCACATCGTATCCTTTGTATTCTAAATAACGACGCACTGTATCGAATACCATAGGAGGTCTTGCATTCCCAATATGAATGTAGTTATAAACTGTAGGTCCGCATACATACATCTTTACCTTATTTTCTTCTAATGGAACAAACTCTTCTTTTTGACGTGTTAACGTATTATAAATGTGAATAGTCATTTTTATCCTTCCTTTCTACCTTTAATTCCAATTGTTTCTTCAATTTATCAAGTTCTACTTCCATAGCCTTTAATTTATCAAAAATCGGATCTGGAAGGTCAGAGTGATTTAATTCTTGACCAATCTTTACTCCATTTTGAATAACGACACGGCCAGGTATACCTACAACTGTAGAATGTGCAGGAACTTCTTTTAATACGACAGACCCTGCTCCGATTTTAGAATTCTCTCCCACAGTAATAGACCCAAGAACTTTAGCACCCGTCGCAATTAATACATTATCCTGAATTGTTGGGTGCCTCTTCCCTTTTTCTTTTCCTGTACCACCTAATGTAACCCCTTGATAAATCGTTACATTATCACCAATTTCACAAGTTTCTCCAATTACAACTCCCATTCCATGATCTATAAAAAAGCGTCGACCAATAGTTGCTCCTGGATGGATCTCAATGCCAGTAAAAAAGCGGCTCACTTGTGAAACAAAACGTGCAAGAAAGAAAAAATTTCTTTTATAAAAAGCATGTGCAATTCGATGGGCCCAAACTGCATGTAATCCAGAGTAAGTTAAAATGACTTCGAAATAACCTCTTGCCGCTGGATCCTGTTCAAAAACGACTTCAATATCTTCCCGAAGCCTCTTAAACATCGGTGTTCCCTCCCCTTTATGGGCTGCTTTTTTGTCGAACGAACTAACTCCCCTAACTCATCACTTCTCCCCTAATTCTTTATATAAGGAGATAAATTCTATATTCATACCTATTTACACGGTATAAAAAAAAGGCGTCTCTGTCATATTGACAGAGACGCCTTTTAAGCGCGGTTCCACTCTGTTTAGGCTTAAAAAAGCCTCAAACTCATCCATGATAACGGTGTACACCGCTCCTGCTTACTTTGCGGCCTAAGACATCCCACGAAGCAATTCGCTGTTCAGCAGAAGACTCGAAGGGGCATTTCAAAAATCCGCTTATAAACCACTCCCAGCCTAAAGGTGGTTCTCTCTGTAAAAAGCCTGATTTTCTACTTCTCCTTCTCGTCGCTTTTCCTTATTAGGTTTTAGGTATACTTATTATATTTCTAAACCTAGAAAATGTTAACCAATTACTTTTTGAAGACGATTTAAAACTTTTTCTTTTCCAAGAAGTGCAATAGCATTCGGAAGCTCTGGACCATGCGTTTGTCCTGTAGTTGCAACACGGATTGGCATAAATAAATTTTTACCTTTATGTCCTGTTTCCTTTTGAACTGCTTTAATCGCTGCCTTAATTGCTGCTGGCTCCATTGCTTCTAGAGCTTCTATTTGACCAGCAAATGCACGAAGTACTTCAGGTACTTGTTCACCATTTAATACTTCTTGTCCTTCTTCTTCATAGTCAACATGATCTTTAAAGAACATTTCAGAAAGCTCTACAATTTCAGCTCCAAAACTCATTTGTTCATGGTATAAAGCAATTACATCACGAATCCAAGCTTGGTCTTGTTCGCTTAAAGTTTCTCCCACACGTCCAGCTTTCACTAAATGCGGTAAGCTTAACTCTACAACCGTATCTAAATCTTGCTTTTTCATATACTGGTTGTTCATCCATTTTAGTTTTTGAGAATCAAATAATGCAGGTGATTTTGATAAACGAGCTGCATCGAACATTTTGATAAACTCATCTTTAGAGAAGATTTCTTCTTCTCCTACCGGAGACCAACCTAGTAGTGCAATAAAGTTAAAGATTGCTTCTGGAAGATACCCAAGCTCTTTATATTGCTCAATAAATTGAATAATAGATTCATCACGCTTACTTAACTTTTTACGACTTTCATTAACAATTAGAGTCATATGACCGAATTGTGGAATATCCCAGCCGAAAGCTTCATAAATCATCATTTGTTTCGGTGTATTTGAAATATGATCATCACCACGAAGTACATGTGTAATTTCCATTAGATGATCATCTACTGCTACTGCAAAGTTATAAGTTGGAATTCCATCTTTTTTCACAATAACAAAATCACCGAAATCATTTGAATGGAACGCAACTTCATCTTTTACAATATCTTTGAATGTGTAGTCACGATCAGCTGGTACACGGAAACGAATACTTGGAATACGTCCCTCAGCTTCAAATTCTTTCACTTGTTCTTCAGTTAATTCACGGTGGTTACCTGCGTAACGAGGTGTTTCACCGCGAGCGATTTGTCCTTCACGCTCTGCTTCTAGCTCTTCTTCTGTCATATAACATTTATAAGCTAGACCACGCTCTAATAAATCTTCATATAATTTTTTATAAATATCTAAACGCTCTGTTTGGCGATATGGTCCAAATTCACCACCAACATCAACACCTTCATCCCAGTCCATACCGAGCCATTTCAAGTATTTTAATTGGCTTTCTTCTCCACCAGCCACGTTACGTTTTACATCAGTATCTTCAATACGAATAATAAATTTGCCATCTAAATGACGAGCAAATAAATAATTAAATAATGCCGTACGCGCATTTCCGATATGTAAGTGTCCTGTTGGACTTGGCGCGTAGCGTACTCTCACTTGCTTTTCCATAATTGGTACACCTTCCATCCTTAATGTCAACACATTCTATAATTGTACACCAAAAAAATGTGATTATCCATCTTACGAATTAAAAACCATTATTTTTTCTGTAATAAAACAACCGCTTGAGAAGCAATCCCTTCTTCTCTACCTGTAAATCCTAATTTTTCTGTTGTTGTTGCCTTTACATTAATGTTATCGATAGACGTTTCTAACAGTTCACTAATGCGCTTACGCATGCTCTCAATATGTGGTGCCATTTTTGGTTGTTGAGCAATAATTGTACAATCTAAATTTCCTAACTCGTAACCTTGTTCACGCACAAATTCCCAAACTTTTTGTAACAATACAGCTGAATCTGCATCTTTAAAAGCTGGGTCTGTATCAGGAAAGTGCTTTCCGATATCTCCTGCTGCAATCGCACCTAAACATGCATCAGCAATCGTATGTAACAATACATCTGCATCTGAATGACCGATTAATCCTTTCTCGTGTGGAATTGTAATTCCACCAATAATCAACGGGCGCCCTTCCGCAAATTCATGTACATCAAAACCTTGTCCAATTCGAAACATCCTTACTTCCTCCTTAAGCTAAACTACTGAGCTTTATGACTCTATATTATATCGCTATCCTTATAAAGAAAAGCCCGGCTGTTGCCGAGCTTTTCTTTATTAACACATCATCAACGTTATTTCTTCTGAACACGTAGGAAACTTTCAGCAATTAATAGATCTTCCGGAGTCGTCACTTTAATATTATAGTAACTCCCCTCTACTACACCTACTTGCTTCCCAACACGTTCTACGAGACTTGCATCATCTGTGCCAAGAAAACAACTTTGCTTTGCGCTTCTATGAGCTTCTAGCAAAAGAGAAACAGAGAATCCTTGTGGTGTTTGTACAGCGTTAAGTTGAGATCGCTCTACCGTTTCTACAACAACACCCTGCTCTACTTTCTTAACAGTATCTTTTACTGGCACTGCACAAATGGAAGCTCCATATTTTTCTGCTGCAATTAATACATCGCGAATCACTTTATTCGTTACGAACGGGCGCGCCCCGTCATGCACAAGAACATATTCGACACCACTCGCATACTGAAGTGCGTTATATACGCTATCTTGTCTTTCGGCTCCACCCTGAATAAATTGTACGTGCTTTTCAATCTGGTACTTCTGCATTAACTCTTCAAAATACGGGCGTTCTTCTTCGTTAATTGCCATAATAATACTTTTGCACGCTTTATCTTTTTCAAAAGCACGCAATGTGTGCACAATAATTGGTACTTCATCTATAAGTAAAAATAACTTATTTTTACCAGCACCCATTCGTTTTCCTTGGCCCGCTGCCGGAATAATTAATGTATACATATTAATAATCCTCTACTTATAATGCTTTTTCTAGCAATTTACGTTTTGCAAAAATCATACGACCAGCCGATGTTTGTAATACGCTAGTAACAAGTACGTCAAGTTGTGAACCCACATACTCTCTACCATCTTCTACTACAATCATCGTACCATCATCTAAGTATGCAACACCTTGATTTTGTTCTTTACCATCTTTCACAACATAAACACTTAATTCTTCACCAGGGAGTACGACTGGTTTAATCGCATTAGCTAAATCATTAATGTTTAACACCGTAACCCCTTGTAATTCAGAAACTTTGTTTAAATTGAAATCGTTTGTTACTACAGTTCCACCAGTGATTTTTGCCAACTTTACAAGCTTGCTATCTACTTCTTGGATATCATCGAAATCGCCTTCATAAATTTCTACCGGAATTGGCATCTCCTTTTGAATACGATTTAAAATGTCTAGCCCTCTGCGGCCACGATTACGCTTTAAAGCATCTGAAGAATCGGCAATATGCTGAAGCTCTTCTAATACGAATTGCGGAATGACAATTGTTCCTTCTAAAAACTTTGTTTGGCAAATATCTGCAATACGTCCGTCAATAATTACACTCGTATCGAGAATTTTCCAATGAGTCGTAGATTTTTCTGCTTCGACCTCTACCTCTTCATTCTCACTATTGTTTTTCTTCTTACCTCCGCGTTGGGGTAATGTAAATAATCCTAGCAATTCATTCCTCTTTTTAAATCCTACTTGGAATCCTAAATATCCAAGTAAAAGGGTGAAGAACACTTGCAACACCGTACTAATAACTGGAATTGTAAATTCACGAATTGGTATCAAAATTAAATATGCAACAATAAGACCAGAGATTAATCCTAATGTACCAAATAAAACATCTGCTACAGGCGCCTTTACAAGAGCCTCTTCAATATGCTTAATAAGTTGAACAATATAATCTACAAGCCAAAATGTTGTTAAAAATAAAATAATTGCACCAATAATTGCACGAACATACGATCCTTCCAACAAAGGAACCGCACCGATATCTAATACATTAATAATTTTTGGGATTAAGTAAATCCCTAACGCTCCCCCGATCACTAAAAAGAAGAGCTGTACAATCCGTTTTAACATCCAACCACCTCCTACTCATTATTAACCATTGTTTCGCTAATCAAAACGCCGAATGCAAAAGCGGACGTGTTTTTTTGTAAATAGTTTTATTTACCAATATATCATATCATATACCAAAAATGTTCTAGTGTCGTTATATTATAGAATCAATGTAATATTCTTAATTGTGTCTACTCATATAGAGATGCTCTTGAATTCTTTTTAGACCTTCTCGTATTTTCTTCGCTCTCACTTCTCCAATTCCTTCCACATCATCCAATTCATTAATAGTTGCTCGGCAAACACCTTGCAATGTTTTAAATCGATTAATTAAATTCTCGATAATAAGTGGCGGAACACGAGAAATCTTGCTTGTGATTCGGTACCCTCTAGGTGTCACACTTTCTTCTAAACTTGTTTGTCCTGGATACCCAAGTAATTTAACTAAATCACTATCCTCTAAAAGTTGTGTATTTGCAAGATCTTGTAACTTTTTCAAGATTTGATGATGGTCTTGTGTTTTCTCCTGGTGATAATCTTTAATTAACAATGCTGCCTCTGCCTCTAAATCAGCTAGTAATTCTGTAAGCTGTAAACGAATTAACCTACCTTCTGTTCCTAGCTCATGAATATAGCTCAATATTTCATTTTTTATACGCAGCACCATTTCAACACTATGTAAAACGTGAACCACCTCGGACATTGTAACGACCTCTTCAAATTCTAGAATACCCAAATTCGTAATGCCGTCATTCCATACAGCCTTATATTTTTCTAGCGTTTGAATTGCTTGATTTGCCTTCGTTAAAATGACACCTATATCTTTTAGTGTATAACGTAAGTTCCCTTGATATAGCGTAATTACATTACGTCTTTGTGAAATGGCCACAACAAGGCTGCCCGTCTGCTTTGCTACACGCTCTGCTGTTCGGTGACGCATACCTGTTTCAATAGAATCAATAGATGAATCCGGAACTAACTGTGCGTTTGCAATTAAAATTTTACTTCCAGTTTCATTTAAAATAAGTGCTCCATCCATTTTTGCTAATTCATATAAACTAGCAGGAGAGAATGCGCAATTAATATGAAAACCACCATCAACAATGCTTTTAATCTGCTCATTATACCCAAGAACAATTAGTCCCCCTGTTTGTGCACGAAGTACATTATCTATCCCTTCGCGCAGTGGTGTTCCCGGGGCCACGAGCTGTAAAATATTAATTATACTTTTGACACGTTGCTTATTTTCTTCCATAGCCTAGCCTCCTAATGTCAAACGAAGCGCTTCTCCTAAATTAGAAACACCTACAACCTCAATCCCCTCTGGAATTGTCCACCCCCCTAAATTTTTTCTAGGAATGATAGCACGTTGAAATCCTAATTTAGCTGCTTCTTGTACACGTTGTTCGATTCTTGATACTCTTCTTATTTCTCCAGTTAATCCAACTTCTCCTATTACCGCATCAGTTGGTGCCGTAGATTTATCTCTAAAACTTGAAGCTATACTTAAGGCAACAGCTAAATCAATTGCCGGTTCATCTAATTTCAAACCACCAGCTACTTTTAAATACGCATCTTGATTTTGTAATAGTAAACCTGTTCTTTTCTCTAGTACCGCCATAATAAGCGAGACACGATTATGATCAATTCCTGTCGCCATTCTTCGAGGATTTCCAAAACTAGTAGGGGAAATTAATGCCTGTATTTCTACTAAAACTGGTCTTGTTCCTTCCATTGAGGCAACTACTGTTGAACCTGCAACTCCAACTGGTCTTTCCTCAAGGAAAATTTCAGAAGGATTTAAGACTTCTGCAAGGCCAAGTTCTTTCATTTCAAAGATACCCATTTCATTCGTAGAACCAAAACGATTCTTTACAGCTCGTAAAATACGATATGTATGGTGTCGATCTCCTTCAAAGTAAAGAACTGCATCGACCATATGTTCTAACATACGCGGCCCCGCAATTGCACCTTCTTTTGTCACATGTCCTACGATGAAAATTGGGATTCCCTTTGTTTTTGCAAGTTTCATTAATTCTGCTGTACATTCACGTACTTGCGCCACGCTACCAGGAGCTGATGTCACCTCAGGTAAATGTATCGTTTGAATAGAATCAATAACAACAAAAGCAGGATTCATCTCTTCAATATGTGCTGCAATACGCTGTAAATCTGTCTCTGATACAACAAATAGATTACTACCATTTACATGTAAACGATCTGCACGAAGTTTAATCTGCTTTGCTGACTCCTCACCTGATATATACAATACATCATATGAAGCATCTGCTAATTGCGAGGAAATCTGTAATAATAACGTTGATTTTCCAATCCCAGGGTCCCCACCAATAAGTACTAAAGATCCATCTACAATTCCGCCACCTAGTACACGGTTAAACTCCTGAAATTTTGTTTCAATACGTGCCTCAGACTTTGTTTCTACTTCTGTAAGACGTCTTGGTTTTGTTACTTCTGTTTGAATTGCATTTGCATAATTTAGGCGTCTGGATGATACAACGGGTTCCATCTCTTCAACAAGCGAATTCCATTGACCACACCCTGGACATTTACCCATATATTTTGGTGATTGATAACCACACTCTTGACATGTGAATTTTGTTTTCTTTTTAGCCATATCTTTTTATATTTCACTTCGCTTTCATCTATAAACATTTGACCTTCTCGTACAAGAAAGAGGGCTATCTCGTAGCCCTCTTAGTTTGTCTATACTTATTTTACCTTTTCAGCACTATGAATGACAAATGTTTCCCCTTCTACATCAAAGATAACTTTTTGTCCTTTCTCAATAGCACCTTTTAAAAGTTCTTCCGATAGTCTATCTTCTACATGCTTCTGAATTGCTCTACGTAGTGGACGAGCACCATATTCACGATCAAACCCTTTATCAGCAATAGCTGCAATCGCCCCTTCTGTTAATTGCAATTCAATTTCTTGTTCTTTTAAGCGATTCACTAACTGATTTACCATAAGAGTCACAATTTCTTGAATATGTTTTTTCTCAAGCATATGGAATACGATAATTTCATCAATACGGTTTAAGAATTCTGGACGAAATGCCTTTTTCAGCTCATCCATTACTTTACCTTTCATATCCGAATAATCACGACTTTCATCTTGTACGTTAAATCCAAGATGTTTGTTACGTTTTAACGCCTCAGCACCAACGTTAGACGTCATAATAACAATCGTATTACGGAAGTCAACTGTACGTCCTTTAGAATCAGTTAAACGACCATCTTCCAATACCTGTAGTAAAATATTAAATACATCAGGATGCGCCTTCTCTACTTCATCTAATAGGACAACTGAATACGGCTTACGACGAACCTTCTCTGTTAATTGTCCGCCTTCTTCATACCCAACATATCCTGGAGGAGAACCAACTAAGCGAGAAGTTGAATGTTTCTCCATATACTCAGACATATCAATGCGAATCATTGCATCCTCATCACCGAACATAGATTCTGCCAATGCTCTTGCTAATTCTGTTTTACCTACACCTGTTGGTCCTAAGAAAATAAATGAACCAATTGGACGTTTCGGATCTTTCAGTCCTGCTCTTGCACGACGAACAGCTTTCGCTACAGCCACTACCGCTTCATCCTGGCCGATGACACGATCATGAAGAATGGATTCTAAGTTTAATAATTTATCAGTCTCTGTTTGTGCAAGTTTAGAAACAGGGATACGTGTCCATGTAGAAACGACATTTGCAATATCTTCTACCGTAACCTCTGAATTTTCTTTTCCTTGTTGTTCTTTCCACTGACGCTTTGTATCTTCCAATTTCTCACGTAAGCGTTGTTCCATATCACGTAAGGAAGCAGCCTTTTCAAACTCTTGACTTTGTACAGCCGCATCTTTTTCTTTTCGAATTTCCTCAAGATTCACTTCAAGCTCTTTTAAGTTTGGTGGTGTTGTATAAGAACGTAAGCGAACCTTTGAAGCAGCTTCATCAATTAAATCAATTGCTTTATCTGGTAAGAAACGATCCGTAATATAACGATCGGAAAGTTTCACAGCTGCATCAATTGCATCATCTGTAATAGACACACGGTGATGGGCCTCATAACGATCGCGTAAACCTTTCAAGATTTGAGTTGATTCTTCTAGACTCGGCTCATCAACATGAATTGGCTGGAAACGTCTCTCTAAAGCTGCATCCTTTTCAATATATTTACGATACTCATCTAAAGTTGTCGCACCAATACATTGTAATTCTCCGCGTGCTAAAGATGGTTTTAAAATATTTGATGCATCGATTGCACCTTCTGCTCCACCTGCACCGATTAATGTATGAAGTTCATCAATAAATAGAATAATATTCCCTGCTTGACGTATTTCATCCATTACTTTCTTTAAACGATCTTCAAACTCACCACGATATTTCGTCCCAGCTACCACTGTTCCCATATCTAGTGTCATAACACGCTTATCTCTTAACGTTTCAGGAACTTCATTATTTACGATTTGCTGTGCTAACCCTTCAGCAATTGCTGTTTTACCTACACCAGGCTCTCCAATTAACACTGGATTGTTTTTTGTTCTACGGCTTAACACTTCAATTACACGTTGAATTTCTTTACTACGTCCAATAACAGGATCCAAACGATTCTCACGTGCAACAACTGTTAAGTCGCGCGCTAAACTGTCTAGTGTCGGTGTATTGGCATTTGTCGATGAACCACCTTGGTGACCTGAACTTGCCTCGTTACTTCCAAGAAGTTGTAACACTTGTTGTCTTGCTTTGTTAAGGCTGACGCCTAAATTATTTAAAACACGTGCCGCTACACCTTCACCTTCACGGATTAAGCCAAGTAAAATATGTTCTGTTCCAACGTAAGAATGTCCTAGCTTACGCGCTTCATCCATAGACAATTCAATAACTTTTTTAGCACGAGGTGTATAATGTACAGTTTGAGAAGCTTCTGTTCCACGTCCAATTAACGCTTCTACCTCTTTTTGCACTTTCTCCGGGCTCAATCCAAGAGCAATTAACGCTTTTGCTGCAATTCCTTCACCTTCGCGTACAAGCCCAAGTAAAATATGTTCTGTTCCAATATTATTATGCCCAATGCGAATTGCTTCCTCTTGAGATAAAGCTAATACTTTCTGTGCTCTTTCTGTAAATCTTCCAAACATCATAGAAATCGCCTCCTACTTGCGCTTAGTTTTTTTCAATACGTAATCGCTCACGGATTAAGGTTGCTCTTCGATAATCTCTTTCTTCTGGTCCTAAAGGTCCTCCTGCGTATTGTTGTAAAATACCTGGTTGCGTAAGAACCATTAGCTCAGTCAAAATATTTCTCGATATACCTTTTATATATCCTAGATCAATACCAAGTCGTACATCCGATAAGCAAGTTGCCGCTTCTGCAGATTGAATTAAACGACTATTTGCTAGTATACCGTAAGAACGATAAACCTTATCTTCAAGCTCAATACTCGAATTTTGTACAATTAATTCTCTGGCCAATTTTTCTTGTTGTATAATTTGCTGCATGACACTCTTTAAATCTGCAATAATATCTTCTTCGGATTTCCCTAGCGTCATTTGATTTGATACTTGAAATATATTACCTAACGCTTCGCTACCTTCACCGTATATTCCTCTTACTACTAAACCTAATTTTTGAATTACTTGTATAATACGGCTAATTCTTTTTGTTAAAACCAGCCCTGGTAAATGAATCATTACAGAAGCTCTTAATCCTGTACCAACGTTAGTAGGACAACTCGTAATATATCCAAGTGATTCATCAAAAGCATATTCAACCTCTTTCTCAATCCAATTATCTATTTGATTGGCGCTTTGAAGCGCCTTTGATAACTGTAGTCCTGGAAATAGGCACTGAATCCTAATGTGGTCTTCCTCATTAAGCATCACACTAATGTGTTCGCTTTCTGATAACAGACATGCTCCATATTCAGTCCCTGCTAGATTTGGACTAATTAAATGCTTTTCGACTAAAACTCTCCTTTGAAGAGGCGTTAATTCATTCATTTTTAATAGTCCAAACTTCCCAAAGGGCTCTACCGCTTTATTTATAAATTTCTTTTTAAATAATTCTTGAACCTTTTGAGCTTCCTCTTCGTTTTGCATAGTAGAAAATTGATATTGCTTAAAATTACGAGCCAAACGAATTCGACTACTTAAAACAATATCAGAATCAGGGCCATCCCCCTTCATCCATGGACTAATCGCTTCATTCATAATTTTGTCCAGTGACATAGAACTACTCCCCCTCTCTATGCTCACTAAGCTGAGTTTCAAGCCCTCGAATTTCATCTCTTACCTCAGCAGCTTTCTCAAACTCCTCATTCTGTACATATTGTTTCAGAATAAGTTTTAGTTCATCTAATTCTTTCTTTAAGTGGATATTTCCTTCCATTCGTTCCGGAATTTTTCCACAATGTTCTGTATGTCCACCATGAAGTCGTTTTAACAATGGGTTTAAGTGTCCTTTAAATGTATCGTAACAAGAAGCACAACCAAGGCGTCCCACCTTTGTAAAATGTTCGTATGTCATCTTACAACCTGGACATCTTATTGTATTTGTATTTGAAAACCCGTTTTTTCCTTCTCCAAACATTGTTGATTCACCGTGTAATAAACCAGCAAATACATCATGAAATGAAAAGTTAGACTGTGATGATTGAAAGAAAGACGTATAGCCACTTTGCTCTGCACATTGCTCACAAAGATGAACTTCCGCCTTCTTCTCGTTGATTACTTTTGTATAATGTAAAGTTGCTGGTCTTATATTACAGTTTTGACAAGTCATCAATATCCCCACCTTTACAACAGGAACGATCTACCTCATGATACTTTTCATACATTACTAGATTGTCCTCTTTCCTTAATCCATTTAGATAAAAGTACATGCTCTTTTTCAAAACTTCTACAATATTTAACTGCCCTATCTTAATTATCATTCTTTTACAAAAGCTGTATTTATTTATATTTCAGTGTTCTTAACATTGCGCATAATATTCGAGCCCTAAGTTCATCTCGAGAAGGAATATCCATTGATAATACAGAACGATCTAGTACACTTAACATTAGTTTTGCTTCACGGCCTGTTATGATTCCCTCTTCTAATAAACGTATAATCATACTCTCTGCATTCCCTTGTGCAACGCTATGATCAATCATATGAAGCATTTGATCAATAATGTCTATATCATCATGCAGTTTGACTTTTATAATGCGAATGTAACCTCCTCCACCACGTTTACTTTCTACTACAAATCCTCTTTCTAATGTAAAACGGGTATTGATTACATAATTGATTTGAGATGGTACGCACTCGAATCGATCCGCAATCTCATTTCTTTTGATTTCAATCACATTATTATTACTTAAGTCAATAACTTGCTTTAGATATTGCTCAATGATATCAGATATATTTCTCATTTATCCGCCACCTTTATTGACTTTGACTATCTTTGACTTTAATTATATACGTATTAATAAAATTTGCAACTCTTTTGCTTATTCACTATCCTAGCCACATTCCCCTGCATTTAATCAAAATAGTAATTATTTAAGCACATTTTTTTAATTACTATGGATTATAAAAGAAAACACGAAAAAACACGAGTCATTTGACTCGTGTTTAGTTGCTTGGCGACGTCCTACTCTCACAGGGACAAGGTCCCAACTACCATCGGCGCTAGAGAGCTTAACTTCCGTGTTCGGTATGGGAACGGGTGTGACCTCTCTGCCATCATCACCAAACTATGAAGGCATATTCCTTCAAAACTAGATAACATTGCTACATATTATATGGTTAAGTCCTCGATCTATTAGTATTCGTCAGCTCCACATGTCACCATGCTTCCACCTCGAACCTATCAACCTGATCATCTTTCAGGGATCTTACTAGCTTACGCTATGGGAAATCTCATCTTGAGGGGGGCTTCATGCTTAGATGCTTTCAGCACTTATCCCTTCCGCACATAGCTACCCAGCTATGCCCTTGGCAGAACAACTGGTACACCAGCGGTGCGTCCATCCCGGTCCTCTCGTACTAAGGACAGCTCCTCTCAAATTTCCTACGCCCACGACGGATAGGGACCGAACTGTCTCACGACGTTCTGAACCCAGCTCGCGTACCGCTTTAATGGGCGAACAGCCCAACCCTTGGGACCGACTACAGCCCCAGGATGCGATGAGCCGACATCGAGGTGCCAAACCTCCCCGTCGATGTGGACTCTTGGGGGAGATAAGCCTGTTATCCCCGGGGTAGCTTTTATCCGTTGAGCGATGGCCCTTCCATGCGGAACCACCGGATCACTAAGCCCGACTTTCGTCCCTGCTCGACTTGTAGGTCTCGCAGTCAAGCTCCCTTATGCCTTTGCACTCTACGAATGATTTCCAACCATTCTGAGGGAACCTTTGGGCGCCTCCGTTACACTTTAGGAGGCGACCGCCCCAGTCAAACTGCCCACCTGACACTGTCTCCCGGGTCGATAAGACCCGTAGGTTAGAATTTCAATACAGTCAGGGCGGTATCCCACCAGCGCCTCCACCGAAGCTAGCGCTCCGGTTTCAATGGCTCCCGCCTATCCTGTACAAACTGTACCAAAATTCAATATCAGGCTACAGTAAAGCTCCACGGGGTCTTTCCGTCCTGTCGCGGGTAACCTGCATCTTCACAGGTACTATAATTTCACCGAGTCTCTGGTTGAGACAGTGCCCAAATCGTTACACCTTTCGTGCGGGTCGGAACTTACCCGACAAGGAATTTCGCTACCTTAGGACCGTTATAGTTACGGCCGCCGTTTACTGGGGCTTCAGTTCAGAGCTTCGCTTACGCTAACCCCTCTCCTTAACCTTCCAGCACCGGGCAGGTGTCACCCCCTATACTTCGCCTTACGGCTTCGCAGAGAGCTGTGTTTTTGCTAAACAGTCGCTTGGGCCTATTCACTGCGGCTTTCCGTTAAGAAAGCACCCCTTCTCCCGAAGTTACGGGGTCATTTTGCCGAGTTCCTTAACCAGAGTTCTCTCGCACACCTTAGGATTCTCTCCTCGCCTACCTGTGTCGGTTTGCGGTACAGGCACCTTTTATCTCGCTAGAAGCTTTTCTTGGCAGCGGGGAATCAAAGACTTCGCTCCATAAGGAGCTTCCCCATCACAGCTCAGCATACGCGATAAGCGGATTTGCCTACTTATCAGCCTAACTGCTTGGACGTGCACAACCAATCGCACGCTTCTTCTATCCTTCTGCGTCCCTCCATTGCTCAAACGATAAAGAGGTGGTACAGGAATATCAACCTGTTGTCCATCGCCTACGCCTGTCGGCCTCGGCTTAGGTCCTGACTAACCCTGAGCGGACGAGCCTTCCTCAGGAAACCTTAGGCATTCGGTGGACGGGATTCTCACCCGTCTTTCGCTACTCATACCGGCATTCTCACTTCTAAGCACTCCACCAGTCCTTACGGTCTGACTTCACTGTCCTTAGAACGCTCCCCTACCACTGATACCATTGGTATCAATCCGCAGCTTCGGTGGTGTATTTAGCCCCGGTACATTTTCGGCGCAGAGTCACTCGACTAGTGAGCTATTACGCACTCTTTAAATGGTGGCTGCTTCTAAGCCAACATCCTAGTTGTCTAAGCAACTCCACATCCTTTTCCACTTAATACACACTTTGGGACCTTAGCTGGCGGTCTGGGCTGTTTCCCTTTTGACTACGGATCTTATCACTCGCAGTCTGACTCCTAAGGATAAGTCATTGGCATTCGGAGTTTGACTGAATTCGGTAATCCGATGAGGACCCCTAGTCCAATCAGTGCTCTACCTCCAAGACTCTTACACTTAAGGCTAGCCCTAAAGCTATTTCGGGGAGAACCAGCTATCTCCAGGTTCGATTGGAATTTCTCCGCTACCCACACCTCATCCCCGCACTTTTCAACGTGCGTGGGTTCGGGCCTCCATTCAGTGTTACCTGAACTTCACCCTGGACATGGGTAGATCACCTGGTTTCGGGTCTACGACCACGTACTAAACGCCCTATTCAGACTCGCTTTCGCTGCGGCTCCG
>NZ_CM173819.1:85000-87500 GCF_057812155.1 Bacillus sp. 2175 | reverse complement strand
GCTAAGGCCCCAAACAAGTATCGGGAAGACAGGATTTGAACCTGCGACCCCCTGGTCCCAAACCAGGTGCTCTACCAAGCTGAGCCACTTCCCGAAAGAAAACGCGCCCGAGAGGAGTCGAACCCCTAACCTCTTGATCCGTAGTCAAACGCTCTATCCAATTGAGCTACGGGCGCATATGGTGCCGAGGGCGGGGGTCGAACCCGCACGGTGGTCACCCACCGCAGGATTTTAAGTCCTGTGCGTCTGCCTGTTCCGCCACCCCGGCATGTCATATTGAAAATTGGAGCGGAAGACGGGATTCGAACCCGCGACCCCAACCTTGGCAAGGTTGTATTCTACCACTGAACTACTTCCGCAAGACATGTTTGAGATATTTTATTAAAAGTGCGGGTGAAGGGAGTCGAACCCCCACGCCAAAGGCGCTAGATCCTAAGTCTAGTGCGTCTGCCAATTCCGCCACACCCGCATATTAATTAAAATGGTGAGCCATGAAGGACTCGAACCTTCGACCCTCTGATTAAAAGTCAGATGCTCTACCAACTGAGCTAATGGCTCTTACAATAAAAACTGGTGCCGACTAGAGGACTTGAACCCCCAACCTACTGATTACAAGTCAGTTGCTCTACCAATTGAGCTAAGTCGGCTAAATGGTGGAGGATGACGGGATCGAACCGCCGACCCCCTGCTTGTAAGGCAGGTGCTCTCCCAGCTGAGCTAATCCTCCGGATTGCCTGGCAACGTCCTACTCTCACAGGGACAAGGTCCCAACTACCATCGGCGCTAGAGAGCTTAACTTCCGTGTTCGGTATGGGAACGGGTGTGGCCTCTCTGCCATCATTACCAGACTGTATTCATTTAAGACAAGAATCATTGTAACTCATTTAACTTTTAAAGTCAACAAGTTTTTTATATTCTTTCAAAACTAGATAACATTGCTACATATTATATGGTTAAGTCCTCGATCTATTAGTATTCGTCAGCTCCACATGTCACCATGCTTCCACCTCGAACCTATCAACCTGATCATCTTTCAGGGATCTTACTAGCTTACGCTATGGGAAATCTCATCTTGAGGGGGGCTTCATGCTTAGATGCTTTCAGCACTTATCCCTTCCGCACATAGCTACCCAGCTATGCCCTTGGCAGAACAACTGGTACACCAGCGGTGCGTCCATCCCGGTCCTCTCGTACTAAGGACAGCTCCTCTCAAATTTCCTACGCCCACGACGGATAGGGACCGAACTGTCTCACGACGTTCTGAACCCAGCTCGCGTACCGCTTTAATGGGCGAACAGCCCAACCCTTGGGACCGACTACAGCCCCAGGATGCGATGAGCCGACATCGAGGTGCCAAACCTCCCCGTCGATGTGGACTCTTGGGGGAGATAAGCCTGTTATCCCCGGGGTAGCTTTTATCCGTTGAGCGATGGCCCTTCCATGCGGAACCACCGGATCACTAAGCCCGACTTTCGTCCCTGCTCGACTTGTAGGTCTCGCAGTCAAGCTCCCTTATGCCTTTGCACTCTACGAATGATTTCCAACCATTCTGAGGGAACCTTTGGGCGCCTCCGTTACACTTTAGGAGGCGACCGCCCCAGTCAAACTGCCCACCTGACACTGTCTCCCGGGTCGATAAGACCCGTAGGTTAGAATTTCAATACAGTCAGGGCGGTATCCCACCAGCGCCTCCACCGAAGCTAGCGCTCCGGTTTCAATGGCTCCCGCCTATCCTGTACAAACTGTACCAAAATTCAATATCAGGCTACAGTAAAGCTCCACGGGGTCTTTCCGTCCTGTCGCGGGTAACCTGCATCTTCACAGGTACTATAATTTCACCGAGTCTCTGGTTGAGACAGTGCCCAAATCGTTACACCTTTCGTGCGGGTCGGAACTTACCCGACAAGGAATTTCGCTACCTTAGGACCGTTATAGTTACGGCCGCCGTTTACTGGGGCTTCAGTTCAGAGCTTCGCTTACGCTAACCCCTCTCCTTAACCTTCCAGCACCGGGCAGGTGTCACCCCCTATACTTCGCCTTACGGCTTCGCAGAGAGCTGTGTTTTTGCTAAACAGTCGCTTGGGCCTATTCACTGCGGCTTTCCGTTAAGAAAGCACCCCTTCTCCCGAAGTTACGGGGTCATTTTGCCGAGTTCCTTAACCAGAGTTCTCTCGCACACCTTAGGATTCTCTCCTCGCCTACCTGTGTCGGTTTGCGGTACAGGCACCTTTTATCTCGCTAGAAGCTTTTCTTGGCAGCGGGGAATCAAAGACTTCGCTCCATAAGGAGCTTCCCCATCACAGCTCAGCATACGCGATAAGCGGATTTGCCTACTTATCAGCCTAACTGCTTGGACGTGCACAACCAATCGCACGCTTCTTCTATCCTTCTGCGTCCCTCCATTGCTCAAACGATAAAGAGGTGGTACAGGAATATCAACCTGTTGTCCATCGCCTACGCCTGTCGGCCTCAGCTTAGGTCCTGACTAACCCTGAGCGGA
>NZ_CM173819.1:32500-80000 GCF_057812155.1 Bacillus sp. 2175 | reverse complement strand
CTCAACTAGAAAAACTGCCAGCAACTAACTGGCAGCTCTTCTTTCTTTCACGTAATTATAGGAAGTGTATAGAAGAATGTCAATCTCCTATGTCCATTATTAACCAACGTAAATTGTTTGTTGTTTCGCTTCCACTTCTTCTACAAATGTACCTAACACATTCGCAAGGTCTTCCCGTGTGTTACAAGCATTAATACCATTACGTACACTCGCATTACCACGAACACCTTTTAAATACCAAGCTGCATGTTTTCTCATCTCTCTTACAGCGACACTTTCATTCTTTAAGTCGATAAGACGATCTAGATGCAACATACATACATCAATTTTCTCGCGCACTGTTGGTTCCGGCATTAATTCACCTGTCTCCAAATACTTTACCGTACGATAAATCATCCACGGATCTCCAAGAGCAGCACGACCAATCATAACACCATCTACACCAATTTCATCAAGCATACGCTTTGCATCTTGCGGCGTTGCGACATCACCATTTCCGATAACCGGGATATTTACAGATTGTTTTACTTGTTTAATAATATCCCAATCCGCTTTTCCTTCATACATTTGCACTCGTGTACGTCCGTGAACCGCCACAGCTTGGCCACCAGCACGCTCAACAGCCCTAGCATTTTCTATTGCGAAAATATGTTCTTCATCCCAACCGATACGCATTTTAACTGTAACCGGCTTTTCAACAGCATCTACAACCGCTGCTACCATTTCATATATTTTATTCGGGTCTAAAAGCCACCTTGCTCCAGCATCACATTTAACGATTTTCGGCACTGGACAACCCATATTAATATCAATTATGTCTGCTGTCGTATATTTATCTACATATTTCGCAGCATCTACAAGAGTTTCTTTTTCTCCACCAAAAATTTGTAAACTTAATGGCTTTTCTCTCTCGTCGATATATAACATATCTAATGTTCTTTTATTATTAAGTAATATTGCCTTATCACTTACCATTTCAGCACAAACTAATCCGGCACCAAATTCTTTTACTGTTAAACGGAATGCAGAGTTACACACTCCCGCCATCGGTGCTAGTACAACCGGATTTTTCATCTCGATATTTGCAATCTTTAACAATCAATCTACTCCTTCCTGTACAATCACTTTGGCATTAATTCCTCTATCGAAACATTTAATGCCTTAGCAACTTCTACTACAAAATCTTGAGAAGGCGATCTATTCCCTCTCTCAACCTCACCTAAAACAGATACAGATACCCCTAGTGCTTTAGCAAAACCTTCTTGTGTGTAACCTTTTAGCTTTCGAAAAGCACGAATGCGCCTTCCCCATTTTTCTGCTTCCATACCGTTACTCCCTCTCGCCTTTTCATTTCTTCTACTTGTGAACATGAAATGTTTTGTTTTATGTCTTGATTAATTTCTAACAACGGAACGATAACAAAAGCTCTTTCAAACATCCGCGGATGCGGAACAATAAGATTCTCTGCTTCAATATTCTCTTGATTATAAAGTAAAATGTCAAGGTCGATAGTCCTCGGCCCCCACCTAATTTCCCTTTTTCTTCCTAGGTCATTTTCTACTTTTTGTGTTACTTTCAATAATTCTTGTGGTGATAAATTGGTAGAAATTTTTATAACTAAATTTAAAAAGCAACTTTGGTCAGTATAGCCAACTGGCTCAGTTTCATATACAGATGAAATATCATCAACCTGAATATAAGGATTTTTATTTAAAAACTGAATCGCTTCGGTTAGATACGTATAACGCTCTCCAATATTTGATCCTAATGCAATGTAAGCTATATTGTTCATGGACGTTCTCTCGTAATTTCTACTGCTACAGCACGATAATGACCCGGTATCGGTGGATCCGGCTTAATTACCTTAATTGTACAGCGCGAAATACTTTCATATTGTTTTAATATATCTGCAGCAATATTTTCAGCGATACTCTCCACAAGCTTATACTTTCTATCCTCAACAACTTTTCTACATAATTCGAAAAGCTCTCCATAATTGACCGAATGCTCTAAGTCATCACTTTCCCCTGCACGCTTTAAATCCAACTCCACCGTTAAGTCAACTTTAAATCTCTGACCTAATTTATTCTCCTCTGGGAACACGCCATGATAACCATAAAACTCCATATCATGGATATAAATTTTATCCAATTACCTTACCCCCTTACCAATCATCGCATCCATCATTTTAGCCATACGCGCCATTTCTTTCACATCATGGACACGAACAAACTCACAGCCCTTTTCAATACCAAGACAAACAGTAGCTCCCGTTCCCTCAAGGCGTTCCTCTACTGGCAAATCTAATACGTGCCCAATAAAGGACTTTCTCGAAGTACCTAAGAGAACCGGATAACCTAGCACATTTAACTGTTCTAAATTACGCATCGCCTCTAAGTTCTGCTCAGGTGTTTTAGCAAAACCGATACCTGGATCTAAAATAATATTCTCATCTCGCACACCAGCATTTTTAGCAATTTTAATACTGTCATACAAATCAGCAATCATATCCGCCATTAAATTACGATAATTCATGTCATCGCGGTTATGCATTAAAATGATGGGTACATCGTAATGAGCTGCGACTTCAGCAATTTTCGGCTCCGCCTTCGCTCCCCAAATATCATTAATAATATGAGCACCAGCCTCAATTGCTTGCTTTGCAACTTCAGCTTTATATGTATCGATAGATATAGGCAATTTTACTTCTTTTGAAACTGCTTGAATCATCGGGACAACTCGCTTTATTTCTTCTTCTACTGATACTTTAGCAAAACCCGGGCGAGTAGATTCGCCACCAATATCAATAATATGAGTACCTTCACCTTGCATTTCTTTTGCGTGACGTACCGCAGCATCTACCTCGTTGTAACTCCCACCATCAGAAAACGAATCTGGTGTTACATTTAAAATCCCCATAATTAATGTCTTTTCATTTAAATTCAATGTATATTCGCCGCAGCGTAAATCATAATCCCACTTCAAACTACACATCTCCTCTTCGTAATTCATTTTTGCTCCATAATTTCTCTCTTTGCATTCCATAAAGGTACATTAAACTTTTTGTAACCACTCCTACTTTACCCGGGAAATCCTGCGCTTCTATACGATAAAGCGGAACAATTTCTTGAATGGAGTTTGTTACGAAGACTTCATCCGCTGAAAGCAGCTCATCTTTTGTAAAGAAACCTTCCTTTACTTCTATATTTAATTCTTCAGCACTCTTTATAATAAACGCACGAGTGATACCATTTAAAATCCCTGTCTCTAACGAAGGTGTATATAAAACATCACCTTTCACAAAAAATAGATTGGAAACAATACCCTCTGCAACATAACCTGCTTCAGTAAGAAAAATACCTTCCTTACTCACAACATTTCCAATTTCACGCTTCCCTAAAATATTATTTAAATAATGATGAGACTTCAGACGAAATGTTCCTTCCGGTGTATTTCGCACTTGTTTTAGAATAACACCTTCTTTTTCCACTACATCTCCTGGAGCTGTTAAAGGTTTTATAAAAACAATAACCGAAGGCTCTTCATACATTTCCGTTTGTAATCCTATTTCATCTATACCCGCTGATACATTAAAACGTACATATGCATGCTTCAATTCATTCTTAGCGAGTAAATCTTTCAAAATAAGCATCACGTCATTTTTTGTCATTGTCCATTTAATTTGCAATGTATCCAGCGCTTCTATTAAACGGTCATAATGATCATCCAATAAGAAAGGGTGACCATTATAAATACGAAACGTTTCAAAAACTCCAAGACCATATAAATAACCATGATCATAAGGAGAAATTTTCGCTTCACTTGCTTCTACATACTGACCATTTACGTAAATTAACATAACGTTGCACTTGGACTGTATTTACAAATGAAATTCTGTAACAACTCTTTCCCATGAGAAGTCATAATAGATTCCGGATGGAATTGCACACCCTCTATCGGCAATGTCTTATGACGAAGTGCCATAATTTCTCCTTCCTCTGTCCAAGATGTTACCTCTAAGCAATCGGGTAACGTCTCTTTCTTAACAATAAGGGAATGATAGCGCGTCGCAGTAAACGGATTAGGAATATCCGAAAAAATCGTCTTTCCATCATGATGCATAAGCGACGTTTTCCCATGCATTAATCGTTCTGCACGGACAACCTCTCCACCAAACACTTGTGCAATGGATTGATGCCCTAGACAAACTCCAAAAATCGGAATCTTTCCAGCAAAGTATTTAATAACTTCCATACTAATCCCCGCTTCATTAGGACTACATGGACCTGGAGAAATCATTAGAAAATCTGGTTTCATATTCTCAATATCTGAAATGGTCACTTCATCGTTACGTTTAACAACGAGCTCTTGTCCAAGTTCTCCAAGAAACTGCACTAAATTAAATGTAAAAGAATCATAATTATCAATCATTAATATCATTTCTCTCACCTAACCGTTTCTTCGCTACGTTCTTTTGCACGCCATAAAGCAATCGCCTTTTTTAACGACTCTTTATATTCATTTTCTGGATTTGAATCAATTACAATTCCCGCCCCTGCTTGTACATGAGCTTTTCCATCTTTAGCAAGAAGTGTTCTAATTACAATATTCAATTCTGTATCTCCAGAATAACCAATCCAACCGATTGAACCTGTATAAATCCCTCTTCGAACAGGTTCTAATTCCTCAATAATTTCCATCGTACGTATTTTCGGGGCACCAGTAATTGTTCCCCCAGGGAATACAGCCTTCACTAAATCAAAAGCATCTTTATCTTCTTCCACCTCACCACGCACATTAGAAACAATATGCATAACATGTGAGTATTTCTCAATTACCATAAATTCATCTACTTCTACAGTGCCATATTTACAAACACGTCCTAAATCATTTCTTTCTAAATCCACAAGCATTACATGCTCTGCTCTTTCTTTTTCGTTCTCAATTAATTCTCTTGCTAATTCTTCATCCTCTTGCTCATCCGCGCCTCTAGATCTCGTTCCAGCAATTGGTCTTGTACTTACTTCAGTTCCTTGTTTCTTAATTAACAACTCTGGCGATCCACTAACAATTTGAAAATCCCCAAGCTCCAGGTAACCCATATATGGAGATGGATTAATTTCACGAAGACTTGTATAAATTTCTAGTGGGTGTGTCTGTAACGTTCTTTCTTGTCTCGTCGACAAGTTTACTTGGAACACATCACCCGCCCCAATATATTCTTGAATACATTCAACTGCCTTCATAAAGCCGGCTTCAGTAAAAGCAACTGCTTCACTTTTCTTTTCAGGACTTTCAAAGGGCACAGTCACTTCAGGCGCTTCTGTCATCCAAAGACTCTTCCACTCATTTAGCCGTTCTTTTGCCTCTTCATATTTATCTACATAATGCGTAATAACCCATAACACTTGTTCTTTTTGATCATAGACAAATACGTCATCAAATAATAAAAAGAAGATGTCAGGTATATTAATATCATCTTCCGCAAGAGAAGGCAGCTTTTCAATATAACGGATACAGTCATAACTGAAATAGCCAATTGCACCACCTTGAAAAGGCGGATACTCTGGGTTATAGTCCGTCTTCCATTGTTCCATATATTCTTGCATTAAATCTAACGGATTCCCTCGTTTTATTGTTTCCTTACCACTTTCACTTATATGTAACGTTTCATCCTTCCCTCGGATTACCGCTACTGGGTTCAGCCCTACAATGTTATAACGACCGCCACGGCCACTTTCTAACAAAATATGTTGCGATTTACCCTGAGAAAGAAATTTATATTGCTTAAAGAAATCTAACTGATATGGAATAGAAAGCGCTAAAGATTTTCTTCGTTGCATATCAACACCCCGTCTTCTTTTATCCCACCCTCTTAGATTAACCAGCTCAAACTACATAAGTTATTTATATAGAGATTGATTATACTCGAAGGCTAGTGAAAATAATTTAATTATACTACCTCTTATTTTACATGAAGTTTTCTAGTCATTCACTCTTTTCCTATTTCCAATCCCAAAAGAAAAAGCACCCTTTTTCAAGGATGCTTTTTCAATCGCGTTTAATTATGATTCAAATTGATAAAGTGGTGTACTTAAATAACGTTCACCGTTACTCGGGATAATAACAAGTACCTTTTTCCCTTTACCTAACTTTTTCGCAACTTCTGTTGCTGCATAAATAACTGCGCCTGAAGAGATACCAACTAAAATACCTTCCTCTTTAGCCACTCTTCTCGCATATTCAAATGCTTGCTCTGTTTTCACTTGAATAATTTCATCATATACTTCTACATCCAACGTCTCCGGAACAAATCCCGCCCCAATTCCTTGGATTTTATGTGGACCTGGTTTCCCACCAGATAATACTGGTGAATCTGCAGGTTCTACTGCATAAATTTTAATATCTTTATACGCTTCCTTCAGTACTTCACCAGCACCAGTAATCGTTCCACCTGTACCAATACCTGCAATAAACGCATCTAATTGGTCACCCATTTGTTCAATAATTTCTGGACCTGTTGTTAAACGGTGAATTTCTGGATTCGATTGGTTTTTGAACTGTTGTGGTATAAAGTAGCCATGCTCTTTTGCTAATTCAGTCGCTTTACGAATTGCTCCACCCATTCCTTCAGGCCCTGGAGTCAATACTAATTCCGCACCGTAAGCACGTAATAAATTACGACGCTCAATACTCATTGTTTCTGGCATTACTAAGATTGCATTATATCCTTTAGCAGCCGCTACCATCGCTAAACCAATTCCTGTGTTACCACTTGTCGGCTCAATGATTGTATCGCCCTCTTTTAATAATCCATTTTTTTCAGCATCTTCAATCATAGCTAATGCGATACGATCTTTAACGCTACTCCCCGGATTCATAAATTCTAATTTTAAGTATATATCTGCGCTGTCTGATTCTACGATGCGGTTCAACTTAACGATCGGCGTTTTCCCGATTAATTCTGAAACTGATTGTGCCACTCGCATTCCTGTCACTCCTAACACCGAGTATTTTTATTGGTTTTATCTATATTTAGATTTTGTCAGAAAATTCCCTGTTTGTCAATTCATTTGGAGGATTGCTCCTCTTAATTCCCTTATTACAAATTCTCGATTAAATTTGTAATATCTTCTTTAGAGAACTTGTATCGTTCATTACAGAAATGACAGTGAACTTCCGTCTCTTCCTCTTCTTCACGAACTTGCTCTAACTCTGTTTTACCTAAACTAATTAACACACTCTCAATACGCTCGCGTGAGCATGTGCAATTAAATTGAACATCCATTGTTTCTAATACTTTTACTTTATCTTCTCCAAGAACTGCATATAGTAGCTCTTCCGGAGAAAGTCCTTGTTCAATCAACGTTGATACAGGTGGAATCTTTTGTAAACGGTCTTCAATAAATGAAATCGTTTCATCTTGCGCACCCGGCATAATTTGAAGGATGAATCCACCTGCCGCTAATATGCTATCATCTCCATTTACAAGAACACCAACACCTACAGAAGAAGGCGTTTGTTCAGAAACTGCAAAATAATACGTAAAGTCTTCTCCTAATTCTCCTGAAACGATTGGAGATTGACCAATAAACGGCTCACGCATTCCAATATCTTTAATTACAGTTACAAACCCCTCTGTACCTACCGCTTGATATACACGTAACTTCCCTTGTTCTGTTCCTTCAAAATCAACATGCGGATTCGTTACATAACCACGTACATCTCCATTTGCATGAGCATCTACTAAGATAGGACCAATCGGACCGTTACCTTCTACCTTAATCGTTAACTTTTGCTCACCTTTTAACATTGCGCCCATCATTGTACCCGCAGTTAAAGAACGCCCTAGTGCCGCTGAAGCTGTTCTCCATGTATCATGACGTCTTTGCGCCTCACTTACTGTATTTGTTGTACGTACACTATACGCACGCACTTCTCCATCAAACGCTAACGCTTTTACTAAATAATCTTTCATACGTATTTATTCACCTTTCTCATGCTGTAAATTTGCATTACGTTCATATAACATGTATAAACCTTTTAACGTTAAAAATGGATCTACAATATCAATTACATTCGATTCTTCGGAAATTAATTTTGCTAATCCACCTGTTGCAATAACTTTAGGTTCTTGTCTAGCTTCTTCTTTCATACGCTTAACAATACCTTCCACTTGTCCAACATAACCATAAAGAATACCCGATTGCATCGCACTTACTGTATTTTTCCCAACTACACTGCTTGGTTTTGTAATTTCGATACGAGGAAGTTTTGCTGCTCTGCTATATAAAGCCTCTGCTGAAATCATAATTCCTGGCGTAATAACTCCACCCATATAATGCTTTTCTTCGTTAATATAACAATATGTAGTAGCCGTACCAAAATCAACAATAATAAGCGGACTTCCATATAAGTGGATTCCTGCTACTGCATTTACAATTCGGTCTGCGCCTACTTCACGCGGATTTTCATATTTAATATTTAGCCCTGTTTTTATCCCAGGCCCTACTACAAGCGGTTTAATTTTAAAATATTTTTCACACATGCGCTCTAAAGCAAACATAATTGGTGGTACGACTGAAGACACAATAATACCTTTCACATCTTCAAACGAAAGACCTTCATGCTCAAGCAATTGCTTTACAAGCATTCCATATTCATCTTCTGTCTTATGACGATCTGTTTCCATGCGCCAATGCTGACGAAGTTCCCCCTCTTCAAACACACCTAGTACAGCATTTGTGTTCCCTACATCCAATACAAAAATCATATTCTCACCACTTATCTTATTTAATCTATATTTGTGCAGTATGTATAAAACTTATAAAAACATCATATCACACATACTTATATAATCAGCTTTCCTATCCTCATCATTTTACAAAAAGATTGCTCTCTATTTCAATTTTTAATACTAGTTTTACTTAAATTACTTTATCCACTAAGTTCTCAATAGTAATTAACAAAGGTTTTAACAAACAAAAAAGGAGTGACGATAGTCACTCCTTCGTTTCTTACTTATCTTCTTTATCTTCATCGTCTTTCTTCATGTTGATGTTTACTTTCACATCATCTGAAGATGTTGGACGTTCTGGCAATCTGCCGTAATCACATAAATGATTGATTTGCTCAGCATCTAACGTTTCTACTTCAAGTAACGTTTTTGCAATAAGATCTAGCTTATCACGATTTTCAGTAAGAATGTCTTTTGCACGAGCATAACATTCTTTCATAATCGTTTGCATTTCTACATCGATATCGTGCGCAATTGCATCACTGTAGTTTTGCTCTGAATGGAAGTCTCTTCCTAAGAACACTTGACCACCTTGCGAACTACCAAATTGCATTGGTCCAAGCTTATCACTCATACCGAATTCTGTAACCATACGTCTTGCAATGCCCGTCGCACGTTGGAAGTCGTTGTGAGCACCTGTACTCACTTCACCAAATACAATCTCCTCAGCTACTCGACCACCAAGTAAACCAGTGATTTTATCAAGTAACTCTGGCTTTGTCATGAAGTAACGATCTTCTTTCGGAAGCATTACTGCATATCCACCAGCTTGACCACGAGGGACAATTGTTACTTTATGAACGACATCAGCTTCATCAAGAACAACACCAATTACAGTATGACCCGCTTCATGGAAAGCAACGATATTACGTTCTTTTTCAGAGATAACACGACTTTTCTTAGCCGGACCTGCAATAACGCGATCCGTTGCTTCATCAATATCACTCATATCAATTATCTTCTTATCTTGACGCGCAGCTACTAAAGCAGCTTCGTTTAATAAGTTTTCAAGATCAGCACCAGAGAATCCTGGCGTACGAGTTGCAATTGCTCTTAAGTTGATATTCTCATCAAGCGGTTTATTACGAGCATGCACCTTCAGTACAGCTTCACGGCCATTTACATCTGGACGATCTACTGTAATTTGACGGTCAAAACGACCTGGACGTAATAATGCTGGATCAAGAATATCAGGACGGTTTGTCGCAGCGATGATAATAATACCTTCGTTTGCACCGAATCCATCCATTTCAACAAGTAATTGGTTCAACGTTTGCTCACGCTCATCATGGCCACCACCAAGACCTGCGCCACGTTGACGCCCTACTGCATCAATTTCATCAATGAAAATGATACAAGGAGCATTTTTCTTTGCATTTTCAAATAAATCACGTACACGTGATGCACCGACACCGACAAACATCTCTACGAAGTCAGAACCACTGATAGAGAAGAATGGAACGCCAGCCTCACCTGCAACAGCACGTGCTAATAAAGTTTTACCTGTACCTGGAGGTCCAACTAATAGGACACCCTTTGGAATACGAGCACCAACTTCAGAGAACTTACGAGGGTCTTTCAAGAATTCAACTACCTCAACAAGTTCTTGTTTCTCTTCATCCGCACCAGCAACATCTCTGAAACGAACTTTTTTCTTTTCATCATTATATAACTTCGCCTTACTTTTCCCGAAGTTCATAACACGGCTACCGCCGCCTTGAGCTTGGTTTAATAAGAAGAAGAATAAAATGAAGATGATGACAAATGGAATGATTGAAGTAAAGAATGTTACCCAGGCACTTGTTTCTTCTGCTGGTTGATACTTAACTTCGGCACCTTTCGCTTTATCATTAATTTTCTTTTGTAATTCCTCAGTATTTGGTGCATAAGTAACAAATTGTTCTCCTTGGCTAGAGTTATTAAATTGTCCTTTTACCTCAAATACACCATTTTTCGGTTGAAGTTGCACATTACGCACTTCACCGCTTTCTAGTTTAGTAATGAATTTGTCGTAGCTAACTGATGTCGTTTTTTGTGTCGAACCATTAAAATAGCTCACGATTCCAATTACTACTAAGAATATCAGTAAATAAAAGATGGTATTACGGAAGATACGATTCATTCCTAACCTCCTCTCACGGCATAAACACTATAGTAAATCGTAACATAGAAAAACTTTCCTATACAATTGTGAAGCCTATATTTAATTAATTTGAGTAAACGCTTGGTTTTAATACGCCTACATAAGGAAGATTACGGTACTGCTCTTTATAATCTAATCCATATCCTACTACAAATTCATGTGGAACAGTAAATCCAACATAATCCGCTTTCAGATCAACCTTACGGCCTGTTGGCTTATCTAATAATGTAACAATTTTTACAGACTTCGCTTTACGATATTTGAATAAGTCTACTAAGTAGCTTAGTGTAAGACCACTATCAATAATATCTTCGACGATTAAAATATCGCGACCTTCTACAGAAGTATCAAGATCTTTTAAAATTTTCACTTCGCCTGTTGAAACTGTAGAGTGACCGTAACTAGATACAGCCATAAAATCCATTTCAAGATATGTATCTGTTCTCTTTAATAAATCTGCCATGAATGGCATTGCGCCTTTTAATACACCAATTGCAAGAGGTACTGTGTTTTTATAATCCTCTGCAACAATTGCACCTAGTTCGCGCACCTTTTCTTGTATTTGCTCTTCAGAAATTAATACTTTTTCGATATCTTGATTCATCATTTCATTATCCTCCCGGAAGACTCCTTGCTTTTGTAGTGAATAATCATATATTTATCCTTCTTTGCCATCTCTTTCGAAATTGCAAATGCAGATCGCTTCAACAAGGGTACCCAAATAATGGTCCCACTTGCATCACAAACGACCGGCCATTCTTCTCTTTTTTCTTTCGGTACTTTTGCTTCGATAAAAATAGCTTTTATCTTTTTCGTGCCATTCATACCTTGTATTGACATGCGATCTCCATTTTCCCTAGAACGAATACGAAGTGGATATGATATATCATTATACTTAGCAACAAATACTGTTTCATTCATGTTACTTGGTATATCTTCGCTCACCTCTGTTACAAATTCATCCCCGTTCAATAGCGTAATGGTCCCGGGTACTGATAAATCTTGTAAAAAAGGAGAAACAATTTCTTGTTTAAATCTAAAGCTACACTCCTCGTATGTACGAACAATTTTCAAATCACCTGGAAAATCAAGTGAACCTGAAGGTTGTGTCCGCTTAAAAAACTCAATCACCTTGTCAATATGTATGGAAGAAAGAGAAGATGGAATCTTATATTCATAAAGATAGTTTAATATTAGTTGAATCCCTCTTCTTTGTAAAGGCATAGACATGGATTCAAAGGCAGGAATTGATAAGCTAATTTGTTTATCACTTTTTTTTGTAATTACTTTATTCATTTTCTCAAAAGCTAATTCCTGCAAATAAGCCTCATCCTCTTGCATCTGCACGCTAAATTTTTGGAATTTCTCATGCACTTGTGGATTTTCTTCTTTCAAATGAGGAAGGACATATTTACGTAATCGATTCCTTGTATATACTTCCTTTTTATTACTCGGATCTATACGTGGCATTAAATTTAGCTTATTACAGTAATCAACAATTTCTTCCTTCGTTACCCCAAGTAACGGCCTAATTAAATACCCATTATGAAAAGGACGCTTCACTGCAATTCCTGCATATCCTTTCGGAGTACTCCCTCTTACAAGACGCATTAAAATTGTCTCGACTTGATCATCTCCATGATGTCCAAGAGCAACATATCTTGCATCATATTTCTTCATTATTCTTTCCAAAAATGCATATCTGCATTCTCTAGCAGCAACCTGTGCATTCATTCCGTATTGCTGTTGATATTGTGATACATTAATCCTTATCGTTTCACAAATAATTCCCAGTTCTTCACAAAGGCCCTGCACAAACCGTAAATCCTCATGAGATTCATCACCTCTAAACATATGATCCACATGAGCTACTACAATTTTCAACTGTTTTTCCGCTCTTTTTTCTAATAAATAATATAAAAGCGCTAACGAGTCAGGACCACCAGAAACTCCCACAACAATTGTTGAATCATTCTTTAATACATCATGCTGCTTTACAAAGTCATCTACTTTTTCAACAAATGTATCTTTCAACTTCGTAATCACCTTTCATTAAACAAGAACAGCAACGTTAGTTGCCTTGTCTACAATGGTACAACTTTTACAAACATTGTGCAAAAAAAAGATATACAAAAATTACATTTTTATCTTACATCCTCCGTGTATATTCACAAAATTAATAACATTACCTTTTTCCACAAAAAAACCTAGGTATTCACCTAGGTTTTTAAAATCAAATTATAGATAAACATTCCACTTACATTTTACTGCGCCTGCATTCCTACAATCGGAATCGTAGCCCACTTCGGCATATTTTTCTTCACTTTTGCCACTACAATAGTCATATCATCATTTATATAACCATCACAAGAGCGAATCACTTCTTCCATAATGATATCAGCAATTTCTTGCGGGTCTTCGGTTTGCAATTCTTTAATTTTTCGTTTCATCCACAATTCATGATTCTCCACATGCTGTGCTCCTTCAAAAATCCCATCGCTCATCATAATAAGAATATCGCCCGTTTTTAATTGTTCACCCACCACATCAACTTCAACATCTTCAATGATTCCCATCGGCAAATTACTTGCTTCAATTTTCAAAATATTATTTGCGCGTTTAACAAAACTCGGCGTCGATCCAATCTTTAAAAACCTTGCACTCGCATCCCGCAAATCTACCATAGCTAAATCTAACGTCGTAAACATCTCTTCTGTCGTTCTCAAAGAAAGAATTGAATTGATAGACTTAATTGCTATTTCTTCATCAATGCCCGATTGGAGTATTTTTTGTAATAATTTCACCGTTTCCTTACTTTCCATATGAGCCCTTTGCCCATTCCCCATACCATCACTAATTGCAAGTGCATATTTACCAACACTTAAATCCATCATCGCATAAGAGTCACCCGAAACAAATCCACCGCCTTTTGCAGCTGTAGCCAATCCTGTATCAAGAGAATACGTCTTCGCCGAACCAAATGATATTAAACTATGGCCATTTGGATAAGAAGACTTTTCTTCATGTTTAACGACAATATTTTCTTTAAGGATATCCGAAAGCATCGGTGCAACTAACTTTTCACATTCACCATGTTCATTAGATGCAACTGGAATTAACATTTCAATATCAATACTTCCTCTATCTAAACAATAAATATCAACATGCTCTACTTCGACACCAAAATCACGGAATGCTTGCATAATCTGTTCTTCCTGCACTTGATGATTTTCACGCTCTCGTTGTATCTCCTTAGCAAAATCCTCCATAACCTTTGATACACCTAATAGTTGCTCCGCTACTATTCTACGATTTTCCTTCATTTGTTTTCGTAATTTTTGTCCCTCATAGAAGTGATCTAATTCACCCGCTACTAAATCCGTCACTTTTTTCCCTCTCACACAATGCTTGTCCCACTCACGAACTAATTTACGATTATGTTGCAGGGTTCCTTCTTCCGTTTCATTCATTATTTGTTTCATATAATCGTACGTTTTATCAAAATTCACTACCCAGCATTGATCCTTTTTAAAGCATGTTTGACATGTTTTCGCAGTAATTGTACTCAAAAACAAATCTGCTTCTGTCTCTTTATCTTCTTCCTCTACATACCCATATACAGAAAAGCTATTAGATAAAGCAGCAAATACATTTGCAAATTGGTTGATTTTATTTGCTGTAACATCACGCATCCTTCTTAAATATTGTTGTTGGTCTTGCGAATGCTCTTGTGTACCTGGCATAAATTTAGCAATACGATCCAAAACAAGCTTCGGTGTTAATAAGAAGATAACAATCGCTACACCTGACTCAATTAAAGTTGTTACAATATTTGTCTGTTTGTCCACATATAATGTAATTAAGCTTGTCCCAATTAATAAACCTAAACTAACACCTAAACGCTTCCCTTCTTTTAACAATCCACCAAGCAATCCAGAGAAAGCAAGAAGGCTAAGCTGAGACAAGCTAGACACATTTGCTAAACTTAATATTAGTCCTGTTACAACCCCTACTGTGGATCCTGTGGCAGCACCTGCAATAAATGCAAATACTAGCACTAAATACCTTGTAAAAATATGTTGAATAGAAGCATCATATACAAACCAATCTGTTGTACCCGTTAAAACAGATGCTAGTAATATAATCAAACAAACAATTTCTTCCGTCTCTAATGCCTGTTGTTTTCCTTTCCTTTCCACTAAAAGCGGGACGCTTTGTAAAAATATCATAGTTAATACGAAACTAAGCCCAGCCTCAATGGTACTAACGAGTAAATCGTACATGGTGACAGTTTGTTGCGCAAAATATACAACAACTAAGTGTGCGGTTAATGCGGAGATAAATACTTGAAATGGAACAAGTCCAACAGTTTTACGTGTAAATCGACTAAAGAAGATATTATAAATGAAGAAGGTAAAGATAGATGCAAAGGTAAAAAACAAATTATCTATCGATACCGAAAGAGCTCCTCCCATTAGAGCTAAAAATGCTAGCGGCATCTTATCCCGCTTCATAACATAAACAGCAGCAAAAAATGGCAGTGCAAACGGTAAAATATTTGTTAATATATATGCTCGTCCCAAAAGAAAACCAATAACAACAATAATAAATCCCCATCTAAAGAAAACTTGCTCAAATTTCATTCGCAACTTACTCGTCCACTTTATTCCTCCAAGCTGACTCTCATTCATTGCCAATGCACTTGTATTCATAGTATTCCTTCCTGCTTTAGGCATATTTTTAACACCACCTGCATAGTTTAATTACTGTCATTATAAAAGATGATTGTTGGTTTTTTTGTCAAAACAACAGTTTTCACTTTTATAATCGTTCGACTTTTTATTCGAAATAACTCTACAGATATACACGGTATGTAAGTTATTTTTGAGATTTTAATTAAATATTCAGAAAATATAGGGTGATTTTGTAGAAGTGTTGTATATCTTAATTTATTTAACAAAAAAAGATCATGCAAATTTGCATGATCTTTTTAGATGACCCGTACGGGATTCGAACCCGTGTTACCGCCGTGAAAGGGCGGTGTCTTAACCACTTGACCAACGGGCCGTTAAATTAAATATAGCGGCGGAGGGGATCGAACCCCCGACCTCACGGGTATGAACCGTACGCTCTAGCCAGCTGAGCTACACCGCCATGTCGTCTTATTTAACGGACAATTAGTATCTTACATCAGATACTAATTAAAGTCAACACATCTCAAAAACTTTTTTAAAAATATTTTTAACATATAAAAAAGCACCCTGAGCCATCACTCTGGGTACCTCTCTATATGTTAAAAACTAAACGTCCTTATTATCCGCGACGCGCGCCACGGCCACCACGTTTAGACTCTGTGTTACGCTTTAAAGAAGTTAAACGATCTTCGCTATCTTTTAAGAAGCGTGCCATCTTTTGCTCAAATGTTTCTTTCGGAGCTCGGTCGTTACCGCCACCGCGATTATCTCTGTTGAAAGAGCGATTATTACGTTGTGGACGTCCAGAACGTTGTTGATCACCACCGCGTTGGTATTCACCGCGTGGACGATCTCCTTCTGTTTTTTCACGTTCTTTCGCTTTTTTGATAGATAAACCAATCTTTCCATCTTTTTCAACATTAATAACTTTTACTTCTACTTGGTCGCCCACTTTTAAGTGATCGTTAATATCTTTTACATAGTTATCAGCAACTTCACTAATATGAACAAGACCCGTTAAGCCCTCTGGCAGCTCCACAAAAGCCCCAAAATTTGTAATACCTGTTACTTTACCCTGTAACTTGCTGCCTACCTCGATTGACATAAAAAAAATGCTCCTCCTTAGTGGTTAAAAAGTCAAATTTTACTTTATTATATATAATCCTAAAATATAGTGTCAATAAGACATACTCTACTTAGAAACAGGAAAAATTATCTCCCCTTTACCAGAGAAGAAATAATCCCTTCTAGCAATCTTTAATACGTACTCTTCATCATTTAACTTTTGAACTTCGTCTTTTAGACTTTTTTCTTTATTCGTTAATGAATCCAGTTCTTTTTTCATGTCCTTAACTTTTGCTTCTTTTGCTTTAATGGAACTGTTTTGTTGATAAAACGTTACACTAATACTCGCAATAATTGTAAAAGTAAAGACAAGAAAAACCGCTAAACGGCGATAAAGTCGCTTCCTGTTCTCATCCGTTTGTATTATATGCTCTTTAACAGGATTTGGACTCTGTTTTTCGATTGTTCTTTGTCTCAGTTCCCTCATTTCCGAGGTCCCCCTAACTTCTTTTTTATATGCTCCCATAGTTGGAAGATATGTCCCTTCAATTTTGCTATATATTGCAGGAACCCTATATGTTTCACTATAAAAAGTTTAACACGATTAGGGAGAAGTTTCCATATGAGCGAAGCAATAAATCGAACAGGCCAGAAAAAAACTTTCCATATGAAAAGTAATATCCAAATCACCATTTTCCATAACACATGTCCAATTGAAAGCAGTATACGAAATAAGAATAATATAAATGCAATAAATAGCTGCGCTATAATAATAACAGGTTTTATCATGAGTAGCTGTATAATTCGAACAAAAAAATATGTTGTTTGCATAAAAATATAGATGAGAAAATTTAACAGCTTCATGTATAGTGCCTTCAGTAAGCTTTGATATGCCGCAAAACCACATAATAATGCCAAAAACACATATATACGTAGCTCAGCTTCATTTACGAGAAGCAATACATAAAAGACGGATAATGCTTGGACAATCCAAAATAATATATCATGTATAAATACAAGCCAACGTTTACGTTCTTGGCGCTTTAAAAAACGTTGATATGTATCTAAAGACGCTCCAATCCAAGCACCCATTCCAATCATTGAAAGCATTGTATACAACTGAATTGTTAAGCTCATTTAAACAACTTACTAAAGAAACCTTTAGTTTTTTCCCCTTGATTTTCATCAATATACAGCATCTCATTAACTTTCCCTTTAATCGACACAATACCTTTTTCCACATCTAAATTTTTCATTTGTAAATTTTGACCACGAATTGTTAAAAAACCCATTACGGTCTCTAGTAAAAACTCTTCGCTATCAAAACTCTCTACCTGCTTCACACCGGTAATATCAATTATACGCCTGCCACGCATAATAATGTCATGCTCTACAGAAACATTTTGTTGATTAGAAGACGTAGGTGAGTAACCATTATTCACGTAAATCCCCCCATAGGTTTTTACTAGCTAATAGTAATGTATGAGGGGATAAATGATTTTAGAACAAGCCTTCTTCCGCTTTTACTTTTTCTTCACGAACTAAGCTATACATATTTGCTGCATCTTCTTTTTTAGTTGTTTCTTTTAATTCATTTATTTTCACAGTCACTATTTTTTGACCAAAACGAATTGTTAATTCGTCAGCTACTTTCACATCAGAACTTGCTTTTGCCACTTGACCATTAATAGATATTCTTCCTTGATCAGCTACTTCTTTCGCTAATGTTCTTCTTTTAATTAAACGTGATACTTTTAAAAACTTATCTAGACGCATATCAAATCCCCCTATTAACGCTCTGTCTGTTTCGCTTCTTCCCATAAAACATCTAACTGTTCTAATGATAAATCTTTCATCTCTTTATTCATTTCAGCTACTTTTGCCTCCATGTATAAAAAACGACCAGTAAATTTCTCATTAGTTGAACGTAACGCCTCTTCTGGATCTATTTTGTAATGACGAGCTATATTAACAAATGCAAATAGTAAATCACCAAACTCACCCAGCATCTTTTTCTCATCCATATTTGTAACCTCTTGTTGGAACTCTTGCCATTCTTCCAAAGCTTTCTCTATCATCGGTTGCACATCAACCCAATCAAATCCAACCTTACCAGCTTTCTTCTGAATTTCATAGGCGCGTAGTAACTGCGGCAAACTTTTGGGAACGCCATTTAAAACAGATTCTTTCACGAATCCTTTTTCTTGTTTTTTAATTTCTTCCCAATTTGCAATCACTTCATCAGCGCTGTTTACATCCGTATTTCCAAACACATGCGGATGGCGACGAACCATTTTCTCAGATAGAGTTCGAATGATATCATCTATAGAGAACCAACCTTCATCTTCTCCGATTTGAGCATGAAGCATAACTTGTAATAATATATCACCTAATTCTTCTACTAAGTGATCATCATCCTCTTCATCGATTGCTTCCAACACTTCATAAGCTTCCTCAATTAAATATTTCTTTAATGATTGATGTGTTTGCTTTTTATCCCACGGACAACCATTTGGACCACGAAGTTCCGCAATAATTTCTCTAAGAACATCAAACTGTTGATACAAGGACGCACGCTCCTGAACTGGCGGCACGTACACACTCGTTAAATTATTCAATTCCGTTTCATGATCTAACATGTACAACGGTACCTTCTTTACTTGTTCAAATGAAGTTCCTGCAGCTGTTACGATATACACTTCATAATCATCTGGTAACATCTCCATTAATGTTAATTTCACATCAGATGCAACGAATGCATCATATACTTGGCAAAAGATTAAATGTTGACGCAGTTCTAATTGCCCTCTTTCAAATGATGTAGCATCAAGTAATTGGAATCCTTCAATCGGATCAATCTTTAGACTTGCAAACATAGGATCAAGGAAACTTTGTCCACCCTCAATTCGCACTTCAACATTTGAAACTTCTCCTTTTTCCAACAGTAGCTGAACTGTTCTTTCTGCTACAAGTGGATGCCCGGGAACAGCATAGATAATTTCTGTACCTTCAGCTTGTTCTAGCAATTTATTCGCAATTGTTTCATATACAATTTCAAACGTATCATGTGCTTCATATACAGCATCAAAAGACGTATATTGTACGCCTTCTTTCTCCAATTCTTCTATAACTGGATGTTCTTTCGTTCTAACAAACAGATGGTCTGCTTCTTTTATTTTTCGATATACACCCATCGTTAGCTGATCTAATTCACCAGCTCCTAAACCTAAAATAGTAATGATTCCACTCACAACCAGTCACCTCTATCCACTCTTCTTCAATGAACCTTCTTTTTTCTCTTGTTTCATAACGGTTCCTAATTCTTTTTTTGTAAATACACGTAATTTCAAAATAAAAAACATATATGTCAATCCGCCAATGGCTACACCTAACAACGCTTCAAGTGTCGCGCTTCCTCTATGTTCCATATCAATTACTAATCCAGACATCTGTAACACACGTGTGAACATCATTAATACAAATCCCATACAGATACCACTAATTACTATCCCTAACATATTTCGCTTATTGATAAGTGACCCTGATACAGCTCTCGTAAGCAACAAAGTATTTAGTCCAGAGATTATAATTAACGCACATAAAGTCGCAAAGGCTGCACCTTTCACACCAAAATAAGGCATGAATATATAATTTAACGCTAACTTTAAGCAACCTCCAAATACAACAAATAATGCTGGCTTAAACGTTTGCCCCAATCCTTGTAAAATAGAAGCTGTCGTAATTGACAATGAACTAAATAAAATAGATAACGATAAAATAGATAAAACATCTGATCCATCACTGTTTTCAAACAACATAATATTCGTAGGTTGAATAATACAAGTTAGTCCAATAGCTGCTGCAAGTCCAATAACACATGTTATTTTCACTGCTAACTTTACCTTTTCTTGAATAAAGGAAAGATCTCCTCTTTCCTTCGCCGCTGTAATAATCGGAATAAGTGACAACGAGAAAGAAGTCGTCACAACAGTACCTAATTGCATTAGCGGAATACTTCTATCATAAACACCCTTTAATACCTTTGCATTTTCAGCCTGTTCTCCCGCACCAATAAGTAAGCTGTAAAAGGACACTGAATCAGCCATCTGTATAAAAATAAGCACTAAATTACTAACACAAATCGCTAACCCCTGCCAAAAAAGGATTTTAACTATCTTCCTTTTACCCTTAATTCTCGCTGCACTTTTGAAGAATATAGAACGAAAATCTTGACGCATATACAATATAAGTACAATAATCCCAATAAGACCACCCGCAATTGAGCCTAACATAGCTCCTGCACCAACTGTATATAAATCAAATCCGTGAGCAATTAGGAATAGCGATAAAAATACAATAATAGAAACTCGAATTGTTTGTTCTATTACTTGCGAAACAGCCGTTGGCATCATATTATTAAATCCTTGAAAATACCCTCTTGCTACAGACAAAAATGGCATCAATAAGAATGAAAATGAAATAACACGTAGTAACTTATCTAAGTGTATATCGCCCATAGCTACCGCAATTGTTTCGGCCCCAAAAAACAATGTAAAGAAGCCTATAAAACCAATTCCTAATAAGAACCAAAAAGATACACAAATAATTTCTTCTGCTTCTTTTTGTTTTCCCCGCTCTAATCGTTCTGCAACCATTTTCGAAATGATAACAGGAAATCCATAAGTAGCTAAAATTAAACAAAATCCATAAAACGGGTAAATTTGTTGGTAAATATAAAACCCAATATCCCCCGCTATATTTTGATATGGAATACGGTAAAAAGCGCTTAATACTTTTGTAACGAAACTTGCAATCGTTAATATAATAGCCCCACGCCAAAAGGCTTGATACTTCTTCGCTTCCATACAAGAAAACTCCTTTTTCTATTCTCACCTCTCGTATTATATCATAAAGAAAAGAACAAACTCCCTTCCCAACACGGGTAATAATGAGTTCCTACACGTTAAAAATATTCAACGAAAAAAGGTAGCAAAGTGCTACCTTCATTCAATATACATATATCTCCAAATAATTGATTTCTCAAAAAGAAAGATCATAATTAGGAAAGATTGCTACTTCTAAAATCAATATACCCTTACTGTTCCATTTGTTTCGCTAAGAAACTGGCAGCAGTATTAACCGCTTTATGCTCGATCTCGCTTATAATAGCTTCTTTTGAAAAAATAATGACGGCTCCAATCGGATCTCCGTTTGCAACAATTGGTCCAACTGTATAAGAATGAACCTTTTCTGTTACACCATCAATAATGGAAATATCACTTTCATCCGTCATAATAACAGACTTTCGTTCTTCCATCGTTTTTTCAATTAAATCGCCAACACTTTTATTTAAGTATTCTTTTTTCGATACGCCTGATACTGCGATGATAGAATCTCGATCACACACAAGCACATTATGTCCTAAGCTGTCATATAAAGCATCAGCATATTCTTTTGCAAAATCACCTAGCTCACTAATTGGAGAATACTTCTTTAAAATTACCTCTCCATCGCGATCAACAAATATTTCTAGTGGGTCTCCTTCTCGAATACGTAAAGTTCTACGAATTTCCTTCGGGATTACGACCCTGCCTAAATCATCAATTCGACGTACGATTCCAGTTGCTTTCATTCTAATGCTGCCTCACTTTCTACTGATGATCAAAGTGGTGAATTTACCTGTTCATGTAAAAATCACCAACTGTTAGATATAGTATTTTACACATTAGTTCTTCTATGCACGTCGAATTGTATTTTTTTATCTTATTTTAGGCATTTATTACTTCTTTTTTTACATCTGGTAAGCCTTTTAATAAATTTTCAGCAATCGTTAACCACTTCGATGTCTCTAAGCCATTTGTTTTCATAACAATTTTCAATTGTGATCCTTCCATTCCTAAACCAATCATACGTCCAAAACTATTTCCGAGCATGAATAATTTTCCACCATCAATATTTTGACTTGCTTGTTCAGAAAACAGGAATGTTACTTCAAATTTATTCTGCTTAATTAATTCAATTTGTTCTTTCATTGCCAACACTTTAATATTTGCAATTTGTAATAAATAACCAACTTCTTGTGGATAATCGCCAAATCTATCGATCATTTCTTCCTGCAATTCTTCAATATCCTCAATTGCAGAAACACCTCTAAATTGTTTATACATCATAATTTTTTGCTTACTATCTGAAATATAAGCATCTGGTAAGTATGCATCTACCTCTAAGTCAATTTCAACATTAACTATATTTTCAGCCCCATCTGTTCCTCTACGCTGTTCAATTGCATCTTTTAACATTTGAGAATATAGATCAAATCCGACAGAATCAATAAATCCATGCTGTTCTGCCCCTAACAAATTACCTGCTCCACGAATAGATAAATCTCTCATCGCAATTTTGAAACCAGATCCAAGTTCCGTGAACTCTTTAATTGCTTGTAGACGCTTCTCTGCAACCTCTGACAGCACTTTGTCACGTTTATATGCAAAGTATGCATATGCAACACGATTAGAACGTCCAACACGCCCACGAAGCTGATACAACTGTGATAATCCCATACGATCTGCATCAAATACAATTAACGTATTTACATTCGGAATATCTACACCCGTCTCAATAATTGTTGTACTTACAAGAACATCATGCTGTCCTTCTAAAAATGATAGCATAACAGACTCTAATTCGCTTTCGTTCATTTTCCCATGTGCGTAGGTTACGCGGGCATCTGGAACTAACATCGAAATTTCATCTGCTTTTCTTTCAATATCCTCTACACGGTTATATAGGAAGTAAACTTGACCACCTCTTGCAAGCTCTCGCTCTATCGCCTCTCGCATTAACGCTGGATTATACTCGACTACATACGTTTGGACTGGGAAACGATTTTCTGGTGGTGTCTCAATAACAGATAAGTCGCGCACACCAAGCATAGACATATGAAGCGTCCGCGGAATCGGAGTTGCCGTTAATGTTAATACGTCAACATTCGCCTTCAATTGTTTAATTTTTTCTTTATGTGTCACACCAAATCTTTGTTCTTCATCAATAATAAGAAGCCCTAAATCTTTATAAGTAACATCTTTAGATAAAATACGATGTGTTCCGATTACAATATCTACTGTTCCATCCTTTAAGCCCTTAATTGTTTCATTTTGTTGTTTCCTCGTACGGAATCTACTTAATAAGCCTATATTGATTGGATAATCTTGAAAACGCTCTCGAATTGTTTCATAGTGTTGCTGCGCAAGAATCGTTGTCGGTACTAAAATTGCAACTTGTTTTTCATCCATAATCGCTTTAAATGCCGCACGAATAGCCACTTCAGTCTTCCCATACCCTACATCACCACAAAGGAGCCTATCCATCGGGCGTCCGCGTTCCATATCTTTTTTAATCTCGTCAATAGAACGTAACTGATCCTCTGTCTCTTGGTATGGGAAAGATGATTCGAACTCTTGTTGTTCTGCCGTATCTGGCGTATATGCATAGCCTTTTGAAGCTTCGCGCTCAGCATATAGTTTAATTAGGTCATCCGCAATGTCTTGTACAGATTTTTCAACTTTCGTTTTAACCTTTTTCCAATCATTACCACCTAATTTGTAAACTTTCGGATCCTTACCTTCAGATCCTACATATTTTTGAACTTGATCAATTTGTTCAATTGGAACGTATAGCTTATCATTACCTTGATATTTAATATTTAAATAATCTTTATGAACACCATTAATCTCTAATGTCTCAATACCTAAAAATTTACCTATACCATGATTTACATGAACTACATAATCTCCAACTTTTAATTCCGAATAACTTTTAATACGTTCAGCATTCGATAGCTTTTGTTTACGTTGTGATTTTTTAACTTTCTTATGAAAAAGCTCCTTTTCAGTAATGACAACAAGCTTTTGCATCGGCATTTCAAATCCTGCATGTAAATCACCTACAGCAATTTGTAACCTTCCAGGCAATAAAATATCTGTACCTTCTACAATATCTGCCTCAATATCATAATCACTTAAAATATGTTGTAATTTTTTCACACGTTCATCATCTGTTCCGAGTACAACAGTCGTAAAATGCCCTTCATTCCATCTATCAATTTCTGTTTTTAACAAATTCATCTGTCCATGGAAATCTTGCATTGTTTTACATGTTACATTAACAATATTTTGCGGATGTGTGTGTGCGATATGACGCAAGAATAACGTTAAATATACAAAACTTCTTTTTTTATGATGAAGAAACCCCTCGAATGGGTGAGAGAAAGATAAATCTTGAATAATTGTTCCTTCACCAAGAAGTGATATATACCATTCCGCCTCTTCTGTTTCAAGATGTGATGCTGTTTCTTGAATACGGGAAATCTCATCTAAAATTACAACACCATCTTCTGGTAAATAATCTATCAGACTAGCAGGTTCTTTATAGAAAATAGATAAGTATTTAAACATCTGTTCTATACTTTGCCCGTTTTTCAACATCTCAATTTCATGACTTACCGTCTCAAGCACTTTAGTCTTTAGTTTATCATCAGAAAGTTTTTGCATCGTCTTAGTCAAGCCTTCTTCAAGATGCTGAATTCCTGATTTTAATTCTTCCTGTGAAAATAAAAACTCTGTTGCCGGACCAAACCTAACGTTTTCTTTTTTACCTTGAGAACGCTGTTCATCCACATCAAATAATCGAATAGAATCGACTTCTGTATCAAAGAATTCAATACGAAATGGTAGTTCTTCAGTTAAAGGATAAATATCTAATATTCCCCCACGCAAACTGAACTCCCCTGGAGCTTCTACCATCGACTTACGTTCATAGCCAATATGATGTAAAGTATGCAAGAGCGCATCTAAATCAATCTCTTGCCCTAGATTGATTTCAACTTGCTTTTGCTTCCACAATTCTTTTATTGGTAAAAATCTACGCAATCCTGCCACTGGCGCTACAATGATTCCATTCTCTCCCGCAGCCAAGCGATTTAACACTTCTATACGTTGCGCCTTCAATTCTGGACTTGCAACTCCAATTTCCGATGCTATCAGTTCATTCACTGGATATAACCACACATCTTTTTCACCAAGTAACGCCACTAAATCTTCATGTACTTTTTGTGCTTGGTATAAGTTATGTGTCACGATTAATTGTGATTTTTTTGTTTTTTTATATAAAGCCGCCATTAATAATGAACGAGAAGACGTTGCCATCCCTGATATAAGTTGTTCTTTTAACCCATCTTCTAACCCATTAATAACCGATTGTATCTCTTCATTTTTATAAAATTGCTCTAATAAACCTATCATTTTTAAAACTCCTCTCAACATAAAGAGCAAGTCATTCTATTTTATGCAAATATTTTGGAAAAGGAAAACAGAAAAATGCTTTGGACATGCCAAAGCGACAACATTTTATTGCAGAAATTTTTCATACTCATAATACTCAGGATAAGATGCGAGCGTTTCTTGACACGATTCACAAATCGTTTTTATATATATATTTCCATTCTCATGAAAATGAATCATTTCTACTACTTCTTGCTCCGTTAGTTGAAATAAAACGTCGCTATATACTTTTTCTGCGTTAATGGAGCCTACATTACCTCCGCAGTGTCTGCAATAATAATACCCTTCCATACTAGCCTCCTAAAAATTCAATTACTACTAGTATGGGTAAAACAAAAGAGAAATATTCCCAATCTCATTTTTAACTATTGAAAGTATTCATGATTTGAAGAAAAGGCTTATTTAGCCACTCTTCACATGCATCCGCTGCTTTTTCAATAGAATGGTTAACATCCGGAATCTCTTCAGATGTAAAGCGTCCTAATACATAATCGACTACCTTCATTCCATTTTTCGGGCGATCAATTCCCATACGGATACGTTGAAATTCTTGTGTTCCTAAGTGCGAAATCGTTGACTTTACACCATTATGTCCACCAGCACTACCTTTCATGCGAAGACGCAATTTACCTACAGGAATGTCTAAATCGTCGTACATAACAACGAAGTCCTCAACATCAATTTTATAATAATCCATAAGTGGACGAATACTTTCCCCAGATAAATTCATGTATGTTAGCGGCTTTAATAAGATTACCTTTTCTCCATTAACAAACCCTGCACCAAATACACCTTTAAATTTTTGTTCATTCAAAGAAATGTTCCAACGCTTCGCAAGTTCATCAATGGCCATAAATCCAATATTATGCCTTGTTAATTCATATTCTCTACCTGGGTTCCCAAGTCCTACTATCAATTTCATTCTTGTACCACTACTTTCTTTTTTCGATACGAAAAGACGTAACCAATTTTGGTTACGTCTCATTCTATCCAATTAATTGAATAATACACTCACAGATTCTTCTTCGTATACACGAATGATTGCTTCTCCGATTAATGGAGCAACTGAAAGTTCATGTACTTTGTCGATTTTCTTCTCTTCTGGTAATACGATAGAGTTCGTTACAACTAACTCTTTAATGTTTGAATTTTGAATACGCTCAATTGCTGGACCAGATAATACTGGGTGTGTACAGCAAGCATATACTTCAGAAGCACCGTTCTCAACAAGAGCGTTTGCTGCTAATGTAATTGTACCAGCTGTATCAATGATGTCATCAATTAAAATCGCTGTTTTGCCTTCAATATTACCGATAATGTTCATTACCTCTGAAACGTTCGGGCGAGGACGACGCTTATCAATAATAGCGATTGGCGCTTTTAGACGATCTGCCATTTTTCTCGCACGAGTTACACCACCATGATCAGGAGACACGATTACGATATCTTTAAGACCTTTTGTTTCAAAGTAATCAGAAAGAATCGGTACACCCATTAAGTGGTCGATTGGGATATCAAAGAACCCTTGAATTTGTGGAGCATGTAAATCTAGAGTGATTACACGAGTTGCACCTGCTGTTTCAAGCAAGTTTGCTACAAGTTTCGATGTAATTGGTTCACGAGAACGCGCTTTACGGTCTTGACGCGCATAACCATAGTAAGGAATAACAATATTAATTGTTTTCGCAGATGCACGTTTTAATGCATCGATCATAATAAGTAATTCCATGATATGTTCGTTTACTGGGAAGCTTGTAGATTGAATAATGAATACATCGCAACCACGGATACTTTCTTCAATGTTAATTTGAACTTCTCCATCACTAAAACGATCAACAGAACATTTTCCTAGTCCTACTCCAATATGCTTTGCAATCTGCTCAGCAAGTTCCTTATTAGAGTTTAAAGAGAATACTTTCAAATTAGAATTTAGATATTGAGTCGACATCTAGATTAACCCTCCACATTATTATGATTTTTTCTTATTCAGCAATTGATCAACATAGTCTTCTTTGTTAACTTGACGTGCACGTGCTACCGATAATGCTTTTGATGGAACATTCTCTGTAATTGTAGAGCCTGCCGCCACATAAGCACCATCTTCAACTGTTACTGGAGCAACAAGGTTTGAATTACATCCAATAAATACCCCATTACCAATCACAGTTTTGAATTTATTCTTACCGTCATAGTTCACCGTAATTGAACCACAACCAAGATTCACGTCTTCTCCAACTTGTGCATCCCCGATATAACTCAAGTGTGAAGCTTTACTTCTATTACCAAAGACAGTTTTTTTGATTTCCACGAAGTTTCCAACGCGTACTTCGTCTCCAATAACTGAACCTGGGCGAATATGTGCAAATGGACCAACCGATACTTCTGTACCAAGCTTACTATCATGTACAGTAGATTGTCGAATTGTCGTACGATCTCCAATTTCACTATCGCGAATTACTGTATGCGGTCCAATTTCACAATCAGAACCAATTACAGTGTTCCCCTCAATAATTGTTCCTGGATGAAGAACTGTATCGCTACCGATAATTGCATCAGCAGAAATATAAGTGTTACTTGGATCAATAATTGTAACACCATTTACCATGTTCTTTCGGTTGATACGGTTTTTCATAATAATTTCCGCTTGCGATAGAGCGACTCTGTCGTTAACACCTAACGTTTCATCGAACTGCTCTGTTTGATAAGCTGATACGATATGACCTTCATTTTTTAAAATCTCAATAACATCTGGAAGGTAATATTCACCTTGCACGTTATCATTTGAAACTTTAGAAAGTGAAGCAAATAAAGCCTTATTATCAAAACAATACGTACCTGTATTGATTTCTTTAATAGCTAATTCTTTCTCATTTGCATCTTTATGCTCAACAATCTTTTCAACATGACCATTCTCATTACGAACAATACGGCCATATCCAGCAGGCTCTTCTATGTATGCTGTTAGCACCGTCGCCATTGCTCCTGCTTCTTTATGTTGCTGAAGTAATGCTTCCATTGTTTCAGCAGTTATTAGAGGCGTATCACCACAAATAACTAAAGTTGTTCCTTCTTCATTTGCAAGTACACTTGCAGCTTGATCTACAGCATGTGCTGTACCAAGTTGTTCTGCTTGTAATGCAAATTCACTTACGTTCCCTAGCTGTTCTTGTACCATTTCAGCACCATGTCCAACAACCGTTACAAGTTTCTGCAATCCTAATTGAGATACTTGATCGACTACGTGTTGTACCATAGGTTTTCCACATACAGGATGCAGCACTTTGTATAGCTTAGACTTCATACGTGTGCCTTTACCTGCAGCTAGAATCACTGCAAATCTGTTTGACATATAGACCCTCCATCGCAACCTATTTATCCATTAAAGATATTATCCTAAATCATCATATATTTCAAGAAACACATTTTAACTATTAAATTTTACCATAATTCTTATAAGATGTTTTACTCTTTAGTATCTTTTTTAAGAAATAAGCTATACTATTTAAAATGATTTTGAAAAAATTAGTAGTTTCTTCTTTTTATGTTAATAAATTATACAGTTTCCAAATATAAAGCAAAAAAAACAAACCCCTGTAAATGCTTACAGGAGTTTGCTACAAAATTATAAGGCTTTTTGTCAAAAGCCCTTTTCATTCGAATTTTACGAAGCACCTGCTTCTTCAAACTCAACCTCTTCTAACTCGCCTAAACGATGATACTCTGTTAAAACCGCATCTTGAATTTTAGAGCGTGTACCAGAATTAATTGGATGTGCAATGTCACGGAACTCTCCATCTGGAGTACGTTTACTTGGCATTGCTACAAATAATCCATTATTACCATCAATTACACGAATATCATGAACAACAAATTCATGGTCTAGAGTAATAGAGGCAATTGCTCTCATGCGGCCTTCTGTGTTTACGCGGCGTAATCTTACGTCAGTCACTTCCATCTTGTGTTCACCACCCTTTTCTAAATAAGCGATATATTTGTATAAATTCCACAAATTTTCTATTTTCCCTTTAATTTTTTAAAAATTTTTAAGATAAAAATTTTTAAAGTAGTTGAATATAGAGATTAGTGGAGGTTATCGCTTACAAAAGGTTACTTAACTAGGGCGATTACTTCAATTTCAACGGAAACATCTTTCGGTAATTTTGCTACTTGCACACAAGATCGAGCTGGTTTATGAGTAGAGAAATAAGAGCTATACACTTCATTCACAGCATTAAAATCATCCATGTCCTTTAAAAATACTGTTGTTTTTACGACTGTATCAAATGAAGCACCTGCTTCCTCTAATACCGCTTGTAAATTTTGAAATACTTGTTCTGTTTGTACTGTTACATCTCCTGTTACAAGCTCCCCATTTGCCATCAATGGAATTTGTCCTGAGCTATAGAACATGTTATTTACAATAATCCCCTGTGAATAAGGTCCAATTGCTTGTGGTGCCTTGCTTGTTTGAACAACTTTCATACTTTTCACCCTTTTATTATTTATTTTACTCTTTAAAAATAGTGTACGAAAGGCAGTTTGTCCATCTATTTTATAATCTATAAATAAAATAAAAAAGATAGAGCTATCTGCTCTATCTTTTATTCCGCCTCTACAAGCCCTTCATCAAATGGTGCAAGAGAATAATTCCCTTTTTCCACTTGAATCGTTTTTTCTTTCACATCAACTTCCGATAGACGAATTAATGATACAAAATTATTAATTAGTCGTTCTTCAATATCTGTGGATTCTACTAATACACCAATACCAACAACATTAGCCTTGAATTCTTCTAGCATACTCATCATACCTTGAATTGTTCCGCCAGCTTTCATGAAGTCATCAATAATTAAAACATTCGACCCTTCTGGAAGACTGCGTTTTGCTAACGTCATTGTTTGAATTCGTTTAGAAGAACCCGACACATAGTTAATACTAACAGTCGGACCTTCTGTTACCTTATTATCTTTCCTTGCAATTACAACTGGTACATCTAAGTAATTTGCCACTGCATAAGCAAGTGGAATCCCCTTCGTTGCCACCGTCATAACTGCATCAATTGGTTGCCTAGCAAAAACAGAAGCAAACAAACGACCTGCGCCATTAATATGGCGAGGATTACTCAATAAATCTGTCATGTATAAGTAACCGCCAGGCAAAATACGATCTGGGTTTTCAAATAAGCCACAAAGCTCATCAATAATTAGATCTGCCTCTTCTTCACTTATATACGGTATATATTTCACTCCTCCTGCTGCTCCTGGTATCGTTTGCAATGTGCCGACCCCTTGTTGTTCAAACGTTTGCTTAATAATAACTAAATCTTCACTAATGGAAGACTTAGCCGATTGATACCTTTCAGCAAAAAAAGTGAGAGATACTAGCTGACGAGGGTTTTGTAGCAAGTAATAAGTCATATCGACTAATCTTGTACTTCTTCTAATTTTCATACTCTCACCTCAAATCACGAATATTCTAAACAAATCATAACGTATTATACGTCTTTATTCAAGCGTTTCTCGCTCTCCTAATAAACGTACCGCATAGACTTGTTCACAAAATCCTTTTAATCCGTTATAAATGCGATGCATTCGTGAATCATGGTGTACAAGTCCAAATACAGTTGGACCACTTCCACTCATTAATACAGCATCCGCTCCAAATCGCTTCATCTGTGATTTAATACGGGCAACTTCAGGATGCATTCCAAATGTTACATCTTCTAAAACGTTACCAACAGTATCACAAATTCCTTTATAATCACCAGAATTTATGACATCAACCATTTTATCTACATTTGGATGTGTAACTCGATTTAACTTTAAATTTCCATACACATCAGCAGTAGATACACCTATATGTGGTTTCGCTAAAATAACCCAACAAGAAGGCGGAGTCTTTATATGCTCAATTTTCTCTCCTCTTCCAGTGGCAATTGCTGTGCCTCCGTATACACAGAACGATACATCTGATCCAATTTCTGCACCAAGCTCTGCTAACTCATCAATTGTAAGCTCTAAATTCCATAATTTATTAAGACCACGTAATGTCGCTGCTGCATCACTACTTCCACCTGCTAATCCAGCTGCTACTGGAATCGTTTTTTCAATAGTAATAGATACACCTTTTTTTACATTAAACTTCTCTTTTAATAATTTCGCTGCCTGATAAGCTAAATTTCGTTGGTCGTCTGGGACATACCGATTATGGGATAAAATTTCAATACGGTCTTCTGCTAATTCCGTTAGTTCTAGACGATCTGCTAAATCAATGGTTGTCATAATCATTTTCACTTCATGATATCCGTCTTGTCTTTTTCCCAGTACATCTAACGACAGATTAATCTTTGCTGGTGCTTTCACTAGTAGCTTCAATCTATTCACCCACTCTATGTACTCAATCTTTTATCGTTTATTTTACCATAAATTTATAGTAAGACGATGACACTTCCCTAATTATAACGAAAAGCATTCAGAATGAAACTACTTATGTAAAATGATGGCACCTTTTAGAGTACAAAAAGCCGAGGAATGTCTCCTCGGCTACCGTAGCACAGAAAGTATCTTACAACTACTGGTTTCGTTTCATTAATTGCTGTTCTGCAATTTCTATAGCACGTTTCACCATGTTACCAGCATCTTTCGCACGAATTCCGCCCCATCCTTCTTTCTGAACAACATCATAAAAGCCAAGCTCTTTTGCTAGCTCTTCTTTAAATTGGTTTGACATGACACCTCTTCGTCTACTCAATGCAGAGTCCCTCCTTATTTTGCTACGGTATAGTTAGTATGCAAAATAATATAGCTTTTCATTTATGGGAATATATGTAATGATATATGGATTATAAAATGACCTCATTATGAGGGTCTCCATAAAATGTTAACTCTACTGTCTCTGTTAAAACATCTGCATAACTATAAGATACACGTTGCAACGCATCTTCTTGTTGATCCAATTGTACAACAAAAACGGAACGGTATGTTTCTGCTAGTACACCTGATTGCTCCACAGTTTTTCTTCTTCCACTATTTGCTTTTAACATAAGTCGCTGTCCAAGATGGTGATCTAATTCGCTTTTAATTTCATCTAAACGTTTTGACATATACTTCGCTACACCTCGCTGTAATTTAGATTGAACACTTAAAGCACGATATATCTATCCTAATTATTAACCGCGATTCACAGCTAATATCATCCTGCGTTTGAATAGATAGAAGAAATACTATATTGTAAAAGTATCATTACGTAGTCTTTACGTTCTTACCTCTTTTTATCCAAATTCATTTAAATCCTTCCATACAAAAAGCAAGATACATATGTATCCTGCTTACTCTTCGTAATGTTGAAAAGGTAATCCCGTTCGTAAAATCCCTCTCGTTTCAATTCCACCTAGTCCCTTTTCACCAGTAATTGTATTACGTACGACATCCCATACATTGACTCTCTCCATAAATGAAGTAAAACTAATTTTACCAACTACATATACAGGATCTAGTGCATGAATATTAATTCTAGATGGTGAACTAGCGAAATTGGCCCCTGCACGAATTAGTGCCTCAAAATGTGATTGACATGCCCCAGCAAAAATAACAAGTTGATCCAATGATGGATATTTTTTTCGCACTTCACGAACAGCCTGTACAAAATGCCTTGAATGCCTATATGCCGCTAAATCTCCCTTCACTCCTTTTGATTTTGTATATGCATCATGCCCTGTAATAACGAGAATGTCTGGGCGAAAGTGATCTATTAAGTCTACTACTTTTTCATGCATCACCGTTTCTTTACAATGAATACCTTGAACAGGAACGCCAATTTTATTATATAAATCTAAGCACTTGCGCAAATATAAAGGGTCTCCATCTATATGCAATACACGTCCCGGCATTTGAAAATAATTTACCTCACTTGTGTATCCACCAGTTGAAGTATGTTCATGCCTTTGTTTCATCAGTACATAATCTTGTTGAAACAAACGATACGTGCGCTCCATTGTTTCTTTCTCACGCTTCACCCTTTTTTTATGTTCTCTTTGATCTATACTAATTAAATCTTCAAGTGGCGCATCCGCCACCAGTCTAATTTCCTCTCCAAACAATATAGCTATCTCGCCTTTTATTTCTATAATACGAAAAAGAATATCCCTCTTATGAGAATATCGTTCCACTAATTCTCCAACATGTAAAACCATTCTCCTACCTCCAAACTCATTAGGCCATCTTACCTGTTTTTAAAGTATGAATTTAGAGAGCGAAAGGTGACAAAAGGGACAGTTCAACTTGAACTGTCCCTTTCATATTCTTATGATAATTTATGAAGAACTAATGCATTACTTAATGTTGCAAACTCTTCAATAGATAGCGTTTCGCCTCTTCGCTTTGGATCAATTCCTACTTCTGTTAAAATTCGATCCAATAACTCCTTATCTTTCGGGAAACCATTTAAATTATTTGATAAATTATTCATTAAAGTTTTACGGCGCTGTGCGAAACTTGCTCGTACTACTTCAAAGAAAAACGTTTCATCTGTCACCTCTACAACCGGTTTAGGACGCTTTAGAAGGCGGATAATTGCAGAATCAACGTTTGGCTGTGGTACAAACACTGTACGCGGTACAGTCATAACTGTTTCAACCTCTGTATAGTACTGAATGGCAATCGATAAAGAACCATACTCTTTTGTTCCAGGTTTAGCAGCTAAACGATCTCCAACTTCTTTTTGCATCATAACAACAAATCCACGAACTGGTAACTTTTCTTCAAGCAATTTAAATAAAATTGGCGTTGTAATATAGTACGGTAAGTTAGCTACTACCATTACATCTTGCCCTTCTTCAAATTGCTCATTAAATACTTCATGTACATCTGCTTTTAGTACGTCTTTATTAATAACTGTAACATTACCATATGGCGCTAACGTCTCATCTAAAATTGGTAATAGTCTTTGATCAATTTCAAAAGCCACTACTTTTTTAGCACGCTTCGCTAATTGCTCTGTTAATGCACCAATACCTGGTCCAATTTCAATTGCACCACTTTCTGAACCAATTTCTGCATGATCGACAATACGATTTAATACATTTGTATCAATTAAAAAGTTTTGTCCTAAACTTTTTTTGAATGAAAATCCATACTTTTCAACAATGTCTTTTGTACGATTTGGCGTTGCGATATCCTTCATTTTTTTTCCTCCTGTATTACTTGCTTATAAGCTTCTGCAAATGATTCCTTTGAAACTTGAAACATCTGTAATCGTTTATGTAACTGTTTTGCATTTGTATAACCAATCTTTAATAACTTACCCATTCTTTCTCTGCGGCTCTTTGCCATTTCTCCGCCCACTAAGCCTGCATCGACTAAATCACTCCAACTAATTTCACTTGTGTAAGCTTCCATTTCTTCATGTATATTCTCTAGAGCACGGCGAATCGACTCATTAGAAGCATGTTCAATCCCAACACCCTTTTTCCTTTTAGCAAGCGCTTCTTCCTTCGGTAAAAAAGCATGCTTACAGCCAGGAACCTTGTCAGAAATAATTTTTCGAATACGCTCTCCAGGATAATCCGGATCTGTGAAAATAATAACGCCCCTTTTTTGCTGCGCTAATTTAACTTGCTCAATAACATGATCACCGATTGCTGAACCGTTCGTTTCAATTGTATCCGCATCAACAGCACGCTTAATCGCAACTGTATCATCTTTACCTTCTACAACGATAATCTCTTTTATTTTCATGCTTGCCTCCACACTCATTTCGTCTCTACTTAGTAAAACAAAAAAATGACGACTTTTCCATTATTATTTTCCCCATTCTTATATTTTAAAAAATAGAATAGAAAAATCTTTGTTCTCTGTCCTTATTGTAACACTTCATCATTCACATTTATTTTCTTGATTACTTCTACTAGTTTTTCTCAAAATAAAAAAGAACAGGTTTCCCCCGTTCTTTTTATTCAACACCAAATAAAACTTTTGCATTTTTAGTTGTCATTTCTGCTACTTCCTCATAAGAAATTCCTTTTAAATTCGCAATTTCTTCTGCTACGAGTTTTACATAACTCGGTTCATTTCGTTTCCCGCGAAATGGATGCGGCGTTAAATAGGGACAATCCGTCTCTATTAACAATTTCTCTAATGGAATCTCCGTAGCAACTTCTTTCGGTTTCTTAGCGTTTTTAAATGTAACTGGTCCACCTAACGAAATTAAAAAGTTCATATCAACACATCGCTCTGCTACTTCTACGCTACCGCTAAAGCAATGCATAATGCCTCCTACTTCAGCTGCATTCTCTTCTTCTAGAATATCGACAATATCTTGAGTTGCATCGCGGTTATGTATAATAATCGGCAAATTTACTTTTTTCGCTAATGCAATTTGTTTACGAAATACTTCTTTCTGTATTTCTTTTGGAGACTTATCCCAGTGATAATCTAAGCCCATTTCTCCAAGTGCAACGACTTTAGGATGAGAAGCAAGTTCTTCTAACCAAGCTAAATGTTCTTCTGTCATGTCGATTGCATCAACTGGATGCCAGCCAACCGCAGCGTAAATAAAATCATAGGCTTCAGCTAATTCCATCGCCTTTTTTATCGTTACTTCATCAAAACCAACAACAACTGTATAAGTAACTCCCGCTTCTTTCATTCGGGCAATAACCTCTTGCAAATCTTCTTCGAATTGCTCTGCATTCAAATGTGAATGTGTATCAAACAACATAATACATAACTCCTTTTATATTGAAATCAAGTTTATTCTACAAAAATAAGTTCTTTAATAACTTAACGATAACAATACTACAATCTTAATGCAAAAATAGAGAGTGTAAAAAGAAAAAAGACGCTTCACACATGTTACACGTGAAACATCTCTTTTCTTGTCTTAATTACTTGATTTTTGTACCATTTGGTAGATTTTGGTCAATTGATGCTAATGACAATACGCCATTCTCTTCACCCGCTAAAATCATACCTTGCGATAATTCACCGCGTAATTTTACAGGTTTTAAGTTTGTTACACAAATAACCTTTTTACCTTTTAAGTCTTCCGGCGAATAGAATTTTGCAATTCCAGAAACAACTTGACGCTTTTCTGTGCCTAAGTCTAGTTGAATTTTTAACAACTTGTCTGCTTTTTTCACAGGTTCAGCAGATAGTACTTCAGCTACGCGTAATTCTACTTTAAAGAAATCATCAATTGTAATTTCTTCTGCCTTCGGTTCTTCTTCTTTTTTCTCTTCTACTTTAGGAGCAGAGCTTTTCATTTGTTCTTTAATGTACTCTACTTCCACTTCCATTTCTAAACGAGGGAAAATTGGGTTTCCTTTTTCTACTTTTGTTCCAGCTGGAATGCAGCCAATTGTAGATAGACTTTCCCAAGATTTATGAGCTTCATCAGTAAGGCCAAGCTGAGCAAACATCTTGCTTGGTGCTACTGTTAAGAATGGCATAAGCATAATACCTGTTTGACGAAGTACTTCTGCTAAATGAGCCATTACAGAAGCTAACTTTTCACGATCATTCTCATCTTTTGCTAATACCCATGGTTGTGTTTCATCAATATATTTATTCGTACGACTAACTAGTTGCCAAATAGATCCTAACGCTACAGAGAACTCCATATTCTCCATTGCTTCTTCTACTTTTTTCAAAGTATCTTGTGCAAACGCTACTAACGTTTCATCAAATTCCGTCACATTTTCTTTAAATGCAGGGATTTCTCCGTTAAAATACTTATCAATCATAGCTACTGTACGATTTAATAAATTACCTAAGTCATTTGCTAAGTCGAAATTAATACGCTCCACAAATCCTTCTGGTGTGAATACACCATCAGATCCAAATGGAACTTCACGAAGTAGGTAATAACGTAATGCATCTAATCCGTAACGATCGATTAATGTAACTGGATCTACTACGTTTCCTTTTGACTTACTCATCTTTCCATCCTTCATTAAAATCCAGCCATGAGCAAAGACTTTCTTCGGAAGAGGTAAATCTAATGCCATTAAAATTATCGGCCAATAAATTGTATGGAAACGAACAATTTCTTTCCCAACTAAATGCACATCTGCAGGCCAGAATTTTTTATATTTCTCTTCATTTGCTGTTCCATAACCTAACGCCGTAATATAATTAGATAGTGCGTCAACCCATACGTAAATAACATGTTTTGGGTTACCAGGAACACGAACTCCCCAGTCAAATGAAGTACGAGAAACCGCTAAATCTTCTAATCCTGGTTTAATAAAATTATTAATCATTTCATTTTTACGAGACTCCGGCTGAATGAAATGTGGATTATCTTCATAGAACTTTAATAGTCTGTCGACATATTTACCCATTCTAAAGAAATAAGATTCTTCACGAACAAGTTCTACATCATGACCACTATCTGGGCTTTTTCCTCCAACTACTTTGTCGCCTTCCATAATTGGATCTACTAATTGATGCTCTGTATAGAACGTCTCATCTTGTACAGAATACCAACCTTCATATTCATCAAGATAAATGTCACCTTGATCTACTAATTGCTTAAAGATTTTTTCGACAACATCTTTATGACGATCTTCAGTTGTACGAATAAAATCATCATAAGAAATATCCATCTTCTCCCAAAGCCCTTTAATTCCTGCAACAATGTTATCAACATATGCCTGTGGCGTAATATTTAACTCTTCTGCTTTCTTTTGGATCTTCTGTCCATGCTCATCAGTTCCTGTTAAATAATGCACATTATAACCTTGCATACGCTTATATCGTGCCATCGCATCTCCTGCTACTGTCGTATAAGCATGTCCAATGTGTAATTTTCCACTTGGATAATAAATTGGGGTAGTAATATAAAAGGACTTATTTTCCTCTGTCATTGTTTTGGACCTCCCGAATAACCTCATATGTATTTATAAACAGTATATCAAAAACTCATATATAAAGTGAAACTTTAATCAGTAGGGTTTTTGTTCCTCCCTACTAATTATTAGCCCACATTAATTGGGCTTTTACGAGCAGCCCAAATCTAACTTATCTTCTTTACGCCAACCTAATTTTAAATTTAGGTCTTAATGCTCGATATCTTTATCATCTATTGCTCATATTTCACAAAAATATACAATCTCCACTTTTAATTTATTATTTTTTCAGAAAATAATGTAAATAATTGTGGAATTTCCTCTCAATCTATTATATATAAGAAATAAGAAATCTATAAATCTTTTTAAAAAATATAGAATTTAAGAATTGACGGAAATGTAAATGATTGGTATCATATGTCCATAGGGTATTTTGTCGAAAAATGACGAATCTAAAAATAGACTCGAAACTTATAAACTATTTATTTAGGAGGAAAAAAATTATGAAATCTACTGGTATTGTTCGTAAAGTTGATGAATTAGGTCGTGTAGTAATTCCAATCGAATTACGCCGTACTTTAGGTATTGCAGAAAAGGACGCTCTTGAAATCTATGTTGATGACGAAAAAATCATCTTAAAGAAATATAAACCAAACATGACTTGCCAAGTAACTGGTGAAGTATCTGACGGTAACCTTTCTTTAGCTGAAGGTAAAATCATCTTAAGCAAAGAAGGCGCTGAGCAAATCTTAAACGAACTTCAAGATTATATCGAAACAGCAAAATAAGCTTCTCAATTATGAGAAGCTTATTTTTTATCGACATGATAGATTTGATATACATCTCTTTTCGACAAATCTCGATCTTTAGCGACTGTTTTAATCGCTTCTTTTGAATTCATACTTTTTTCATTTATATAATATTCAATATGATCATATACCGAAAGAGATTCCCACCATTGTTCTTCTGGAACAGGTTCTTCTGTTGAACCAGCTACTAAAATACAAAACTCACCACGTACTTCATTTTGCTTCGTCCACTCAATTGCTTCTTCGATTGTCCCTCGAATAAATTCCTCAAATTTTTTAGTTAACTCTCGACATAATACAATCTCTCTATTTCCCAACACTTCCTGCATCGAAATTAAAGTATCGTCTAAACGATGAGGCGCTTCATAAAACATCATTGTAGTTTGTACATAACGAAGCTTTTCTAACTCCATCTTTCGTTCCTTTTTGTTTCTCTGCAAGAAACCATAGAAATAAAACTGCTTTGTTTCAAGACCGGATGCAATTAATGCTGTAAGGGCTGCATTTGCTCCAGGAAGCGGAATTACATGATATTGCTCAGCTACTGCCTCAACGACAATATCGTAACCTGGATCAGAAATACACGGCATACCAGCGTCGCTAACAAGTGCTACATTCTTTCCATCCTCTAATTTCTCTAATAGTTTCTTCCCACTTACTTCTTTATTGTGCTCATGATAACTCGTAACAGGTGTTTCAATTTCAAAATAATTACAAAGTTTTTTCGTTTGTCTCGTATCTTCAGCAGCAATTAAATCAACTTCTTTTAAAATTCGGATTGCACGAAATGTCATATCTTCTAGATTTCCAATAGGAGTTGGTACTAAATATAAAACTCCCTTTTCATTTTGTTGAAAGCTTTTTTGTTGCCACATAGCGTTCTCCTTTTTGCATATATGCCTCTTTTTGTTTTCTCGTTAATTGCTTAAAGTAATACTCCGCTTGCATAGCTGTACGCTTATCATCGTGGGTCTCTACATATTTTAAAACAACAGGAAGCCTGACGCGTGTATACTTAGCCCCTTTGCCGCTATTATGAGTCTGAATTCTCTTTTCTATATGGTTTGTATATCCAGCATAATAACTTCCATCAGAGCACTCTACCACATAAAAAAAGTGCTTATTCTTCTCCATATAAAATCGAACGTAGCTCCTTTGTATATTCGTTATTGCTCTCATATACAACGAGAGGCGGTAAAATTTTCAAATCTGCATTTCCATCCTTAATTCCTTCAATTAACAATGTATTTGCTTCTTTTCCAACCTTAGGATAAACAAATTGCACACGCTTTGGTTCAATTTTATATTTACGCATTAATGTGACAATGTCTAGTAATCGCCCTGGACGATGTACAAACGCTACTTTCCCACCTTGTTTTACTAACTGACTACTTACAGATACAACATCTTCTAATGTACACATAATTTCATGACGAGCTATCGCTAAATGTTCATTCATATTTTTCTCTGAAGTTTGAGGTGTTTGAAAATATGGTGGATTACATGTAACAACATCATATTGATGACGCCCAAGTTTCTCTGGCATATCTTTCAAATCTCCATGTATGAGGTGAATTCTTTCCTCCAACCCATTGTATTGAACACTTCTTACTCCCATATCATATAAGCGTTCTTGAATTTCCACCCCAGTAATATTTCCTTTTGTTCTTGTACTTAATAGAAGGGGAACAACCGCGTTACCTGTACACAAATCAAGTAAATTCCCCTTTTGAATTGGTACCCATGCAAAATCTGCAAGTAAAACGGCATCTAAAGAAAAATTAAATACTGATGGGCTTTGTATAATCTTCATGTCTTGTGCTAATAAGTAATCTAAACGTTCATCTTCATATAAATTCATATACTGCTCCTTTTCTTACCCTTAACCTACCCTATTTCATGTATAAAAAATTACCTTTCCAATTATAATTGGAAAGGTAATTTCACTTTTTATTTAAGAATGACAGACAGAATAAACAATCTCCCTCTTTACGTACACTTCCATAATGTAGATTGCAAATATGAAAACCTTCTTGATACAGTCTCGCTAAATTGTCATAGCCTTCACCAATATCTGTTTTCGGCTTCACTTCTTTACGTTTTTGAGTTTTTTGTTTTTCTTTATTCTGCACTTCTTCAAAACGGTGTCGCAAATTGTTATTTTCCATTTTTATATGCTGGTTTTCTTCCAACAACTCTGCAAGATGCTGTTTTAACTCTCCCAACTGTTTATATAAATGTCCAATTTGCTCTTCCATACTAGAAACCGATTCAAAAATATCTTTTTTCTCCACAAGCACCCACCTCATTAATCTGTGGTTTGACTCGAAACGACCCCTTTATTCACTAACTCATCTAACGTATATTCTACTATCCGTTCCTTGTCTACTAGTTCCACTTGAATTAATCTTTCTAAAATATTTAATCCGATAACACGGCCAGTACCATGCGGGGTTTGTATACGTTGATCTAAATCAGGAAGTTGTTCCTTTGCTGCCTCATATTCATCATTCTCATATTTTAAGCAACACATTAAGCGACCACATAAACCAGAGATTTTTGCAGGATTTAATGATAAATTTTGATCCTTTGCCATTTTAATGGATACAGGTTCAAAATCCCCTAAAAAAGTAGAACAACAAAGCATACGACCACATGGACCAATACCACCTAGCATCTTCGCTTCATCACGAACACCAATTTGTCTTAGTTCAATTCTTGTTCTAAAAATTGCGGCTAAGTCCTTCACTAGTTCGCGGAAATCGATCCGACCATCCGCAGTAAAATAGAAAATAATCTTATTACGATCGAATGTATACTCTACATCTACAAGTTTCATATCAAGATTATGCTCTACTACCTTTTGTTGACAGACTTGATATGCTTCTTTGGCAGCATGTTTGTTCTCTTCAACAATGGTACGATCATTTTCATTTGCAATACGAATAACCTTTTTTAGCGGTAATACAACGTCGTTTTCATCAACTTGTTTTTTGGTAATAACTACTTTTCCGTATTCAATACCTCTTACCGTTTCTACAATGACAAACTCATTTTCAGAGATATCGAACTGGTTTGGATCAAAGTAATATACCTTTCCGGCCTTCTTAAAGCGAACACCTACTACATCATACAAAACGGTCATCCCTCCTGCAACCGCAACACTAACTGTTCGAACACAAGCTGCGCATTTACATTAGCGTTGATTCTATTTTTTGCCTCTAATATATTAAAGAGAGCTGATACAATGCGCTTCTGAGCATAGGAAAACGATTCAAACATCTCTTTCTGATCATGAAAAACAAGACGATCTTCTTCTCCAAGTTGAACATATAATAAATCCTTATAAATAAGGAGTAACATATCTAAACCTTGCTGTAATTGTTCTTTCTCTCCAAAGTGTTTTCCCCATTTTTCTTGTACAAAAAAAATAGAGGTTTTATCTTTTTCGAGCGCTTCACATAATTTTATCACTAAAGCTCGTGCTTGTGCAAACCATTCATCACTACATAAAGCTAAAGCTTCATCAAAACTATTTGTAAGTTGAGCAGCAAGTGTCGATAAAGATGCTGTAATCCCTTCATCCTGTAATCTTCTAATTAAAGATTCCGTAGGTAACGGTCTAAACGTAACAACTTGGCAACGAGATAAAATCGTATTTAAAATTTGATGACTTTGTTCAGTAAGTAAAATAGCAGTTGTATCACTACTTGGTTCTTCTAAAAATTTCAAAAGTGTATTTGCCGCATTTGCTGTCATACGATCTGCGTGCTCAATAATATATAATTTTTTATTTGCCTCTAATCCTGTTTTTGAAAACTCTTCTTGTAAATCATGAATTTGCTGCTTTTTAATAGATAATCCGTCTGGTTTTACAATATGTAAGTTAGGGTGGTTACCTGAATCAATTCGCTTACAGTTTGTACATACATGGCAGGGCTCTACCCCATTCCGCTCAGAACAGAGGAAACTCTTTGCCATTTGAATTGCTGTCGCAAACTTTCCTGTCCCTTTCCCTCCCTCTAACAAGTAAGCGTGGGATATACGCTCTTTTGCAATGCTATTCATCAACATTTTTACACCGATGGGTTGTATAGCAGAAAGCTGCTCCCACGTCTTCGTCATAATGCATACCTCACTTATTTCATTCTTTCCTTCTATTATAACAATTTATCTTCTATAATCTGAACAACTTCTTCTATAAGTTTTTCCATCGGCTGATCAGCATTTACCAATACAATACGATCCGAGAAACGTTCTACAACTTGTAAATACCCTTCGCGCACACGTTTATGGAAAGAGATATCTTCCATATCTAGTCGATTTACTTCACGTCCTGCATCTTTTTCAATCCGAGCCAAACCAACCTCAGGCTCAATGTCTAGATAAATTGTTAAACTAGGCATACAGTCCTCTGTTGCGAAACGATTTATTTCAAATACCTTATCCATACCCAATCCTCTTGCATAGCCTTGGTATGCTAAAGAGCTATCTATAAAACGATCACATAACACGAGGTAGTTCTCATTAAGTGCTGGCATAACTTTTTCTACTAAATGTTGTCTGCGCGCAGCAGCATAAAGAAGCGCTTCTGTACGTGCTTCCATCATCGTATATTCTTGTTTATGTAAAATCGTCCTAATGTCCTCAGAAATTGCAATACCGCCTGGTTCCCTTGTCGCCATTACCTTTTGTGCTTTTTTTTCAAAATATGGCAATAAGCTTTTAATTAACGTTGTTTTACCTGAACCTTCTGGGCCCTCAATTGTTACAAATAATCCCTTCATCCTAAAACCTACTTTCTATATCATACACTTTCATATATTTCGTATTACCTTGAAAACGAGCTCCTGCTCTCTCTAAATACATAATTTGCTCTTTATGCTCTGAAGTAATTCTCTCTCCATACATAATCAATGGAATTCCAGGTGGATACGGAATCACCATTTCCGCCGCTATCATTCCAACAGCCTCTTCTATAGATACTATCTTTGTTTCATATCCGTCTAGTTGTTTATACGTATACGGTAAAAGAGAGAATTCACCTTTATAAGTATAACGAATAGATTCCCTCTTGTCTTTCACCTCATAATGTTGCAATGCTACTCGGATCATCTCTATAACCTTCATATATCCCTCATTTACTTGTAAGGGTAAAATAAATAGGACATTGTACGGATCAGCCATCTCTGTATATATACCGACCTTTTCAAATACAGACTGTAATTCGTACCCTGATAACTGACAACGAGTTTGTACGGTGACCTTTAACTCATCTTGCAACGGATATTCTAAAATGGCGATTTGGGGAATAGAACGTAATTGTTCCTTAAATCTTCGTAAAAACTCAACAATTTCACTGTGACCTTCTTCTTTTATACGCGCCATTGTAAAGCGTGCTATATCCAAGGAAGCCATAATTGGATACGATGGACTACTAGATTGTAGCATACTTAAATAAGTAGTAACCTTCTCTTCGTCTACTAAGTGACTATTTATATGTAAATAGGAACCCATTGTCATTGCGGGTAATGTTTTATGTGCAGAATGAACTACAATATCTGCACCATATGTTAATGCTGACTTTGGGAATGGTTCTCCCAAGCACAGATGTGCCCCATGTGCCTCATCTACCAAAACAGGGATTTTATGTGCATGTGCAAAAGCGATGCTTGCCTCTAGATCCATACCCATACCATAATAATTAGGATGCGTTAAAATGAGTGCTTTCGCATTTGGATACTTTTCAATTGCTTTCTTAATAATTTCGTTACGAACTCCCACCGGTACGTTATAAGCTTCATCAATCCATGGATCTAAAAAAATGGGATTTGCTCCCGCAAGTTTTAAAGCATTAATAATTGATTTATGGCAATTTCTTTGTACAAGAACAATATCATGTTCCCCACAACAAGACAAAATCATTGCTAAGTTCCCGACTGTTGAACCATTAATTAAAAAATAGCTCCTCTTTGTATTATAAACTTCAGCCAATAATTGTTGTGCCTCATCTATACATTCAAACGGACTATGCAAATCATCTAGTCCTGCTAACTCAGTTACATCAATAGATAGAATATCTTTAAACTCTCTTATTGCCTCCTGAGGGAAGTTTAAACCATTCTTATGACCTGGAACATGAAAGGATAACGGCCCTCTTTCTTTAAACTCTATTAACGCCTCATATAAAGGCATACGATTTTGATTCATCTACATCTCTTCCTTATTATTCATTCTCTATCTATTATACAGAACAAAAAAAATAATAGGCATATGCCTATTTAAAAATATGATACTTCTAATTTTCGAAGCTGCTTTAAATAATGTATATATTTCGGATCATCTGTCTCTGTATTCACCATATCCTTTTCACATTCATAGCATATTAAATTATTATAAACATATATACCTTCTTTTCTTTTTGTCTCACAAACAATACAAACTTCACTTTGTAATTTCATAGCCTTCCCTCCCTATTTTAGTGAACCTATTTTATACTTCTAATCCTTAACAATTTACAGAAAAATATACACCCATCTCTTATATAATATGATTAACTCTTGGGCAACGTGTTTGTATCACCCTTACTTCTTTCCCGTTCTTTTTAACAATACAAAAAAACACAAATCAAATGACTTGTGTTTTTAGTTGCTTGGCGACGTCCTACTCTCACAGGGACAAGGTCCCAACTACCATCGGCGCTAGAGAGCTTAACTTCCGTGTTCGGTATGGGAACGGGTGTGACCTCTCTGCCATCATCACCAAACTATGAAGGCATATTCCTTCAAAACTAGATAACATTTGCTACATATTATATGGTTAAGTCCTCGATCTATTAGTATTCGTCAGCTCCACATGTCACCATGCTTCCACCTCGAACCTATCAACCTGATCATCTTTCAGGGATCTTACTAGCTTACGCTATGGGAAATCTCATCTTGAGGGGGGCTTCATGCTTAGATGCTTTCAGCACTTATCCCTTCCGCACATAGCTACCCAGCTATGCCCTTGGCAGAACAACTGGTACACCAGCGGTGCGTCCATCCCGGTCCTCTCGTACTAAGGACAGCTCCTCTCAAATTTCCTACGCCCACGACGGATAGGGACCGAACTGTCTCACGACGTTCTGAACCCAGCTCGCGTACCGCTTTAATGGGCGAACAGCCCAACCCTTGGGACCGACTACAGCCCCAGGATGCGATGAGCCGACATCGAGGTGCCAAACCTCCCCGTCGATGTGGACTCTTGGGGGAGATAAGCCTGTTATCCCCGGGGTAGCTTTTATCCGTTGAGCGATGGCCCTTCCATGCGGAACCACCGGATCACTAAGCCCGACTTTCGTCCCTGCTCGACTTGTAGGTCTCGCAGTCAAGCTCCCTTATGCCTTTGCACTCTACGAATGATTTCCAACCATTCTGAGGGAACCTTTGGGCGCCTCCGTTACACTTTAGGAGGCGACCGCCCCAGTCAAACTGCCCACCTGACACTGTCTCCCGGGTCGATAAGACCCGTAGGTTAGAATTTCAATACAGTCAGGGCGGTATCCCACCAGCGCCTCCACCGAAGCTAGCGCTCCGGTTTCAATGGCTCCCGCCTATCCTGTACAAACTGTACCAAAATTCAATATCAGGCTACAGTAAAGCTCCACGGGGTCTTTCCGTCCTGTCGCGGGTAACCTGCATCTTCACAGGTACTATAATTTCACCGAGTCTCTGGTTGAGACAGTGCCCAAATCGTTACACCTTTCGTGCGGGTCGGAACTTACCCGACAAGGAATTTCGCTACCTTAGGACCGTTATAGTTACGG
>NZ_CM173819.1:12500-27500 GCF_057812155.1 Bacillus sp. 2175 | reverse complement strand
AAATCGCACCACGTAACACATGATATACACCTTGATACTCTTTCATTTTTTCCATCGCGATTACATCTTTCGGTTCTTGTACGACACAAACAACTGATTGATCTCGATGTGAATCATTACAAATATAACAAGGATCACGATCAGTAATATGTCCGCATACAGAACAGTACGCTAAATCTCGCTTCGCATTTACAAGTGCTTTCGCGAAACCTAACACATCATCTTCTTTCATATCTAATACGAAAAATGCCAATCGAACCGCTGTTTTCGGTCCGATACCTGGCAACTTCATAAAACTATCGATTAGTTTTGATATTGGTTCTGGATAATGCATGTATCAATATCCTCCTAGAACATTCCACCTGGTAAGTTTAAGCCTTTTGTAAATTTACCCATTGTAGAGTTTGAAAGCTCATCAGCCTTTTTAAGTGCATCATTTGTTGCAGCTAATACTAAGTCTTGTAGCATTTCGATATCTTCTGGATCTACAACTTCTTCTTTAATCTTCACTTCAAGAATTTGCTTGTGACCATTTGCGATAACTGTAATCATTCCGCCGCCAGCTGTACCTTCAACTGTTTTTTCACCAAGCTCTTCTTGTGCTTTCGCCATGTCCTTTTGCATCTTTTGCATTTGTTTCATCATGTTATTCATATTTCCCATTCCGCCACGCATCATAATTAATTCCTCCTAATTATTATTACTCTTTTATTTCAATGAGTTCTTGCCCTACTAATTTCACTGCCTCTTCTATAAGAGGATCTTCCTTTTTCTCTGGGCTTTCTTCAGACTCTCCACCTTCACGTTGTAAAAAGTCTTCACGGATTTTACCCCATTCACTTTTTGGAATGGCAATCATATTTAACCTTTTACTTAGCAATTCAAATAAAGCTTGTTCTACTGTATCCATAGCTTCTCGATTTTCGCTCGCCATCTTACAGTGAATCTCATATTGAAATGCTAAAACGTAAGTGTCATCTGAAGCTGCCACTGGTTCGCTATTTTCTAGTAAAACAGCAAACGCTACTTTGTTATATGATTTGAGTCTTCCTAACAACTCACCCCATACAGCTTTTAATTGTTCTAAATCTTGACGCTTCGCTTGTTTTAATACTTCATTTACACGTCCGACAGGAATCTTCATACTTCCTGTTCTTACCGGCTTTGGTGTTGCACGTGTCTCTCTTACTTCCTGTTGTACACCAGCTGGCACACCGTTCTTTTTAACTTGCTCTAACTCTTTCTCCAGTTGCTGCATCCTGTTCATAATTGCTTGCAAACGATCTGTACCATTTGCTTGCATCATAAACTGTTGACACAATTGCACCATAACAACTTCTAAGAAAATACGCGGATGATTTGTCCACTTCATTTCCTGTTGTCCCTTACTAAGGGTATGAATAATCTCATAGATCACTTCCGGTTGCATTTCTTCACTCAACTTACGGAATTGATCATCTACAATTACTCGTTCCAACATATGTTCTAGTTGCGGTGAAGTTTGATATAAAAGCATATCACGATAATAGTAAATGAAATCCTCCATAAAACGAACTGGATCCTTCCCTTTACTCATCATTTCATCTATGATTTGCAATGCTCTTGATACATCATTTTCACGTATGCATTCTACTAAATTGCCTAAGTATTGCTGAGAAACAGATCCTGTTACGGCCAATACATCTTCTGTCGTAACGGTCTCATCACTATAAGATATAGCCTGATCAATAAGACTAAGTGCGTCACGCATACCACCTTCAGCAGCACGCGCAACAATTTGTAATGCCTCATCTTCCACTTGCGTACCTTCATTTGTCACGACCGTTGATAATCTCTCAACAATATCATTCACTGATATTTTTCGGAATTCAAAACGCTGACAACGTGAAATAATTGTAGGCGGGATCTTATGAGGTTCTGTTGTCGCCAAAATAAAGATAACATGTCCTGGCGGCTCTTCTAAGGTTTTTAAAAGCGCATTGAATGCACCCATAGAAAGCATGTGAACTTCATCAATAATGTATACTTTATATTCTACAGCACTTGGAGCATATTTTACTTTATCTCTAATATCTCGAATTTCATCTACACCGTTATTTGAAGCCGCATCAATTTCTAATACATCTGAAATGGATCCTTGTGTAATTCCTAAACAAGAAGGACATTCATTACAAGGTTCAGCTACCGGAGCATGTTCACAGTTAATTGCTTTTGCAAATACTTTTGCAATTGTCGTTTTTCCTGTTCCCCTCGGGCCAGAAAATAAATAAGCATGTGAAACTTTCTCTTGAAGAAGGGCATTTTGCAACGTTTTTGTCACGTGCTTTTGACCGACTACATCTTCGAACTTTTGCGGTCTCCATGTTCGGTATAACGCTTGGTATGACACGAAAATACGGCCTCCCTCAAAGGTTATTATCTCATTTATTATAACCCATTCTGTTTATAGATTCCAAAAGTTATTTTCTATACAAAAAACTCACCTTTGTATTAAGGTGAGTTTTGTATACATATATAACTGCCGTGCACCCTCCGTCGATTACGTACCATAAGCGTTACTCAAGCAGTTAGCTCGGTTCAGGCACTCCTGCGGCACACGAGAAGACCCGCTTATTGCTGCTTCCTTCCGGACCTGACAAGGTTCACGGGGTCCCGTTGCGCAGGACCCAAACGTCAACACCACTTACTTAAGGCAGACCTTACAGCAACATAACCTCGAGAGGGGATTCGGCCTCGCTAGAGCGGATTGCGAGTATAGGGCACCGCTACCTCCCCGCTTAGCACGGCAAAGTTAAAACCAATATTCGGTTGCCTTCATTAAAGGCATTATCAGTATAACTTGTTTCTTTATAAAATGCAAATACGTTAGTTCCCAGTATTCTTCTCTAATTTTTTTATTGCTTTTCTTTTTTTACGAAGCTCTCTAAAAAAGCTTGTTAACAACGTACCGCATTCTTCCTCTAATACACCAGATACTACTTCACATTGATGATTGAAGCGTTCATCCGTTAAAAGATTCATCAATGTCCCTGCACATCCGCCCTTCGGATCACTTGCACCATATACAACTCGCTTCACTCGTGATAAAACAATTCCACCTGCACACATTGGACAAGGTTCTAATGTTACATACAGTGTTGCATCTTCTAAACGCCATGTCCCTAATTTTTTACACGCCTCATCTATCGCTAGCAACTCAGCATGAGCTATTGATCTCTGCTCAGTTTCCCTTAAATTATGGGCAACACTAATTACCTCACCATCTAACACTATAACTGCTCCAATTGGTACTTCCTGTATTTCCTCTGCCTTTTTAGCTTCTTCTATCGCTAATTGCATAAAATAAATATCTTGATCTTGTTCCATAACATAGTCCTTTCATTACAAATAAAGTACACTTATTTCCATTTACTACACAGGGGATAACTTTTACAAATTCAATCCACCCTAAAAGAAAAAAGAGAGGGGATTACATATGAAAAATACCGCCTTGCTCATTATCGATATGATTAATGACTTTCAATTTTCCCACGGACCCATTCTAGCTAAAAAATGTGAAATTATAACAAACCCTATTTTACAATTAAAGAAAAAAATGAAATCCTTCGGCTGTCCTATAATTTACGTTAATGACCATTATCAACTGTGGAGATCTGATATCGACCAACTTATTACTCATTGTACAAATGAATATAGCGAAAACATAATCCATAAGATTGCTCCAAGTTCTGATGATTACATTTTTATTAAACCACATTATTCCGCTTTTTATGAAACACCTTTAAATTCATTACTAGGTTATTTAAAAATAGAAAATCTAATATTAACAGGGGTTGCCGGAAATATATGTATCCTATTTACAGCTAATGATGCTCATATGAGAAATTATACATTGTATGTACCAGAGGATTGTATCGCCTCTAACAACGACCAAGATAATATACATGCTTTAAAAATAATGGAAACTACATTGAAAGCAACTATAACATCATCAACCAAAATAAAATTTAATTAATACATATATCTATTTTCTAACTTTTTATATCAAATTAACCCGCTCGCTTCCCTCTTGTGCTACAATAATTCTGTTTTGTGTTTTTAGTAGTCACGGTAAATCACTGATTGAAAGGAGGAAACAGCGTGACCGGAGTACCATTTATCACGGTTGAAGGACCAATTGGTGTTGGAAAAACTTCACTTGCGAAGGAAATTTCAACTCACATGCAACTCCACTTACTAAAAGAGATTGTTGATGAAAATCCCTTTTTAGGAAAGTTCTATGAAGACATCGACGAATGGAGTTTTCAAACAGAGATGTTCTTTCTTTGTAATAGATACAAACAATTAGAAGACATTAACATAAAGTATTTGAATCAAAGGAAACCAGTAGTAGCGGATTACCATATCTTTAAAAATTTAATTTTTGCATCCCGCACATTAAAAGACTCCCAATATGACAAATACATGCAAATTTATCGTATCCTTACACAAGATATGCCTGTGCCAAATGTCATTGTTTATTTAACAGCTAGCCTAGAAACATTGCAAAAACGAATCGCCATGCGCGGAAGAGAATTTGAAAAAAACATGGATCCAAATTACTTACTACAGCTCACAAAAGATTATGAAACAGCAATGGATGCTTTTAAAAAAGATCATCCGGAAATACCAGTATTGAAATTTAATGGAGACGATATGGATTTTGTAAAAAATCCTGATGATTTAAACGTCATCCTATCTGCCCTTCAAAATACTCTCTTAAAGGAGTCGAAATAATAATGAATTTAAGGCAAAAATATGATATACCCAATGACGCAGTAATCACTATCGCCGGAACGGTAGGTGTGGGTAAATCAACTATGACAACTGCATTAGCTAATGCTTTAGGTTATCGCACATCATTTGAAAAAGTAGATTCCAATCCATATTTGGACAAGTTCTATGCGGACTTCACTCGTTGGAGCTTCCACCTACAAGTGTACTTTTTAGCAGAACGATTTAAGGAACAAAAAAGAATTTTTGAATATGGTGGCAGTTTTGTTCAAGATCGTTCCATTTACGAAGACACTGGAATTTTCGCAAAGATGCATCATGAAAAAGGAACAATGACGGAAACTGATTATGAAACATACAAAGGTTTATTTGACGCTATGGTCATGACTCCTTACTTCCGTCATCCAGACTTATTAATTTACTTAGAAGGTTCTTTCGATGATATTGTCGATCGTATTCAAGAACGCGGGCGCCCAATGGAACAGCAAACACCAATTGAGTACTGGAAAGAAATGCATGGACGTTATGAAAACTGGATTAACAACTTTAATTCATGCCCTGTATTACGCTTAAATATTAATGAGTACGATATTTTAAAAGATGGTGATTCAATCGAACCAATCATTAAAAAAATTGGCCATTTTTTAAAACAAACACGTAAACTTGTAAAATAAAAAACCCGTGCATATGCACGGGTTTTCCTATTAAATTACTTCTTCTTTGTTGGAGCAATAATTTCACTCTCAGGTTTTCCTGCGTTAATGCGCTGACGAACCGTACTTGTACTAATATCGTATGCTTCAGCAATCTCTTTAACAGTCATTTCTTTCCCGTTAATTACTGCCGTTAATACTTTACCTGTACGTTTTGGAGCCGCCGCTTTCTTTACAGCTGCTTTTTTAACTTGTTTTGGCGCCTCTACTTTACTCGTAGCTTGTTTTACATCACAAGTACAACCACAAAGTTTACGGAATGTATCATCACTAATAATGCGTGATACGTTTGCACCACTGTTTAAAATTCTATTGTTCTTACAGACAGGACATTGTACATAATATAAAGTTTTTCCATCTAAAGGAAACGTTTGTATAATAAGATCCATGTTGACTCCTTTCATATCTATGAAGATAATCATCGGAATATGAGTGTGTAATAAGGACAAAATTACCTTACACCATACTTTATGATTGGTTTTAAAATAAAAACTCGTTACGTGTTGGTAACGAGTTCTCCAATCTCCACTTATATGCGCTGTTGTCAATTATATCTGGAGGAGGTAGAGGGATTCGAACCCCCGCGCGACTCTCGCCGCCTGTCGGTTTTCAAGACCGATCCCTTCAGCCAGACTTGGGTATACCTCCATATTGACATCAAATATAATATCAAAAGAAAAACAGTTAGTCAACCCTACTAAAATAAATTATGAGGAAAGGAAAATTTTACTTTTCCCTTCCTACATTACAGTACTGACAACGCTCATAATTACCAATCACTCATACCGATGAATGTTTAAATTTACTTAATAACTGTTTTTCCTCCCATATAAGGGCGAAGAACTTCTGGAATTATAATTGTACCATCTTCTTGTTGGTAGTTCTCTAAAATAGCTGCAACCGTACGTCCGATCGCAAGACCAGATCCATTTAATGTATGAACATGTTCTGGTTTTCCATTTGGCTCACGGCGGAAACGGATATTTGCACGTCTCGCTTGGAAAGCTTCAAAATTACTACAAGAAGAAATTTCACGATATGTGCCATAGCTTGGAATCCATACTTCAATATCGTATTTCTTCGCTGCTGTAAATCCTAAATCGCCTGTGCACATGCTCATAACGCGATATGGCAACTCTAATAATTGTAACACGCGTTCTGCATCATTTGTTAATTTTTCTAATTCTTCATAAGAATCTTCTGGTTTTACGAACTTCACAAGCTCTACTTTATTGAACTGATGCTGGCGAATTAAACCACGTGTATCACGACCAGCTGAACCTGCTTCAGAACGGAAGCAAGAGCTAAATGCAGCATATCTTATAGGCAATTGCTCTTTATTTAAAATCTCATCACGATGCATATTCGTTACAGGTACTTCAGCTGTTGGAATTAAGAAGTAATCTTCACTTTCAATACGGAATGCATCTTCTTCAAACTTTGGAAGTTGTCCTGTTCCCGTCATACTTGCACGGTTTACCATATATGGAGGTAATACTTCTTCATATCCATGCTCATCAGTATGAAGATCAAGCATAAAGCTAATTAAAGCACGCTCTAATCTTGCACCAGCACCTTTGTAAAATACGAAGCGGCTTCCTGTTACTTTCCCAGCGCGTTCAAAATCTAAAATTCCTAAATCAGTAGCAAGATCCCAATGTGGTTTTGGCTCAAAAGTAAATTCTTTCACTTCTCCCCAAGTACGTGCTACTACATTATCATCCTCTGTTTCACCAACTGGAGCAGATTCATGAGGGATATTTGGAATAGATAACATTAATCTTTCTAAGTCTTCTTCAACTGTACGAAGTTCGTTATCAAGATCCTTTACTTTTTCTCCAACCTCACGCATTTCTAAAATTAGAGCCTCTGCATCTTTCTTTTCGCGCTTTAATACAGAAATTTGTTGAGATACTTCGTTACGTTTACTTTTTAATTCTTCTGTCTGAACAAGTAGTTCTCTTCTTCTCGTATCAAGTTCTTCAAAACGGCCGAAATCAGTTAAATCTTCGCCTCTATGCTGTAATTTCGCTTTTACTTCTTCAAAGTTTGTACGTAAAAATTTAATATCAAGCATTATATACTCCTCCTTTTATTTTATAAAACACAAAAAACTCCCGTCCCTATATAAAGGGACGGGAGTTAACCCGCGTTGCCACCCTAGTTGAAAGCATTACCGCTTTCCTCTCAAGTAGAAATAACGGCTCTTCACCGGGAATGCTTACTAATCCAAAAGATATTCCACATTCCATTCCAGGATGGATTCACAAACTGTTTCTATCGATTTCCACCAACCATCGACTCTCTATAAGAAACGACATTTGTTACTATTTCCTATCAACACGCTTATTTTATAAAATTGTTACCATCAATTTACTATAATCTTATACAAGTTGCAAGTTACTTATACAACTTTTTTCATTTTCGCTTCTTTTACCATTTCAACAAAGTATGCTGTCACACGATGATCATCTGTTAATTCCGGATGGAATGAAGCAGCTAAAAACTGATCTTGTCTTACCGCTACCATTCGGTCACCATGCTTAGAAAGCACTTCAACATTATCAGCTACTTCTACAACATACGGCGCACGGATAAATACACCAATGAAGTCTTCACCCACGCCTTCAATTGAAAGCGCAGCTTCAAAACTATCCTTTTGGCGTCCGAACGCATTGCGCTCAACTGTAATATCCATAGCACCAATATGTGCTTTTTCATAGCCAATAAGTGTTTTCGCAAGAAGAATCATCCCTGCACATGTACCAAACATTGGTTTACCAGACTTTGCAAATGTACGAAGTGGTTCCATGAAAGCATACTTATCAATAAGACGGCGCATTGTTGTACTTTCACCGCCTGGTAAAATAAGACCATCAATCTCTTCAAGTTGCTCTATACGCTTTACAACAACAGCTTCTGCACCACTTGCTTCAACTGATTTTACATGCTCACGAACTGCACCTTGAAGACCTAGTACACCGATTTTCACCATTTTAAAGTTCTCCTTTAATTACCATCCACGCTCTTGCATGCGTTGTTCTGGTAATAACGTTGAAATTTCGACACCCTTCATTGCATTACCTAATCCTTTAGAAAGGCTTGCAATTAGTTCGTAATCTTCATAATGAGTCGTTGCTTCAACGATTGCACGTGCAAATTTCTCTGGGTTTTCTGATTTGAAGATACCAGATCCAACAAATACCCCATCAGCACCAAGTTGCATCATTAATGCTGCATCTGCTGGTGTTGCTACACCACCTGCCGCAAAGTTTACAACTGGTAAGCGACCAAGACGTTTAATTTCAAGTAATACTTCGTAAGGAGCGCCAGTATTTTTTGCATATGTCATTAACTCATCTTCACGTAGACTCGCAACTTGACGGATTTCTGCATTGACTTGGCGCATATGACGCACTGCCTCTACAATGTTTCCTGTTCCTGGTTCACCTTTTGTACGAAGCATAGATGCACCTTCTGCAATACGACGTGCAGCTTCTCCGATATCACGGCAACCACATACAAATGGAACTGTGTAATCACGTTTATTTAAATGGTATACTTCATCAGCAGGAGTTAATACTTCACTCTCATCGATATAGTCTACCCCTAATGATTCTAATACACGTGCTTCTACAAGGTGACCGATACGGCATTTTGCCATAACCGGAATTGACACCGCACCCATAACTTCTTCAACAATTGTTGGGTCTGCCATACGAGAAACGCCACCTGCTGCACGAATATCTGCTGGTACACGCTCTAATGCCATAACGGCAACTGCGCCTGCCTCTTCTGCAATTTTTGCTTGTTCAGCGTTAACTACGTCCATAATAACGCCGCCTTTTTGCATTTCTGCCATTCCACGTTTTACACGTTCTGTCCCTGTTACATTTGTCATGTACAAAAACCCCCCTAGGTGAATTGCTTTCCCCCGTTAAAGGCGAAAATTAAGAATACTCTTACATTCTACCACTAACTATCAGATGCTTGTCTACTACTTTTTCATAAAGTCGGTATGAAAAATAGGAATAAAAAAAAGCTCCTATCATGAGGAGCTTTTAAAACCAACCTTTTACTGTATCAACAGCACTATTCCACATGCCACTAAAGAATGAACCAATTCCGCGCATAGCACGAGTAAACCAGTTTGCTTCTTCTACTTCAGATGTTGTTACAAGATCCACTTGCAGTGACTTACCAGTTAAAAATCCAGGGTCGTTTGTATCTTTTGGCGTAATTACCATTTGACCAAGCGCAGCTCCCTTTTTAATAGGTGCTTCTTGTCCCTTGCTTGATTCTTTTAATTCCGTTTTATAAACATCTTTACTTCCTTTTGGCACTGGAAGTGAAATAGCTTGTTTCGTTTGAACTGCTACATCTTTATCTTTCGCATTTTCTACTCGTACTGTTTCTTGTCCTTTTACTGAAGAACCTTTTTTATACATTTGTTTTACTTCAAAGTTAGCAAATCCATAATCATATAGCTTCTTTGTTTCATCAAAACGTGCTGTATGAGAACTTGTTTTAATAACTACAGAAATAAAACGCATTCCGTTTCTTTCAACCGTACCAGTGAAGCAATCTCCTGCCTCTGGAGTTGAGCCTGTTTTTAGGCCGTCTACGCCATCATATTCTTTAACTAAGCCCTTTAACATCCAGTTCCAGTTCGACATTGCAAACTTCTCTTTTTCTGGACGGAATTCTTTTTTAGGGATTTTTGCTGTATCTAACACTTTTGGATAATCTTTAATTAAATGTTGTGCTAAAGTTGCAACATCCTTTGCAGACATTTTATTTTCTTCATCCGCTGTTGTTCCTTCAGGATGCATTCCCTTTAAATCTTTATTCGTTAAACCTGTAGAATTGACAAATTTATAATTTTTCAACCCTAGTTCTTTCGATTTATCATTCATCATTTTTACGAAGTCTACTTCTTTACCTGCAATTGCTTCTGCTAATGCAATTGTTGCACCATTTGCAGAAAAGATTGCCATTGCCTCGTATAACTCTTTTACTGTATAAGAGCCACCATTTTCTAATGCAACATTTGATAATGAAGCATCTTGTGAAACCTTATATGCATATTCAGAAACCTTAATTTTCTGGTCCCACTTAAGTTTTCCTTTATCCACTGCTTCGTGAACTAAATATTCACTCATCATCTTTGTCATACTAGCAATGGATAATAATTCATCTGCATTCTTTTGATATAAAATTTTCCCAGAATTCGCTTCTACTAAAATTGCCGCACCTGCTTCAATGTTTAAAGCGGCTCCTGTTTCAGCTGATGCATTGCTATATGGCATAAAAATGCTACAAGCTAGTGTAAGCACTGTTACCAAAGCAATGAATCTTTTGCAAAACATACCTTTCACTTTTGCTACCCCCAATATCTATGTACTCACATAACCGTTATTCTAACATAATCAAAAAAAAATAGACAGAGATATCAAATCTCTGTCTATTTGTATATAAGACATTATAATGAGTAGTTTGGAGCCTCTTTTGTAATTTGTACGTGATGAGGATGACTTTCACGTAAGCCAGCACCTGACATACGAATGAATTGTGCATTTTCGCGTAAGAATTCTAAATCCTGTGCTCCGCAATATCCCATACCTGCACGTAAGCCACCAACTAATTGGTGAACTGTATCTGCTAAAGGTCCTTTATATGGTACTCGTCCTTCAATACCTTCTGGGACAAGTTTTTTATTGCCTTCTTGGAAGTAACGATCTTTACTTCCTTTTTCCATCGCACCGACAGAACCCATACCACGATACACTTTAAATTGACGACCTTGGTAAATTTCAGTTTCTCCAGGGCTTTCTGCAACACCTGCAAACATGCTACCTAGCATAACAACATGTGCTCCTGCCGCTAAAGCTTTCACCATATCACCAGAGTACTTAATACCGCCATCAGCAATAACTGGAATGCCGTGTTTACGAGCTTCTGTTGCACAATCATAAACCGCAGTTAATTGTGGTACACCAACACCGGCTACAACGCGTGTTGTACAAATAGAACCTGGTCCAATACCAACTTTAACTACGTTTGCACCAGCTTCAATTAGTGCTTTCGTTGCTTCAGCAGTAGCAACATTTCCAGCGATAATATTTAGTGATGGATATTTAGCACGAACTTCTTTTACCTTATCAATAACACCTTTAGAATGCCCATGTGCTGTATCAAGTACAATTGCATCTACACTAGCTTTTACTAATGCATCGATGCGAAGCATAGCATCCGCTGTTACACCAACTGCTGCTCCAACTAATAAGCGTCCTTGCTTATCTTTAGCAGAGTTTGGGAATTCAATTACTTTTTCAATATCTTTTATTGTAATAAGCCCTTGTAATACACCGTTATTATCAACAAGAGGGAGTTTTTCAATTTTATACTTTTGTAGGATCTTTTCAGCTTCTTCCAGTGTAGTACCAACTGGAGCTGTAATTAATTGTTCTTTTGTCATTACGTCAGAAATTTTGATTGAGTAGTCTTGGATGAAGCGCATATCACGGTTTGTAATAATACCAACTAATTTTCGCTCATCTAAATTATTTACAACCGGTACACCTGAGATACGATATTTTCCCATAAGATGTTCTGCATCATATACTTGATGTTCTGGAGTTAAGAAGAAAGGATCTGAAATAACGCCGCTTTCAGAGCGCTTTACTTTATCAACTTGCTCTGCTTGTTGCTCAATAGACATATTCTTATGAATAATTCCTAAACCACCCTGGCGAGCCATTGCAATAGCCATGTCAGCTTCTGTTACTGTATCCATTCCTGCACTAATTAACGGGATATTTAGCTGTAAGCTTTCAGATAAAACTGTTTTAACACTTACTTCTCTTGGTAATATATCTGACCTAGCTGGTACAAGTAATACATCATCAAAAGTCAAACCTTCTTTAACAAATTTAGATTCCCACATAATTGTTCCCCCTATGATACCAGAAATTATTATTAGTAGCTTATCAATTGGTTAAAATACTGTCAAGGACGTATATATATGTTAGAATTTTTAGACAATAAAAGGAGCGTAATATATGCATCAAACATCTTGTACTTGGCAGCAGTTAAGTTTCTTTTTTTCATCTCAAAACGTACAACGTTATCTTGCCCGTTGTTACGAAAAATCCTCTATTCAGGATGCCGAAAAAAAAAGTTTTGAAAATTGTTATCCCTTTATTTATTACTTAGAACACGGGAAAAATTATTATGAATTATATAAGACAGCTCCATTTTCCATTCAACCAATGTTGTTATTTTATGGAATTAGTCAACTTTTTAAAGCATGCCTACTAACTATTGACCCTAACTATCCTGAATCCACTACTGTTTTAGCTCATGGCGTTACAACTCGCAAACGAAAAAAACAAGGGTATCAATTTTTAGAAGATGAGGTGAAGGTACAAAAAAACGGATTATTTACTCATGTTGCAGAACAACTGTTTCACATGAAACACTTAGAAGCAGAAAAATTTAACATGTTAGAATTAATGGGAAATATTCCAGAATTACAAAATTTATTTCGTTATAGTCAAAAAGGATCAACTTTATATAAAATCGATTCAACAATTAAAAATGAGCTCTCCTTTTCAGTCAACCTACTAGATCGATTACATATGACTAAAGAGAGATTTTCTCGTTACATTGAAACATCTTGTAAGCATTTATCAATACAGCACGTACCTGAGAAGACTAATGAATCGAATTTACTTTTTACGGCGCCCGTTCAATCATGGAATCCTATGTACAGTACTCCTTTATACTATGAACATCTTACTAATACTTATTATTTGCCACTTACGACTGATCCTAGAAATCCTAAGCCAATATTACCTGAACTCCTCATTCATTATTTATTGCTCTATAATTTAAGCATGATTTCTAGGTATGAAACAGATTGGTGGTATGACTTACTTGGCAGTTATGGTTCTGAAGATTATCCATTTATTTATCAATTTCTAAGTATTTCTGCTCAAAAAATCCCTTACTATATTTCAAATTTTTTATTAATGGAACCAAATCTATTTCATGGGAAATAAAAAAACACAAGTCAAATGACTTGTGTTTTTAGTTGCTTGGCGACGTCCTACTCTCACAGGGACAAGGTCCCAACTACCATCGGCGCTAGAGAGCTTAACTTCCGTGTTCGGTATGGGAACGGGTGTGACCTCTCTGCCATCATCACCAAACTATGAAGGCATATTCCTTCAAAACTAGATAACATTTGCTACATATTATATGGTTAAGTCCTCGATCTATTAGTATTCGTCAGCTCCACATGTCACCATGCTTCCACCTCGAACCTATCAACCTGATCATCTTTCAGGGATCTTACTAGCTTACGCTATGGGAAATCTCATCTTGAGGGGGGCTTCATGCTTAGATGCTTTCAGCACTTATCCCTTCCGCACATAGCTACCCAGCTATGCCCTTGGCAGAACAACTGGTACACCAGCGGTGCGTCCATCCCGGTCCTCTCGTACTAAGGACAGCTCCTCTCAAATTTCCTACGCCCACGACGGATAGGGACCGAACTGTCTCACGACGTTCTGAACCCAGCTCGCGTACCGCTTTAATGGGCGAACAGCCCAACCCTTGGGACCGACTACAGCCCCAGGATGCGATGAGCCGACATCGAGGTGCCAAACCTCCCCGTCGATGTGGACTCTTGGGGGAGATAAGCCTGTTATCCCCGGGGTAGCTTTTATCCGTTGAGCGATGGCCCTTCCATGCGGAACCACCGGATCACTAAGCCCGACTTTCGTCCCTGCTCGACTTGTAGGTCTCGCAGTCAAGCTCCCTTATGCCTTTGCACTCTACGAATGATTTCCAACCATTCTGAGGGAACCTTTGGGCGCCTCCGTTACACTTTAGGAGGCGACCGCCCCAGTCAAACTGCCCACCTGACACTGTCTCCCGGGTCGATAAGACCCGTAGGTTAGAATTTCAATACAGTCAGGGCGGTATCCCACCAGCGCCTCCACCGAAGCTAGCGCTCCGGTTTCAATGGCTCCCGCCTATCCTGTACAAACTGTACCAAAATTCAATATCAGGCTACAGTAAAGCTCCACGGGGTCTTTCCGTCCTGTCGCGGGTAACCTGCATCTTCACAGGTACTATAATTTCACCGAGTCTCTGGTTGAGACAGTGCCCAAATCGTTACACCTTTCGTGCGGGTCGGAACTTACCCGACAAGGAATTTCGCTACCTTAGGACCGTTATAGTTACGGCCGCCGTTTACTGGGGCTTCAGTTCAGAGCTTCGCTTACGCTAACCCCTCTCCTTAACCTTCCAGCACCGGGCAGGTGTCACCCCCTATACTTCGCCTTACGGCTTCGCAGAGAGCTGTGTTTTTGCTAAACAGTCGCTTGGGCCTATTCACTGCGGCTTTCCGTTAAGAAAGCACCCCTTCTCCCGAAGTTACGGGGTCATTTTGCCGAGTTCCTTAACCAGAGTTCTCTCGCACACCTTAGGATTCTCTCCTCGCCTA
>NZ_CM173819.1:0-7500 GCF_057812155.1 Bacillus sp. 2175 | reverse complement strand
TCCAGTTAAGCGTTGCAGACGCATATCTAAAATCGCTTGCGCTTGTTTCTCACTTAAACCAAAACGTTCCATTAAGCCTTGCTTGGCAATATCTGCCGTTTTTGAACTACGAATTAACGTAATAACTTCATCAAGATGATCTAAAGCAATTCGTAATCCTTCTAAAATATGAGCACGTGCTTCTGCTTTTTCTAATTCATAAGCAGTACGTCTACGAATTACTACCTTCTGATGCTCTAAATAATGATATAGATTTTGTTTTAAATTTAGTACTTGTGGCTCCCCATTTACAAGAGACAACATATTAATACCGAAACTTGTTTGAAGCGCTGTATGTTTATATAGATTGTTTAATAGTACGTTTGCATTAGCATCACGACGTACTTCCATGACAATACGCATACCATTACGATCTGATTCATCACGTAAATCTGTAATACCTTCAATTTTCTTATCGCGAACTAATTCTGCGATTTTTTCAATTAATCGTGCCTTATTAACTTGATAAGGTAGTTCAGTTACGATAATAGATTGTTTACCGTTTGACTTCTCTTCAATTTCAACCTTAGCACGAAGCATAATGGAACCGCGACCTGTTTCATAAGCTCTTCGAATTCCACTTCTTCCTAAAATTAAACCTGCCGTCGGAAAGTCTGGACCGGGAATATATTCCATTAATTCCGCGATAGTAATATCAGGATTATGACTTAATGCCAGCACACCATCAATTACTTCGCCAAGCTGATGCGGCGGTATATTTGTTGCCATACCAACAGCAATACCTGTTGTACCGTTTACTAATAAATTAGGGAAACGCGCTGGTAGTACTATCGGTTCTCTTTCGGAACCATCATAGTTATCTTGATAATCAATTGTATTTTTTGAAATATCACGTATTAATTCCATAGAAATCTTAGACATTCTTGCCTCTGTATAACGCATTGCAGCTGCTGAATCTCCATCTACAGAACCGAAGTTACCATGCCCATCTACAAGCATATAACGTTGACTAAAATCTTGCGCCATACGTACCATTGTTTCATAAACGGCTGAATCACCATGAGGGTGATACTTACCGATTACTTCACCGACAATACGTGCTGATTTCTTATACGCTTTATCAGCTGTAATTCCTAAATCATTCATCGCATATAAAACCCTACGATGCACAGGTTTTAATCCATCACGAACATCTGGTAATGCACGAGATACGATAACACTCATTGCGTAATCTAAAAATGAGGTACGCATTTCATGACTAATATTAATTTCTCGAATTCGTGCTTGTTGTTGATTGTCTGACATCAACGAGCACCTCCTCTTACATTTCCGTTACACATACATTGATTTATATGTAGAAGACAGGAATACTTAGATTCCTGTCATTACTCATTTAAATATCAAGGTTCTTCACGTATTTTGCATTCTCTTGGATAAAGTTACGACGTGGCTCTACTTTATCTCCCATTAAAATTTCAAATGTTTCGTCTGCTTCAATTGCATCTTGAAGGGAAACTTGAAGTAATGAACGTACTTCTGGATCCATTGTCGTCTCCCATAGCTGAGTTGGATTCATTTCCCCTAGACCTTTATAACGCTGAATCCCTGGCTTAGGTTGGGCCGGTAATTCTGCTAAGATTTTTTCAAGTTCCTTATCGTTGTAAGCATATTGAATTTTTTTACCTTGTTGTATTTTAAACAACGGCGGCTGTGCAATATAGATATAACCACACTCAATTATTTGACGCATATAACGATAGAAGAACGTTAATAATAGGGTACGAATATGTGCACCATCAACATCGGCATCGGTCATAATAATAACCTTATGATAGCGTGCTTTTTCAATATCGAAGTCTCCACCAATATTTGTACCAATCGCCGTAATAATTGTACGAACTTCATCATTTGATAAAATCTTATCTAAGCGTGCCTTTTCCACATTAATAATTTTACCCTTCAGCGGTAAAATTGCTTGGAAATGACGATCGCGTCCTTGTTTTGCAGATCCACCCGCAGAGTCACCCTCTACGATGTAAATTTCACTAATTGCTGGATCTTTCGAAGAGCAATCAGCTAATTTACCAGGTAAACTTGAAACTTCTAACGCACTCTTTCGACGTGTCAATTCACGCGCTTTTTTCGCAGCTACACGTGCACGTGCAGCCATCGTACCTTTTTCTACAATTTTTCGCGCTACATTAGGATTTTCTAGTAAGAACTTTTCAAACGCCTCTGAGAATACAGACTCTGTAATTGTTCTCGCTTCACTATTCCCAAGTTTTGTCTTCGTTTGTCCTTCAAATTGTGGATTTGGATGCTTGATTGATACAATTGCTGTTAAACCTTCACGAACATCCTCACCAGTTAAATTACTGTCCGCATCTTTTAAAATGCTATTTTTACGACCATAGTCGTTGATTACACGAGTTAAAGCTGTTTTAAAACCTACCTCATGTGTACCACCTTCATACGTATGGATGTTATTCGTAAATGAGTAAATATTATTTGTGTATCCCTCGTTATATTGAAGAGAAACCTCAACCTGAATACCATCTTTTGAACCTTCTACGTACACAGGCTCTTCATGAATCGGTTGTTTTGAGCGATTTAAATGCTCAACGTATGATTTAATTCCACCTTCGTAATGGAATTCTTTCTTTTGCTTATGTTCACGTTTATCTTCAATTGTTAATTTAATATTACGATTTAAAAACGCTAATTCACGCATACGAGTTGCTAGCGTATCAAAATCGTATACTGTTGTTTCTTGGAAAATTTCCGGATCTGGTTTAAATCGAGTTATTGTTCCTGTTTGATCTGTGTCACCAATGACTTTTAAATCCGCAACCGGAATACCTCTTTCGTATTTTTGGTAATGGATTTTACCTTCACGATGTACAAATACTTCTAATTCTGTTGATAGAGCATTTACAACCGATGCCCCAACACCATGTAAACCACCAGAAACTTTATAACCGCCACCGCCAAATTTACCACCGGCATGGAGAACAGTCATAATAACTTCTACAGCTGGACGTCCCATTTTTTCTTGTATACCAACCGGAATACCACGCCCATTATCCGTTACACGAATACTATTATCTTCTTCGATACTAACATTAATTTCATCACAATAACCTGCAAGTGCTTCATCAATACTATTATCTACGATTTCCCACACAAGATGGTGAAGCCCTTTTCCACTTGTAGATCCAATATACATACCAGGGCGTTTCCGAACTGCCTCTAGTCCTTCAAGCACCTGTATCTGACTTTCATCATATGCATTTTCTTGCATTTGCTTTTGTTCCATTGACACAAAGATCACCTACTTTTCCATTTAAACAGGGGTTATTCCCTATCTATTTCACAATCTACAGTGCCGTTCGTTACATGAATTGTTTTCGCTTCTTTTAATGTTTCGTGTTCAATTCCGTCGACACTCGTCGTTGTAACAAATGTTTGCACTTTTCCTTGAATTGTATTTAAAAGATGTGATTGACGATAATCATCTAATTCTGATAAAACATCATCCAACAAAAGGATTGGATATTCTTTAACCTCTGAATAAATCAATTCAATTTCAGCTAATTTTAGGGATAGTGCGGTCGTTCGTTGTTGTCCTTGCGAACCAAAGACTTGAACATTTTTACTATTAACGAAGAATTGTAAATCGTCACGATGAGGACCAATTAAAGTCGTACCACGGAAAATTTCACGTTGTTTCACAGATTGAAAACTTTCATAGTATACTTCTTTTATTTTCGACAAATCCATTGATTCTGATACATCTACACTTGGTTTATAGACAATTTCTAACTCTTCTAATCCACGGCTTATACCTCGATGAATTGGAGCTGCCCATTCCTGTAGCAAATGCAAAAATTCAAAACGTTTTTGCAGTATTTTCGCACCATGCTCAATTAGTTGAAGTGTAAATACATCCAACATCGTTTCCTCATTCTTACTATTCCCTTGCATTTTTTTCAACAAGTGATTTCGTTGCGTGAGCACCTTTTGATATTGACTTAATTCATACAAATATACAGGAGCTATTTGTCCTAATTCCATATCTAAAAAGCGTCTTCTTACTTGAGGGCTTCCTTTTACAAGATTTAAATCTTCTGGGGCAAACATGACAACGTTCATCACGCCAATATATTGACTTAACTTTTGTTGTTCAAGTTGATTTAATTTTGCCTTTTTACCTTTTTTCGAAATATTTAATTCCAAAGACAAAGAACTGTTTCTTTTTTGTAATTTCCCCTTTATTTGACCAAAATCTTCATCCCAGCGGATAAGTTCGCGATCATTAGAGGTTCTATGAGATTTCGCCATCGCTAAAACATAAATAGCTTCCATCAAATTTGTTTTCCCTTGTGCATTTTCGCCGATAATTACATTTACCTTATCTTCAAAGGAAAGCTCTAATTTTTCATAATTGCGATAGTTTTTTAATTGTATTTCTGAAATAAACAAAGGGCTCCCCCTTTATGCCTGAACTTGGAAAGTTCCGCTTCCTGGAATTTCAATAACATCATTCGCATATAGTTTGCGACCTCTTCTATTTTCAAGTTCGTTGTTCACGTACACTTCATATTCTTGTAAAAACCATTTTACAGCGCCACCTGTATCAATTACATCAGCTAACTTTAAAAATTGTCCTAGTGTAATATACTCTGTTGAAATTTTAATACGTTTCATAAAATCGCTCACTTTCTGAAAGTGTTCATTCTTTCATTGTACTAAATAAACTAGCATTAGGAAAGTAATACCCAAAAATCAAATAAGGGCCACTAGCATCTTTAAACTAGCAACCCTTATTCCTTACCTAGTAAGTACGAACCGGTAAAATTAATTGAATAATTGAATCATCATTTACTGTACGAATTAAGAACGGTCTCATTGCCCCAGTAAAGCTAACTTTAATCTCTGTACTATCCAAAGCTTTTAATGCATCCATCATATATTTTGCACTAAAAGATATTTTTAACTCTTCTCCATCTACTTTTTCGCATTGTACTTCTTCGACAACTTTTCCGATTTCTGGTGAATTCGAAGAAATCTCTAGCATTTCTTGCTCTAAAGTTGATAATTTAACAACGTTATTGCGGCCATCTCTTGCTAATAGTGAAGCACGATCAATTGCTTGTAGGAATTCTTTTGTATTTACAAAAATATCCGTTTTACTCTCTGCTGGAATTAAACGTGTCGTATCAGGATAATTTCCTTCTAACAATCTTGAGAAGAATAATAAATGTTTTGTACGGAATAATACTTGATACTCCGTAATAACGATATCTACCATTTCTTCAGACTCATCTAAAATTTTACTTAATTCATTTAAGCTCTTACCTGGAATAACAACATTAGCTTGGAATTCATCTGCAATGTTATGTCCTTCAATTTTTGCTTTTCGAAGTGCCAGTCTATGACTATCTGTTGCAATACAAGTTAACTCGCTGTTATATACCTTCCAGTTTACACCTGTCAAGATCGGTCTTGTTTCAGAAGTAGAAACTGCAAATACAGTTTGTCTGATCATATGCTTAAGTAAATCTGTTGGTATCTTAAATACATGATGTTCTTCAATCTGTGGCAATAACGGATATTCTGCAGAATCTAAACCATTTAAGTTAAACTCTGATTTTCCAGATTTTATTTTTGTCATAAAATGATTTTCTACAGAAATTTCGACAGTGTCTTTAGGTAGTTTTTTTACAATCTCACTAAAATATTTTGCCTGTAAAACAATGCTTCCTGATTGAGCAATTTCTACGATTTCTTTTCCATCTTCTTCGACTGGAATAAACGATTCAATAGAAATATCAGCATCGCTTCCTGTTAATGTAACCCCTTCTTCAGTAGCTACAACTTTAATTCCCGTAAGGATGGGGATTGTTGTACGAGAAGAAACTGCCTTCATTACATCTTGTACACCTCTTACAAGATAGTCTTTTTGTATTGTAAAACGCATAAAGAAAAACCTCCGGTAAGTATAAGATTTTATTTAATTAATAAAGATAAAAAAATAGTAGTAATAGTAATAGGGCTTGTGGATATGTGGATAACCCCTATAAAGGATGTAAAAACAGTCTATCTACATGTGGATAGACTGTGCGTAAAACAAGGTAAGTTATTCACACTATTCAGCTACTACTTTAAAATACCATTAATTTCTTCAACTTGCTTTTGTAATTGCGTATCGGTTTTTAGTAGTTTAGAGATTTTTTCATGGGCATGGATAACTGTTGTATGATCACGTCCACCAAATTCTTCACCTATTTTTGGTAAAGAGGAATCTGTAAGCTCGCGCGATAAATACATTGCAATTTGGCGAGGAAACGCAACTGATTTGGTACGTTTTTTCGCTTTAAAATCTTCTAATTTCACTTGATAAACATCCCCGACAGCTTTTTGGATATCATAAATAGAGATAATTTTTGGCTTAGAATTTGGAATAATATCTTTAAGTGCTTCAGCTGCTAAATCAGCATTAATATCTTTATTAATTAAAGATGAATAAGCTACAACTCGGATAAGTGCACCTTCTAATTCACGAATATTTGAATCAATTTGATTTGCGATATAAAGCATAACTTCATTTGGTATATCAAGCCCTTCAGCTTTTGCTTTTTTGCGTAAAATCGCAATTCGTGTCTCTAAATCTGGCGGCGTAATATCTGTAATAAGCCCCCATTCAAAGCGGGAACGAAGACGATCTTCTAAAGTCGGAATTTCTTTTGGTGGTCGATCACTAGAAATTACAATTTGTTTACTTTCTTCGTGTAATGCATTAAATGTATGGAAAAACTCTTCTTGAGTTTGTTCTTTTCCAGCAAGAAATTGAATATCATCTATCAATAAAACATCTACGTTGCGATATTTATTACGAAAATCAACAGCCTTATTATCACGAATAGAGTTAATAAATTCATTTGTAAATTTTTCTGATGATAAATATACAACTTTTGCATTTGGATTATGTTCAATTACATAATGACCAATTGCGTGCATTAAATGCGTCTTTCCAAGCCCAACTCCCCCGTAAATAAAGAGTGGGTTATACGCTTTAGCTGGCGCCTCGGCTACAGCTAATGAAGCTGCATGGGCAAAACGGTTACCAGAGCCGATAACAAATGTATCAAATGTATATTTTGGATTTAACATGCTCTGTGGTAAATGAGCTGAATCATCTTGTGCTGGATTCGGCTTAACTGGAGGCAGATCAATATCCTCTTCAGCTTGACTTTGAGGAATAATAAAGCGAATTGCTAATTTTGCCCCTGTTAAATCGTATAGTGTTTCTGAAATTAGTTCGGAGTAATGAGATTCTAGCCAGTCACGAGCAAATTCATTTGGAGCTGTAATCGTTAATACGTCTTTCTTCAAGTTATGAGCCGTTGTTGATTTTAACCATGTCTCATAACTAGGCTTGCTTACCTTTTTTTCTAATTCTTTTAAGGCACTATTCCATAAATCAGAGATATTTTCCAA